>JBGAUM010000029.1:0-29992 GCA_044228625.1 Usitatibacteraceae bacterium | reverse complement strand
ACGGCCTCCTCGTTTGGTCCCTGTCTGGCCACGCTACGCAATCCTGGACTGCGCGGATGCGAGCATGGGCATAATGCACCCATGAAAATGCGGCTTGCCCAATTGCTGATGGCCGGATGGGCGCTTTGGGCGGGCGGGTCAATGGCCCTCGACCCGGCAAAGTCGCTCACGCAATATCGCCTCACCCAATGGGGCGTGGACGATGGTCTCGCCCACGGGTCGGTCCACATGCTGACCGAGGATCGCGAAGGATTCCTTTGGGTCGGGACCCTGATGGGGCTGGCGCGGTTTGATGGCGTGAACTTTGCGCCCGCAATGCCGATGCCCGGCAAACGGATCGATTATTTTTCCCGCTCGGTGATTTTTGGGGACGCCGAAGCGTGGGCGGCCATGGGCGAAGGAGGGATCGCCCGCCGCATCGATCACCGTTGGGACGTATTCCCATTGCCTGAAGTCGGACATGTGCGTGCTGTGGCATTCCGGCTCGATGGCGGCTATTGGGTGGGTGGCGAGAAAGGGGTCTGGCGCATGAACAGCGTGGACCACAAACCCGTCATTGACGGAGAGGGTTTGCCGGTCAAGGGCCCCGTTTGGTTCATCCGCGAAGATGACGACCGCCGGTTATGGATCGGGGCAGAGTCGGGGACCCATTTGCGGGAGCCAGACGGCCGCTGGCGGCATCTGGAATCCGAATTTCATCTGCCCCTACGTGTTGTCTGGACGGTGTTTCGCGACAGCCGCGGTGTTAACTGGATCGGGGGCCGCAATGGCTTGCTGAGGTTCGACGGGACGTCCATCAAGGTATTTACCCCTGCTGAGGGATTGGCACTTGCCACGGTGCGCGGCATTGCCGAAGACAAGACCGGGGCGCTCTGGATTGCGACACCGGGTGGCGGCCTGCAGCGATTTCGAGAGGGCCGGTTCGAGACGCTGACATCGCGGGAGGGGCTCAATAGCGATAGCGTGCTCAATGTCCGCGTCGATCGGGCAGGCAACATTTGGGCGGGCATGGCCGGTGGCGGCGTGGCCCGCTTGTCGGATTCGCCCATTCGCACCTTTCGAAAGCGCGACGGGCTGACCGGCGATTGGATCTGGACCGTGCATCAGGACGAAGTGGGTGACTTGTGGGTCGGCACCAACGGCAACGGCCTCAACGTGATGCGTGATGAGAAGGTCGTGCGACGGATTGCAGGATCGGCGCAAGGCCTGGATACGGTTTGGGCCATGCATCCCTGGGATCGTGGCCGCGCCATCGTGTCTGCGACAGCCGGGATTGTGCGCGTTGAGCGGGATGACCGTTTGACCTGGCTCTACCGCTTGGCCGACGGTGAACCCATTCCACGGGTTTTCCTGCGCCTGCGCGATGGCCGTTTGCTGTTGGCCAAGGGGCGGCGCATCTTCGAAGTCCGGAGTGACTCAGTCGTGCCTTTCACATGGCCAGAGGCTGCGGGCATTATTTCCGCGCTGGACGAGAATCCCGATGGGACCCTGACTGTGGGCACGCGGCAGGGCGGAATCCAGATTTTTCCGCGCGGCGGTACGGGCACCGTTCAAACCGTTGCCGAGCAGCTTGGGGGTCCGGTCTATGCATTGCAGCGTGATGCAGCGGGGCGGACTTGGGCCAGTGTCAATGGCGTCTTTGTCATGGAAGGCTCGCGGAAAATCCGCATTGGGCCTGCCAACGGATTTCCGGATCGCAACAGCAATGATTTGATCCTGGCGCGGGATGGCTCTGCATGGGTCGGCACGAATCGCGGGATCTTGCGCGCCGAGCAATCGGCCCTGACGCAGTGCCTGGTTGACGAAAATTGCCGGCCCGCACTGCTAACACTTGATGAACGCGACGGACTCGTCACGGCCGAAACCAATGGGGGCGCGCAGCCCAACGGGGTGCTCGACAAGGAGGGGCGCATTTGGTGGCCGGCGATCAACGGGCTCATCCGCGTTGATCCGCGCGAAGCGCGGGCGAGTCCGGCCCTGCCTCCTGTCACCGTTGATGGCCTGCGGGCAGATCGGATCCGGGTGACATGGGGTACAGATGTCCCCGCGCGGACACGCGACCTCGAAATTGACTACACGGTGCCGGAGCTGACCTTGCCCAAGCAGGTGCGATTCCGGTACCGGTTGATGCCAGAACAGGAAGAATGGATCCACGCTGAAGGAAGACGCACCGCTTTCTTTTCTGCACTCAAACCGGGCAGATATACCTTTGAAGTGCAGGCGGCCCGCCAAAACGGCGGGTGGCCTGAACGCGGAACGACGCGTGAGTTCGTGGTCGCCGCCGCGTGGTACCAGACCTGGTGGGCGCGCACGTTGGCGGGAGTTCTCCTGATGTCGCTCCTGGTGCTGGCGCCTTGGCTTCGCATCCGCGCATTGCGCAAGCGCAAGGCCATGCTCGAATCCGAAGTGGCCAATCGCACCTCTGAACTCGCGGCAGTCAACCGGCAACTCGATGTCATGGCACGGACGGACGCCTTGACCGGCATCGCCAATCGCCGGGAATTTGGCGAACGGCTTGCCGAGCAATGCCGCGCCTTCGATGGCTACGGCGTCCTCGCGGTCATGATTGCCGACATCGACGACTTCAAAGCCTACAACGATCACTATGGACATCCGGCGGGTGACGTGTGCCTTCATAAAGTGGCGCAAGCGCTGTCCGCCACGTTGCCGCACGCCGATGCGCAAATCTGCCGCTATGGGGGCGAGGAGTTTGCCGTTCTTGCCCGCGTTGCCGATGTCCAGGCCGCCACTGCGCTGGCTGAATCCTTGGTGCTTGCGGTGCGTGAACTGGCGTTGCCCCACGCGTTTTCGCGTGCAGCAGGTGTCGTTACGTTGTCACTGGGCTATTGTGTCGCGGAGGCGCCCGGCGTGGAGCCGTCCGTGCAGTTGCAGCGCGCTGATGCGGCGCTTTACCGCGCCAAGGAATCCGGCCGCAATCGGGCAATGCCGGCGGAACCGTAGGCGACTTGGCGAAACAATGGGCGGTGGAATCCGCCCGCGGATCAAGCTTTGGGTGGGTCCAACAGTACCGAGTAGCGCTGCAGCATGCGCCCGCCGCGCCAGGAAAACTCCAGGATCAGCGTTATCGCGGGCTCGTTGACCGGCGCACCGCTGGTGATCTTCAAATACCGTTTGTCCTTGCCGCGTTCATCGATGGTGACGCGCAATTGGTGATTCAACGCCGTCACCGGCACGCCAGCCTTTTCATACTCCTCCGGGCTGGCGATGCGCGTCTGGGCGGTCAGCATGTCGTCTGCGGTCAGGCCCAGCAATTCCACTTCCGCGCTGAAGGGCTGTCCCAGGACCGACTTGACGTCGATCGGCGACAGTCCTGCCGCACTGGCGGGAAGTGCCATGGCCAGCAGGAACAAGGCGCAAAGGAATCGAAGGGTCCGCAACATGGTCAAAATCCTCGTTCGGTGGAGACTTGGCGCGAATCATACCCCCAGTGGCGGGATTGGGGGCCCGATTTCCGCAATCGGTCGGGCCCCGGAACACTGCGCGGATGACATGGTCTATGCTTCATCCATCTCGAATTGTTCACCGCGAAAGGAGAACGCAAATGGACTTCACCGAACAACTGGAGCGTCTGGCACGCCTCAAAGAGCAAGGCAGTCTGACCGACGAGGAATTTGCCGCCGCCAAAAAACGGCTCATCGAGGGGGCGCCCGAGGCGACCGCTGCTCCAAAGGCAGCCGGGCCTGTGCACCAGTTTCAGCGCTCGCTCAACAAACGCTGGATCGGTGGTGTTTGCGGCGGATTGGAAAACATCAGCAACATTCCCGCCTGGGCTTGGCGCATTCTGTTTGTGCTGACCGTCTTCCTGAACGGGCTGGGCTTGCTGGCCTACGTGTTGCTTTGGATCTTTGTGCCGCAGGAACCTGCACAACGCGCCTCGCAAGCGGCGCCCGGGGTCTGACGATTTGAACTTTGGGGAGGCCAGCGCTTGAATGCGGCGCTTCCACCCAAAATGTAAGCTGTTTCCACTTTAGTCGATAAGTTCTTCGTTCATGCGTTTCCCCGTCCGCCACTGGCTGGCCAGCACAGCGATTCCTGTTGCGCTGGCCGGCTGCATGTCCGCCGTGCCGCTCTCGGAGCGCGACCCGGTCGCTGCTGCATTCATTGCGGAAAACAGCCAGGCGGCTTCAGTGGCGCTGGCGCCTGCCGCGGGTCAGTTCACCAGCAGCACGATGGAATGGCAGGACACGTCACGCAATCGCGCCGTGCCTGCCCGGATTTACGTTCCCACACAAGCTGAAGGCCCCTTTCCGCTGGTCATCTTTTCCCACGGGTTGGGCGGGTCGCGCGAGGGCTATCGGTATTTGGGCCGGCACTTTGCCGCCAATGGTTACATGGCTGTGCATGTCCAGCATGTGGGCAGCGACCGCCAGGTCTGGATGGGCAATCCGTTGGGTTTGTTGTCCCGCTTGTCCGGCGCTGCGCAGGAAGCCGAAGCGCTGGACCGCGTCGCCGATGTGCGGTTTGTGCTCGACCAGGTGCTTTCAGGCGATTTTGCACGCCGGCGCCAAGGTTGAAAAAGAAGGGCGCGCCTTGGCGTTGGCGGATCCCCGCATCCGCGCGGCCATCCTCATTTCGGCGCCACCGTTCTATGGCATGCGCGATTCGCAATCCATTTTGCAAGATATATCGATTCCCACGTTGCATATCACGTCCACCGATGACGACATCACCATCCCGGGCTATCGCTCGGGGATTGACGATCGCATCGACGTATTCAATTCGACAGCAAACAAAAGCCGGGCACCGAAGTTGCTGGCGGTATTCAAGGGTGGCGCGCACAGCATGTTTACCGATCGGCTCGGACCCGGCGGCCAAGACCTGAACCCGATCGTCAAGACGGCGACGCGTGACTTGGCGTTGAAGTTCGCCAACCAGGTCCTGAAAGGTGCGCCATCGACCCTCGCCGAGTGGTCGGAGCGGCATGCGCCACTGGTTGCGCGCTTCGAGCAGGCGGGGGAAATGCTTCGGTAAAGGCACGCAGCGTATGGGAAAATGCGCTTTGAAACTGCGCCGGGTTCCCATGCTTTATCACTCCGCCTTCTATCGTTTTGTGCGTCTCGATGACGTTCCCGCGGTCGTCCAGTGGCTTGAGCGCATTGCGGCCGGTTTGACCGGAAGCGTGCTGGTGGCCGAGGAGGGCATCAACGGCATGCTCGCCGGAGAAATGGCAGCGCTCGATGCGTTCGAGGCAGCGCTGACTGCCGACCCGCGTTTTGCAAACCAGGTCTTCAAGCGAACTGAATGTGTGACCGTACCGTTCAAGCGCCTCAAGATCCGGCGCAAGAAGGAGATTGTTCCGTTGGGCATCGACAACGTGGACGCCACGCAGCCTGCGGGCATCAATGTGAAGCCTTCAGACTGGCGGGCGCTGATCGACGAACCCGACGTGGTGCTGCTGGACAACCGCAACAGCTTTGAATACCGGCTGGGCCGATTTCGAAACGCGATTGATCCCGGTGTCGAGAACTTCCGCGATTTTCCACGCTATGTAACCGAGCACGTTGATGAGTGGAAACGCAACGGCAAGCGCGTTGCCATGTATTGCACGGGCGGCATTCGCTGCGAAAAGACGGCGGTCTGGATGAAGGACCTTGGCGTCGATGTCTATCAGCTCGAGGGAGGGATCCTGAATTATTTCAAGGAATTGCCCGATGCCGAGCGTGACTGGAGCGGCGAATGTTTTGTCTTTGACAACCGCATTGCGCTCGATACCCACCTGAATGAAACCGACACCACCCTCGAAGACGTGTATGACGCCGAGGGGGAAACTTGGCGTTTGCAGCGCGCCAAAGAGCTGGATGGCAGTCAGTAAGATATCCCTGCCCCTGCGGGAAGGGGTGGGCGCGAGTTCCATTGTCTTGCCGGTGGGTCCTTGGGCAACGGTGCTTGATTTCCTGGTGGAGCGGTTTCCGGGCGTACCGCGCGAGGAAATTCTGCGCCGAACCCATGCAGGGGATGTGCTTGACGCGGAAGGCGCGCCGCTGGATGCGGAGTCGGCGTTCCGGCCCGGCATGCGCCTGTATTACTACCGTCACGTTGAAAACGAAGTGCGCATTCCGGGAGAGGAATCCATCTTGTTTCAGGATGATCTGATCCTGATTGCTGACAAGCCCCATTTCCTGCCGATGTCGCCGGTCGGCGCTTATGCCAAGGAAACCCTGCTGGCCCGCCTCAAGCGCCGAACGGGAATTGCCACCCTGGCACCCATGCACCGGTTGGACCGTGAGACAGCGGGCGTTGTGGCTTTTACCTTGAGACCGGAAACACGTGGGGCGTACCAGCAGATGTTCTCGAGCCGCGAAGTCGCGAAAGCCTATGAGGCCATTGCGCACCACCGTGCGGACTTGCCTTTCCCGATGGCGGCGCGCCACCGCATCGTGGCAGGGGATCACTTCATGCGCATGCGCGTGGCCGATGGTCCGCCCAATGCCGAGACGCGGATCGAACTCATCGAGCGGCACGACACACTGGCGCGGTATGCGCTGTTTCCCGCAACGGGCAGGAAACACCAGCTACGCGTCCAAATGGCGGCATTGGGCATGCCCATCCTGAATGACACGCTTTATCCGGACATGCGCGAGGATGCTTCGTCACCAACTGCGCCGCTACAATTGCTGTCGCGATCGCTAGCGTTCAAGGACCCCATCACCGGCGCGGCACGCGAATTCTTAAGTCTTCGACAATTGAACTGGACGCCTTCATGATCACGCGCACCCTGTTTGGCCCCGAGCACGAGGCTTTCCGAGATAGCTTCGCCAAGTTCCTGGAACAGGAGGCCGTCCCTTTTCACGACCAGTGGGAAGAGCAGGGTTACGTCGACCGGAAGCTCTGGAGCAAGGCGGGGGAGAACGGCTTTCTTTGCACGTCCATGCCCGAGGAGTACGGCGGTGTCGGAGCGGACCAGCTTTTCTCGGTCATCGAAATGGAGGAGCTCGCGCGCGCGAATGTCTCGGGCATCGGATTTTCCCTGCACTCGGAAATCGTTGCGCCGTACATCCTGCATTACGGGACGCCGGAGCAAAAGGCGAAGTACCTGCCCAAAATGGCCAGCGGCGAGTTGATCGGCGCTATTGCCATGACTGAGCCGGCCGCCGGGTCAGACTTGCAGGGCATCAAGACGCGCGCCGAACGAAAAGGGGACCACTTTGTCCTCCATGGATCAAAGACGTTCATTACCAACGGGTGGCATGCGGACGTGGTCATTGTGGTGGCCAAGACCAATCCAAACGAAGGTGCCAAGGGGACGAGCCTGTTCTTGATTGAACGCGGCATGGCGGGCTTTGAGAAAGGCAAGCGGCTCAAGAAACTCGGGCTGAAGGCCCAGGACACGTCGGAACTGTTCTTCAACGATGTGATAGTGCCGATGGACAATCTGCTGGGGGGACCGTCGTTTGAGAACCGCGGATTTGTGTGCCTGATGGAAGAACTGCCCTGGGAGCGCCTGCAAATTGCGGTCACGGCCGTGGCCAGTGCGCAGGCAGCCGTTGAATGGACCACGAATTACGTCAAGGAACGCAAGGCGTTTGGCCAGCCCGTCGGCAACTTCCAGAACACGCGCTACAAGCTGGCCGAGAAACCAGACCGAAGTGCAGATCGCCCAAGTCTTTCTGGATCGGTGCACCGAGTTGTTGATCAAGAAGCAGCTCGATACCGCAACAGCGTCGATGGCCAAGTACTGGTGCACGGACTTGCAGTGCAAAGTGATGGACGAATGCGTGCAACTCCACGGGGGCTACGGCTACATGTGGGAATACCCGGTTACCCGGGCGTTTGCCGATGCACGCGTCCAGCGCATCTACGGGGGCACCAATGAAATCATGAAAGAGGTGATTTCGCGCTCGATGGGACTGACAGGCCGGCTGTAAGCCTCCCGGCAAGGAACCTCAATCCAAAACTGTGACGCACCTCACTTTCAGCGTCAAAAATCCGAGATTCCCCTAGCCCTTTCCGCCCCGCCACGCGTTAGATTGCCCTGAGATCGCACGATCTCAGGGCGTTTCCAACCACCGGGAGGTAGTTATGGAATATGCATTTCGGAGGTCCCCACCGCAGTCACGGGCATTTCGCCTGGCTTTTGTTGCGCTCTTGCACGGCATATTGATTTACGGCCTTTTGCACGCACTGCGACCGATGGTGTCGATCAAGCCGGGAAAAACGGAGATCGACGTCGTGATCTTGCCGGTACCTGACCGGCCTAAACCTGTTCCGGAGCCCGCGAAACGTGATCCGGCCCTATCGCAACAACACAGGGTGGAAGTACCCCTTCCGCAGGTGCCCATCGACATAGCCCAACCTGATCCGCCTATTGCGACCTCACCGAGTGACAACCCTCTTCCGACCGCGCCCTTTGTGCCGGTGGAGTCATCACGCCAGGGTGAAGGCCAACCGGTTCTCTCCGTCGCATGCCCGAATTCCCAGGCGGTTCGCGGCCGCATCCGCTATCCCCTTGCGGCGCGGCGAGATGGACTGGAAGGCGATGTCGTGGCGAGATTTGTTGTCGGGGCCGACGGCGCCGTCCGCGACATCGTGATCGCGTCGTCGACCAACCGGGCTTTCAACAGTACGGTGGTACAAGCCGTTGCGCAGTTTTCTTGTATCGGTCAAGGCCGGGAAGTGGCCGTGGAAGTCCCATTCTCTTTCCGTCTGAATTGAACGCAGGCCTGCGAGAGCAGGCCAAACTCGGAAAAGACAAGATCTGGCGCGGCGTCTGGGGCAAAAGTGGCCTGGAAGCCCCGCCAGACGGTGAGTTTATGCTTTGAGTTGCCTTGCAGTCCTCCGTGCAAAATGAGGCATGCGCAGACCAATTGCCACGCTTGCTCTCGCCATTTCCTTGCTGGGGCTGGCGTGTGCCCATCATGGTGGAATTCCATCTTCAGCAGGCCCGCTCAAGGTCGTGACCATGCAAGCGTGGGGAGGCACCCCGGCGGACGCCACCAAAGGGCGAGCGCACGAGATCCGGCACATCACCCTGCATCATGGGGGCACGGCCTTTAGCCGGGACAAAGATGTCGCCCAACACCTCAGGAATCTGCAGAGCTGGTCCCGTAGAGAAAAAGGCTGGATCGACATTCCGTACCACTACGTGATCGACCTTGAGGGCCGCACCCATGAGGCGCGAGATATCCGTTTTGCGGGGGACACCAATACCGAGTACGACCCGGCGGGTCACGCACTGATCATGGTGCTGGGCAACTACGAAGAGGTCGAACCGACGCCGGCGCAATTGGCGGCCGTGGCAGACACGATGGCGATGTTGGCCCGGCGTTTCCGCCTGGGCGTGGAAGCCATCGGTTCGCACAAGGACCACTCCCGGCAAACTGTATGTCCTGGGAAAAACCTGTACCGGTATCTTCAGGATGGCAGCCTCGTCGCGGCGGTCAAGGCGCGTCTCAACGCGCAATAGCGGCGGTCCGTCGCATGATCGTGGCGCAATGCGTTTCGGGCACTAAAATGCCAACGTGGGTTGATCTTTGACTCCCAACGTTTGACTTGCCCTCCCGAGGCGGTCATCCCTTGTGGCCTGGAACCACGGATATCGGGCGTAGTAGCCCGGGCCACGTGCAATCCTTACTCCGAATGGTTTCACCATGACTTCAATGACTACCCCTGAACGCAAAGGATTGCTGGGCTTCCTGATGCGCCTGTACGACGCCTTGGATTGGTCGCGCAGGTTCGCGATGAACATGATCTTCCTGCTCATCTTGCTGATCATCGCGGTGGCGATCCTGATCCCCGGCGGAAAATCCACGGGTATCCAGGAAAAGACAACACTCGTCCTCAATTTGTCCGGGCGCCTGGTTGAACAGCATACCGGCAACAGCCGTCTGATGGCGCTGACCCGCCAGTTGGACGACGACGAGGATGCCGAAACCCAATTGCGGGATGTGGTCAACGTCATCGATGCGGCTGCCAAGGACGCGAAGATTATTCGCATCCTGCTGCTGACGGACGACCTTCAATCCGGCGGTTTGGCCAGCCTTCGCGAAATTGCCATGGCGATGGACCGTTTTCGTGCCGCAGGCAAGGACATCGTCGCATGGGGAGGTCAATTCGACCAGCGCCGCTATTTCCTGGCCGCCCATGCTCAGCAGGTGTTTGTGCACCCCATGGGCATGGTCATGCTCGAAGGGCTGGGCGGCTACCGCAATTACTACCGCAACGCGCTGGACAAGCTAGGCATATCCGCCAACGTGGTGCGGGCGGGCAAGTACAAGAATTTCGGTGAAACGTATTTCGCGTCCGGGCCTTCAAAGGAAACACTCGAGTCCGACAAATACCTTTACGATGGCCTGTGGGAAGGCTACCTTTCTGCAGTGGAGCCGGCGCGCAAGCTTGCGCCGGGCAGCATCATGAAAACCATCAATCAGTTGGATGAACTGAGGATGGCCGCGGGAGGTGATGCGGCCAAGGTGGCCGTCAATGCCAAGTGGGCGGATGCCATCAAGACCAAGGACGAACTCCGCCAGTTGCTGATCGAAAAGGGCGAAAAAGACGAGGTCAACAAGACTTTCCGGCAGGTGTCGTTCCAAAACTATCTGGCAACACTGAAACCCAAGCAGTTCGGCGATGCCGTTGCCGTGGTGGTGATGGAAGGTGAAATCATCGAAGGCAACGCCCCCGCAGGTCGGGTGGGAGGACGTTCCACGGCAGAGCTGATTCGCAAGGCGCGCAATGACGATCGTTTCAAGTCGGTCCTGCTTCGTGTCAATTCGCCAGGCGGCAGCGCCGTGGGGTCCGAATACATTCGCCGCGAACTGGAACTGGCCCGGAAACAAGGCAAGCCGGTGGTCGTCTCGATGGGCGATGTGGCGGCCTCCGGAGGCTACTGGGTTTCGATGGGCGCCGATGAAGTGATCGCCGATCCGCAGACCATCACCGGCTCAATCGGCGTGTTTGGCATGCTGCCGACCGGCGAAAAGGCGATGGACAAGCTGTCCATCAATACGGGGGGATATGCCACCACTTGGCTGCGCGAGAACGGGTACGACCCGCGCCGGCCGCTGGACCCCCGATTTGTAAAGCTGGTGCAAGCCGCCATCGATGGCATCTATACCGATTTCAAGACCAAGGCAGCGGCCTCACGCAAGACCACGCCGGACAAGATTGACGACGTCGCGCAAGGGCGCGTCTGGACTGGAAAACAGGCCAAGGATCGCGGCCTGATCGACAAGCTGGGCTTCTTCACGGATGCAGTGAAGGCCGCCAAGTCGCGCGGCAAGCTCGACGAGGACGCTGCCGTCGTGTACATCGAACCGGAAAAAACCAAGTTTGAAAAACTACTGGAAGCTTTCGGCGCATCCGGCGCCAAGGCCATTGCCAAGTTGGTTGACGCCTCGGGTTTCGGCGGAAGCCTGCCAGGCGAAACGGCCAAGGAGATCCGCCGCGACCTGAACTGGCTTGCGGGCATCAGCGACGCTTCTCGCGCAGGACCGCCCGTACGCGCGGTTGCCCACTGCCTTTGCGCCGACCCATTGTGATGGGCTGCGGCGCCGTTTCATGAAGGGAACCTTGAACAAGGGCTTGCTCCGCAACATCGAGCGTCGCTTGCAGGCGTTTTGTCGTGAGGAAGAGCCTGGGATTGCCGTGGGAATCGCCAGTCAAGGCCGGGCGCTGTATTCGGCCGGGCGCGGGCTGGCAAACCTCGAGGAGCGTGTTCCCTTTACGCCGTCTTCGGCATTTCGAATCTGCTCCATCTCCAAGCAGTTCCTTTGTGCGCTCATCTGGAAAGCCCATCGCGCGGGCCGATTGGACATCCACGCGCATCCGTCGCGCCATGTCGCGGGCTTTGCCGGTCTCGACAAATCCCTGACACTCGCACACCTGATGCAAAACCGGTCGGGCCTTCGCGACCACTGGGTGGTGGCCATGTGGATGGGCGCGCGCGCGGAACAGCCCTTTACCCTCGGGGATGGCGAAGAGACCATTCGCCGTGCACCCAAGAGCATGTTTGCGCCCGGGAGCCAGAACCTTTATTGCAACGCGAACTTTGTCCTGCTCGAACGTGCGCTCGAATCCGTGACGGGCCGGTCATTCAGTGAAAACATCCATCAGGATATTTTCGAGCCATTGGGCATGGCCGCGAGTTTTGTCGGGGTCGACTGTTCCGATCCCTTGCCCGGACGCGGGCAGGGCTATCGCCTGCACAATGGGCGGTGGGAGAGCGAGCAGAACGGCATGCATTGGTCAGGCCCCGCCGGCGTTGTGTCCACCATCGAAGACATGTTGAAATGGGATGCTTGCCTAAGTGACCCCAAGCGTGCGGGCCTGCCGTTTGTTGCTGACATCCAGCGCCTTTTCCCCTTCAATGACGGCGCCACAGGGCTCTACGCGTCAGGTATCGGCGTCATCGAGCGCGACCATCGGCGGCTGGTGACGCACACCGGGGCGCTGCGGGGATGGCGATCCGTGCAACTGCACCATGCATCAGAAGGCTTGTCGGTTTACGTTTTCATCAACCGTACTGCATCGCCCAAGGAGGTTGCCACGGATATCGCGCAACTGGCGGGGGCTGCACCGATCTGGGCCGACGCCAAACGTCAAAGGGTGGCCGTCAAGGAGTTGCCGCACCACGGAACCTACGTGAGCTTGCAGCAGGGCCTGCTCGCCAAACTGGGGGCGGAAGCCGAAGGCGGATCCAAGGCGAGCTTATGGCAATTTGGCGATGCGTCGCCGCTGTTCCACGCGGACAACGGCGCTTTTGAAACCGAAGACAAGCGGACAAGGGTTCATTTCCTGAGCGGTGGAAGGCTGTTGCTGCATGCCGTGGACCACAATGTCGCGGCAATCCTGGATTCGGTCGCCCATCCAGACCGCGAATTTGCCGCCCATGGTCGCTTTTCCTGCAAGCCTCTCGATAGCGAAGCGGCCCTCTCTTCGGCGAATGGGCACGCCACTATCGGCTTTACCGGCCCCTTTGGCGCCGGAATCCGATATCCCCTGTATTCGTTGAACGAGCAATTCGCGTGGTTCGACATCCCGCGCGGCGTCGACGAGTCGCCCCCGGGCCGCGTCCTCGTGCGCCATGATTCGAAGGCGCGGACCATCGAGTTGAGTTGCGGCTTGGCACGCCGCGTTGTGTTTCGAAAATAGCGTTCCGGGCCCTGACGGATGAATCAAAGGCGATTGTTGTTGCTGGCCGCGCTGCTGGTGTTCGGCGGTTGTGCCATCGTACCCACCGAAAAACGCCACACCCCCGAGGAGATTGCGCGCTACACGAATGCAGATTTCACCGCGTCAATTGCCTCTGCCGATGGGGAACGCAATGAGTGGGAGGAAGCATCGCGCAAGATCGCCGCAGCGATGGCGTTGGGCAGTGCTGAAGACGCCACAGACCTGGTCCCCGAGGCGCTTGGGGCCGTTGCATTTTTCAATCGGGATCTTGAGGCGGGCCGCACCCTCCTGATGAGGGCATTGCCCGGGCTTGCCATGAAGCCTGCCACTTACCAACGCGCCGTCTTGTCCGTTGCCCACCAGTTGTATTTCAACGAGGCTGCGGCGGCGGTCCGGACGTTGCTGGCAGATCTCTCGACGCCCCGTGAATTTGCGATTGCGGCCTACACCTTGCTTCGGGCTGGCGATGATGCGGGAACCCGGGAGTTGATCCGCGATCGCCTGACGGCCCGCTTCGTCGACCATGCCAGCGAACCGCGCCTGGTGGCGTTGATGGATCGCTTGACCATCGATCCGCGGCTCCACCGGTCGCAACGGCCGCCACTCGCCGACTTGTTCAATGCACTGATCCGTCCCGGATACCCCGTCATCTTCAGCGTGCAGCGGCCCGGTCGCAACGTGTTCGGCCTGGCACTGGTGCGGCGGTCGGACGGAACGTTTGCGCGCAATTCCGACGGCACTCTCTTTGCGCAACCGATGCTCGCAAGGGCCACCACGGAATTGCCGGGAACGATGACCAATGGCAACACGCCGCGCGGCATATTCACCGTCGTGGGGGTCGGCACCGCCACGAACAAATGGATCGGCCCGACACCGTATCTGCATTCAAAGATCCCGATCGAGGCCAGCGTTTCGGAATACGAGCACCTCGATACGCAGGAAGAATGGAGCGAATCCCGATACGAAAGCTTCCTGCCGCCGTCGTGGCGAAACTACTTCCCGATGAAGGAAGCATGGCTGGCGGGTCGCGCAGGCCGCGACGACATGATCATCCACGGGACGACGATCAACAGCGGGTACTACGCGGGCGCCAGTTACTTCCCCGGAACACCGTCTGCAGGCTGCCTTGTCTCCATGGAGACTTGGTCAAAAGCGGATGGCCGACAGTTGACCAGTGATCAATTGAAGCTCGCAAAGGTCTTTACGCAGGAAGGCATCGATCGCGGTTATCTGGTGGTGGTGGAAATTGACGAAGGCGCGACGCCGGTCACACTGGGCGATTTGTTGCCTTACCTTCATGAGCGTTAGCAGCGGATAAACTCCAAGACAGATGCGGGGTTTCGGGCCAAAATGCCTCAAACGCCACGCCAGTCAACGTGTTTTGGATTTTCTGGCAGTGTGACAGAGGTCACTGGCAAACTTGCCCCGCCTTGATGGAGAATGGGACCATTGCCGGTACGTCGTCGAATGCGTATCGCGTCCAAAACAAAAAAGTTGCCGCGCACATGAATCGACCACCGGTTCGCATCCCGCCGAAGCAGAAGCTGTCCGTCTGGGGCACCCCTTGGCCGCTGGAGCCGGATTTCCTGCGCGTGCGCCTCAAGTACGTCACGGCGCGTTTCCTGCAAATGCCCGAGCCGCGCATGTCGCTGCGGAATACCAAGGAAATCCTCACGTTTTCGCAGCAATTGATCGATGATGGTCATCCGCGTGCGGCCACAGAACTGACGCGGTTGGCGATTGAAGAGGATCCCGGGCAACGCCCACTTTGGTTGTTCTTGTTGGGGCGTCTGTTCATCGTCGACAACGCAACCGACTACCTGGAAACGGCTGCCTTGTTTGCCAAGCAGTTTCCCGGTGATGGCGCGCAAGACGAAATCGATCAATTGGGGAGGTGGCTCGCGGCGCCCGGTCATCCGGTCATTGACCCGGCGCGCGTCCATGATTGGCGCGCCGCTGCCCTCCTGGGCCGTGATGACACGGTGCAGGCGGAGTTCCACGCTTTGCTGGCGCGAACTGCCCAATCGCCGCCGGTTAGGTAAAAGACAGCGCGACGTTGATCATGAATTCACCCAACACCAAACCCGGCGCAGTGCCGGTCGATCGGGATGAGGTGACCAGCCGGCACCGATCGCTGGAACGCAGCCTGGTGAGCTTCAAGCC
This sequence comes from Usitatibacteraceae bacterium, assembly GCA_044228625.1. Taxonomy (GTDB): domain Bacteria; phylum Pseudomonadota; class Gammaproteobacteria; order Burkholderiales; family Usitatibacteraceae; genus UKL13-2. The sequence continues at coordinate 14,698 of JBGAUM010000029.1, read as the reverse complement.
GCGCGACCGTGTTCACTCCGTGGGCCAGGCCCTGCGTGCGTTCGAAGACCAAACGCGGACCGACCGCGAGCAGCGGCTGAAGAGCACCCTGTCGGCCACGCGTGACCACCAGACTTATTGCTCATGGGTGGCCGAGCGTTACGACCACCTGTTGCAAATGGCAAGGGCCGCCGTCAGCAGTGTGTTCGACTCGCCGGATACGGATGCGGGCATGCGCGCCCAGGCCTGTGCCTTGATGCTGACCTTGTCGGGTCACGCCCTCAAATGGCGGCGCTTTGCCGGACTGCGCACGGAGCCCGCGGCGCGCGAATGGATGCACCAGGTGTTTCGCACGGCAGTCGCGTTTGCGGTGGACTCCAATGTCATCAGCGTGCGCATTGAAGACCAGATGTTCGATGCCACAGTCGAGGCGCTGTACGTGCGTGCGCTGCTGGTCGATCGCTTTGCCGGCGGAAACCTGGCGCCCAAGCGCATGGAAATCCTCGACCATTGGCTGACGGCCTGGATGAGTTCGCTGTGGCTGCACCGCGCGCCGTCCGAAGGCGAACCCATGCTGGGCGTCAATACCAATGGCCCACGAGGATTGGTCCCCCACCAATCGGGCGATGGCGCGCATTTGTTCCTGAGCTTGAAACCATTGGAACGGCAGTTGGATCGCACACTGCGCGAGTTTCATCACGGGCGCATTTTCCCCGGCTGGGGAATGGGCCTGACTTTGCCCATGGAGGATCACGCGGCCGTCATCGATTTTCTCGAGCGTGAACTTGCATTGATTGAGGCTGCCGGGCGGGTCAAGGCGCGCGGCAAGCGCGTGTCCTTCGGAACGAACCAGGCTGTCGCAGTCTTCTTCGGGTTCAAGGAGATCTGCGACATGGCCTTCTCCGGTGCGCGACTTCACAGTCTCGCGGGCGGCGGTGTTGAGTTGGGTGTCAAGAATGCGATCCAGCTGGCTGACGTCAGTGAAAGCGGCATCGGACTCGATGTGATGGATGAAGATGCGCGCCGCATTGCCGTGGGCGAGCTTGTGGCTGTGCGCCTGGAAAAGGGAAGGCCCTGTGTTGTCGGTGTGGTGGTTCGCAAATCTGCCTTGCAGAAGCCGACCGCCATGTTGGTGGGCGTCAAGGTCCTGGGTCGCGTTCCGGTCTACTCGGCGATTGATCGTGTCGATGAAGCCACCAATTCCTGGCAACCATCGGAGGCCATCCTGATTGCGGGCGCCTCCGAGGACGGGTTGGGAGACTCAGTGCTGCTCTCGGACAAAACCTACGTGGCAAATGCCCCGATCGCCGTGACACTCGGCGGCGAGACCTTCGTCCTGAATTTGCGCCGCGTCAGAGAGCAGGGGCCCGGCTGGCGCCTCGCCGCATTTGACGCCGAACGCGCGGCCTGAGGCCGCAACACTCCTCTTTCCTACTGGAGAGCCGCCTTGGGGTGGCCGGATCTTTCCCCTTTGGCTTTCTCACCGGATTCGCGCTCCTGTTCCTTGGGCTTGGCACTCGGCTCGGCTTTGGGCTTCGGCGTGGGGGCCGAATGTGTCGGCGGGAGAGGCTGCGCGGGGGCCGGTGCGGAGGGTGTGGCACGTGGTGCCGGTGAAATGGGCGCCACGCCAGGGCCACTTTCAGCGGGCGGTTGGCGCCATCCACGCACGCGCGGACCTGGAGCAGGCCGATCAGGCTGTATCTGCGTCTGAGTGGTCGGTGCAGGCGGGCGAACGTCGGACGGCGGGGCGACCGAGGGTCCCACCAGGATGGGTTCCGGTGCCCGCTTGACGACAGGTGCTTGCAAGGGTGCCGGCCCCGTTGTCGGGGAGGGGGGCGGCTGGATCGCTGGTCCGGAGATCACCGGCTCCGGCGAATGCTTGATCGTTGGCTGCACGGGACGCGGGTTGATTGGTTGCGGCGTGGGGCCAGTTGTAACGGGAGGCGTTGGACCTTGGATGCGATCCGGCATGACGCGCGGGTTGCGCTCAACATGGGGTCTTAGATTCACGTGTGGAGAAACGGGCGAATTCAGCAGTTCGTTGGGAGGTCGTCGCACAAACTGGCTGCCCACGGGGCGACTGCCGATGAAGACGTCATTGGCGACGATGGTCGCGCCGTTGCGATGGTTGTGGTACCTGGAGGGCGGGGCAATGACGACATTTCCCGTCACGTAATTGATGTTGTTTGCGTACCACGACGGGTGGGGAAAGCGCGGGACGAAATGTTCGCGCGGTGCCAAGGGAAACCAACCCACGTGCGGCCCACCCGAGATGCTGATGCCACTCCCGCCGCTCCCGAACCAGGCAACCAGGGCGGGCGCATAGGCCGGCCTCGGGTGATAGACCCCTGGCCACCAGCACCAGCGGTTGCGAATCATCACCCACCTGCCGTAATGAAAGGGCGCAAAACCCCAAGGGGCATCATCGATCCACGTCCAACCCCACGGGCGAACATACGTCCATTGACCAAAACGGTATGGGGCCCATCCCGAAATGACCACGCGCGGCGCCCATACCCTGCCGTATTCCGCGCCATCGACCCACTCGCCATATTCGTCGAGGTCTTCATACCCGGTCATATATGGCGAGATCACAGGATCGCGGACGACCCGCGCATGCGTGCGATCCCAACGCGAATCACGGACATCCGCCCACCGGTCCAGGTCGGTTTCTTGGGCCGTGTAATAACGCATCTCGAGCGCCTGTTCCTGTCCGCGGACCATCAATTCCCGGCCCGACTCGACGGTCAGCCGTGTATTGCCCTGCTCAAAGCGCGCACGGCCGGCAAAAACTGTGATCCTCGTCTCACCATTCGCGGTCATGGAATCGACGCGGTAGCGGCCATCCGTCTCGAAAACCACGCGCCCGCCGGGGGTGTCGATGGCAATCTTGTCGGCGAAATCGTTTTCGCGATAGGTCCGGACGCGCACCTGCACGATGCCGCGCTGGAGGTAACCCAGCGTTTGCGTGTCGTTCATGCGCAGGAAATCGAAGACCGTGTCCTGGTCGAAGCGGAAGGCACTGGCGCCCAGACGAACGTCGGCGCGCGCCCCGCCTTCCGTCCAGATCGAGTTTTCCGCCTGGATGGGCGCATTCAACCGAGCGGTTTGCCAACCTTCATCCTGGTCTTTGAACAACGAGACCCGTCCCTCGATAAACGCCAGACGTGCAACCCGCGCAATGCTGTCCGCGGACTCCGTGCCCTGGGCATTCCCGGCATGGGGCCCGAAAACTGTCAGTGCTGCGGCGCACAAAATGGACAGGGTTCGAACAATTCGAAAGTGGCGCATACGCAGATTCTCCGCTAAGTGTTCCAAGCAACGATTCCGTGGCGCATTCGTTGACCCGCATGGCAGCGCCAAACCCGATTCCGCCCATTTCGTGAGAAGATTGCAGGGCGCAAACGGCCGCGCTGAAAGGCCTTGCGGTCACCTGCGCGCATTTGAAGCAGGACCAAGCGACCGATATTCTCCAACCCGGAATCGAGACGAGTGCCACGATGGACGTGAAGACCGTTTTTACGAAGACCGCGAAGGGCGTCATGCAGGTCAATAAAAAGACGCAATCGCTGTCGAGGGATCTGACCAAGGTCCTATCGGCCGTGGATGGCAAGTCAAACCTTCAGGCGCTGGTGGAGAAATCGGGTTACGCCATGCCGGCAGTCGAAAAGAGCCTGCTCCAACTCCAGAGAGAAGGGTTCATCAAGATTTTTGAGGTCAAAGTCGAAGAGCCGCTCTCCGACTTTGGGGACTCCGGCGACGATTTCGATTTCACGGCGGCGGGAAAAATCGCGCCGATGGAGCCGGTCTTCAAGCCATCACAGTATCGACGCCCGACTGCGATGGACCAGGTGGAGCGCGCCACGACACCGCCCCCCGATTTCACCGCCACGCAGGCGATGCGTGCCCAGCAGGCCGAGTTGGACGCCGAGGCAGAGCGTCGCAAGAAAGCTGCAGAACTGGAGGCCGCACTGGCGGTTGCCCGTGAAAAGGCGCAAGTCGAAGCCCGCGCACGTGCGGAGCGTGAAGCCCAGATTCGTGCCCGCTTGGAAGTCGAAGCCAAGGCCAAACGCGAAGCGGAGCAGCGCGCCCTGGAAGAGGCGAAGCGCGCCCAGGAGGCTGCAGAAAAAGCACGCAAGGAACTGGAGTCGAAACTTGCCGAGGAAAAGAAGCAACGCGATACCCTGTCGGATACCAAGAATCGACTGACGCGCGAGCAGCTTGAAAAGGAAACGGCGCACCAGCAGGCGCTCGCGGCCGCGCGTGCCAAGGCCGAGGCCGAAGCGCAGGCGTTGGCCACCGCGCGCGCAAAGGCCGAAGCGGAAGCCAAGGCGCTCGCCGAGCAGCGCGCCCAAGCAGAGGCGGCAGCGAAGAAACAGCAGGAAGAGTTGGAGCACGCACAAAAGGAACTCCGTGCCCAGCTAAAGGCGGAAATCGAGGCCAAGGTGCGGGCCGAGATGGAGGCGACCATGAAGGACGCCGACATCGAGGAATCTGCGCGGGCAGAAGTCGAAGCTGCGATCGCTGCCGAGGCCAAGGAGGAAGCGCGCCGCATGCTGGACGAGCAATTGCGCACCGAACGCGAAGCACTGGCCAAGGCCGAGGCTGAATCCAAGCTGCGCGCGGAGGAAGAGGCCAAGCGGATGTTGGCCGAGCAGGAAAAGCGCATCCGTGCCGAGATGGAAGAGCAGATGGCCAAGATTGCCGAAGAAAAGGCACGGGTCGAACGCGAAGCCAGGATGATGGCGGAACAGCAGGCGGAAGCGGCCGCCAAGGCGGCGGCGGAAATGCTGGCCAAGTTAAAGGCTGAGGAAGAGGCCCGCAAGCGGGCCGAAGCCGAAGCCGCTGCGCGCAAGGAAGCCGAGGCCGCTGCCCGGCTGCGCCTGGAAGCGCGTGCCCGCGAGGAAGCGGAAGAGCGGGCACGGGTGGAAGCCGAAATGGCCGCCAAGTTGCAGGCCGAAAAGGAAGCAACGATCCGCGCCAAGGCGCAGGCACTGGTCGAAGCGGAAATGCGCGAAAAGGCGGAGCGTGAGAACCGCCTGAAGATCGAGGCCGAGAAGCAGGCCCGCGCGGAGGCTGAAGAAAAGGCGCAACGCGAAGCGCTGGCGCGCGAAGAGGCCATGCGCGCGGCGCAAGAGGCGTCAGCGGGCAAGGAGAGGGCGGAACGCGAAGCCCAGGCGCGCGTGGATGCAGAACGCCGTGAAGCCGAAGATCGCATCGCGCTTGAGCGTGCGGCGCGGGAAAAGGCGGAAGAGCGTTTTCGTGCCGAGGAAGAGGCCGAGGCGCGTCCGCCATGGGTGTTGACCCGGACGAGAAAAAGAAAGCCTACAAGTACGGCCCGAAAAAGAAACCGACCAGTCCGATCGTCTTTGTGGCCTGGGGTTTGGTTGGTCTGGTGGTCGCGGCAATCGCCGCAATCCACTTGTGGCCCCTGGCGTCGGCCAACGCCAAGCTGGCTGCGGCACTGTCCACCTGGATGCACGACGACGTTTCGACGGACGGCATGCATATCCGGCTATTCCCCAAGCCGCACATCACGCTGAATCAGATCACGATCGGCAAAGCGTACGACGTCAAGGGCAGCAATCTGAAGCTCTACATGGATGTGATGTCCGTGTTTGGTGACCGCTATGCCATCAAGACGCTGGAAGTCGGCGAACTCACCGTCGGCGCCGACGCGGTATCCCGCATGTCGCGCTGGGCGGACTCCGCCGAGCGCGGAAAAGGGGTCGAGATCGGCCGTGTTGCGCTGAAAAACGTCAAGATCGAGTCCAAGGCAATCCAGCTCGAGACGTTTGATGCAGACCTTGATTTGGATAAGAGCGGGAAGATCGTCAAGGCGTCTGCACGATTGCGAAACGGCAAATGGAGCGTGGATTTCGCACCCAGCAAAGGCACGGCCGAGCAGCCTGCCGCCGAGGGGGAATGGGCGGTCGAATTTTCCTCGACCGGGCTGCCGTTGCCGATTGGCGCCCCGCTTCCCTTGAGTCGCGTCGTCGCCAGCGGAACCCTGCTGGGTGAGACCCTCAATTTTCCCAAAGTGGAAGTGAAATCTTTTGAAGGCACTGCAGTCGGGTCTCTCAAGGCCGATTTCAAGGGCGGATACACCGTGAACGCCGAATGGAACGCGGAGCGAATCAAGGTGGACCAATTGACGGAAGTATTTACGCGCGACATTGCGCTCACCGGCCGCATGGATGGGCAATTTACCCTTGCCGCCAGCGCGCCGACGCTGATGGAGTTGTTGGACAAGCCGGCCATCAATGGAACCTTCACCGTGAAAGAGGGCGCGATCGGCAACGTTGACGTGGTACAGGCCATGCGTACGCCCGGAAGCGTGGGCGGGCAAACCAAGTTCGCGGAACTCGTGGGGTCCCTGCGGGTGTCGGACGGCGTGGTCCGCTATGAGAAACTCAAGCTTTCAGGTGGCGTGCTTGCGGCCAACGGTGCGGTCAGCGTGGTGATGTCGAACGGCAATCTTTCCGGAGGATTCGGCGCGGAAATTCGTTCGACGGTGGCACAGGATCGGGCATCGTTTGTCGTGTCGGGCAAGACGGCGCGACCCGTCGTCAAGCGCGGATAGTTCGGGTGATGGCATCGGATACGCGCGTGGAAGGCTCGCGCGCAGGCGAAGGTTCCCCAACGCCGGGCATTTCTCCCCAGAAGTTTCGCGAAGTCGATATCGTTTGGGTCCACCGCTGGAACGGCGGCCTGATGTCATTTCGAATTCCGCGCCATCCGTCCTATGTCTTCCGCGCTGGGCAATTTGCGCGCATCGGACTGCGGACCGAAACCGGTGAAGCGCTCTGGCGTGCCTATTCCATCGTTTCCGCACCCCACGAAGAAACGCTGGAGTTCTTCCTGGTGGTGTTGCCCAACGGCGCGTTTTCCAGCCGAGTCGGACGCTTCAACGTCGGAGATCGAATCCTCATTGAGCACGAGCCCCAAGGCTTTCTGACGCTGGACCGGTTCGGCGCCAGTTCAGATCAACCGCGGGATATGTGGATGATGGCGACCGGGACCGGGCTGGCGCCGTACGTCTCGATGTTGCGCAGTCCCGAGGTGTGGACACAGTTTGAGCGCGTTGTGCTGGTCCTCTCGGTGCGCGACCGCTCGGACCTGGCCTATGAAGAGGAGTTGCATGCGCTGGCACAGCCACACGCCGAGCAGGGCCGGGCCCGGTTCCACTTCGTGGTGACGCTGACCCGCGACACGCGGCACGGCGCGCTGCAGGGTCGCATACCCGCCCTGATCGAGGCCGGCACGCTGGAAGCGCATGCGCAGGTGCCACTGGATCACGAGCGCTCCCGATTCATGCTGTGCGGCAACCCAGAAATGGTGGAGTCGATGCGGGCACTCCTGAAGGCCAGGGGATTTCGCATGCACCGCCGCCTTGAGCCTGGGCACATCATCGTTGAAAACTATTGGTAGTCCATTCGCCGTGGAACGCGCACACCATGGACTTCAATTGAGAAGCTCCGTCCAATGGCCTGTCTTGATAGCAGCCTTGGCGATGTTGGTCGCGTCGATGCCCGCGGGTGCGGCCCTCGCGCCGATCGCCGAAGAACGCCCGGTGATTGAAAATTTTTTCGGGCAGCCGGTCACCGACGCCTACCGCCATCTGGAGGATGTGCGCGACCCGCAAGTCATGGCCTACCTCAAGGGCCAGGGATTGCATGCGCGCGCGGTCCTTGATGCCATACCGGGGCGCCAACGCATGGCCGAGCGAATCGCGCAGCTCTCCGAATTGGGCGTGCAGATCAGTGCCGTGCAAATGGCCGGCAAAGGCCGCGATCCAATCCTGTTCTATCTTCGGCAGGCGCCCGGGGAGCGCAGTCGAAAACTTTTCGTGCGAAATGGGTTTGGTGCGGCAGAGCGCCTATTGTTCGACCCGGAGGTGGATGCGCCGCCCGGCCAGCGTCGCTCGATCGATTCCTTTTCTGCCGCGCCGGACGGTTTGCATGTTCTGGTGGGAACCGCCCTCGGCGGATCCGAAGCGACGGTATTCACGCTACTGAACGCTTCCAGCGGAAAGCCGACAGGGTTGCAAATCGATCGCATCGCGTTCGGCAACCTCGTCCATTGGAGCCCTGACGGCAAATCGTTTTTTTACAATCGTCTGCCCTCTCAGGAGACCGGCGCAAAGACCAATCGATACCTCAACAGCGTGGCATGGCGGCATGTGATCGGCAGGCCCATCGAGCAGGACGAGCCGCTCATGGGAGTCGGGCGCGACTCGAAGGTGCCCCTCACCGACATCGACATTCCCGACGTTCGCCTTTCTCCAGACGGCAAGACCCTGATCGCGGAAGTCAGACACGGCGACCTCACGGACATCAGCGTGTACGTGGCCCCGGTCACGGCGGGATTCAAGCCGCCGTTTGCGTGGAGGCGTGTGATCGACATTTCGCATGATGTGGTCAGCTTTGCCGTCCACCAGAATTTTCTCTACGTGCTGACGCACAAGGATGCGCCGAACTACAAGCTCCTGCGATTGTCGCTCCCGGCGCCGGATATGCGCCAGGCGGTGACCATCGTGCCCCATGGCGATACCGTGTTGAAACAGATCGCCGTGGCGCAAGACGCCTTGTACATTCGAGAGTTGTTCGGTGGGGTGGATCGCTTGCAGCGCCTGAATTTCGGCGAGTCCGACAGGAGCGGAGGCAAGCTCGAATACGTACGCCTGCCGTTTGATCTGGCCATCCGGCAACTCATCGCGTCCCCCTCGCGACCTGGCGCGTACCTGCGGCTGGAGGGCTGGACCGAGCCCCCACGTTACGCCTATGTCGAAGCCCGCTCAGGAAACCTGATTGCCACCCAGCTGCAGCCCAAATCGAGTGTGGACTTCGACGGGATTGACGAAGTGCGCCTCAAAGCCAAGGCGAAGGATGGCACCATCGTGCCGGTGTCGCTGATCTACAAGTCGGGCACCAAGCTCGATACGCTGCGGCCGACGCTGCTTCGTGCTTACGGTGCGTACGGCATCACCCAAACCCCCACGTTTGATCCGGCCACGCTGGCCTGGCTGGAGCGCGGTGGCGTCCTCGGCATTTGCCATGTGCGCGGCGGCGGCGAATTCGGCGAAGCCTGGCACAAGGGCGGGCAGAAACTCAAGAAGCCCAACACCTGGCGAGATTTGATTGCTTGCGCGGAATTCCTTGTCGAGCGCCAGTTCACCCGCCCTGAGCGGCTGGCGATCACTGGCGGCAGTGCCGGCGGGATTGCGGTTGGACGCGCGCTGACAGAGCGGCCGGATCTGTTTGCCGCCGTGGTGCCACGCGTGGGCTTGCTTGATACGCTGCGCGCCGAGTTCACACCGAACGGCCCCCCCAACATCCCGGAATTCGGCAGCGTGACCACCGAGGAGGGCTTCAAGGGTCTGCTGGCCATGAGCTCGATTCAGCATGTGGTCGATGGCACCCGCTATCCGGCCGTGTTGCTGATGCACGGCGTCAACGACCCGCGGGTCGAAGTCTGGCATTCTGCGAAGATGGCAGCACGCCTGCAAAAAGCAGTTTCCACCGTCGCAAATGCCGCGCCCGTCTTGTTGCGCCTGGACTTTGATGCGGGCCATGGCGTTGGCACCTCGCGTGCCCAGCGTGTCCAGGAAACCGCCGACATCTACGCATTCCTGCTCTGGCAATTTGACGACCCGGAATTTCAGCCGCCGCCACCGCCAGTGCCGGCGCCGGCCTTGAGTCCCACCCCCCCTGCGAAAGCGCCCTGACGTGCCTGCAGAAACCCTCGTCCGCGAATTCAATCACACGCTGCTTTGGCCAGTCACCCTTCGGCCCTTGCGGCGCGAAGCGGGCCAGCATATTTCTTTCTGGGACATGCTCAAGAAGAATCCCGGGCCCTGGAAAAGCGTGGACGACCTGTTGCTGATCGAGGACCAATCCTGTCTGGCCGGATATCAGGAGTTCGTTTATTTCTTGCCGTATGTACAGCGCTTCCTGTACGGCGTGGGCGACGAAGGCCGCGGCGCGCAGTCGTCGCTGCATGTCTTCCAACGGCAGGACATCAAGGAAGTTCGAATCCAGGTGGAGCGCGACGGCAATACGATCGTCCTGGCGGTCAAGCGCGCGCGCTTGTATTTTTTCTACGACATCGACATCGCCATTGCCACGCTGGAAGTGCATGGTCGAAACATCGCCTTGCAGGACGCCGTGGAAATCATGGACCGCTTTGGCCGGCCGTATGCCCCCGCCTGGGAGCCGGCAGGCCGCGGAGCGCATTGCCTGTATCGCGTGGAATTCTGGGGCGACACCCAATCGGAAGACGGTGAACCGCAACTGCTTTCCGCAGCCGACTACGGGGATCGCGAGAAGTACCTCGACCTGGTCAAGTCGTCGCGGCAGACCACGCTCTCCCTGCACTGGGAATTTTTTCTGTCGCCCATGGTGCCGGGCTACCTGCCGGGAGGCTCGCTCAAGTACTACCAGATCGAGAACAAGCGCATTCCGATCATGACGTATTTGTCGTTCGACGATCCGCTCGAACTCACGCGCGGCGACATGATCCGCATCGGCTCTGCGGCGAAGTGGGGCCCTTCCGACACGCTTCCGTATGCCAAGAAATTTTTGGAAAGCTTTGAGGCCGACCACTGTTACGACCGCTACTGGGATCCCGAGTCGGAGGACATGCACACCCGTTTCATGTTCGTCGGCGTGGCGTTTTCCGGGGTCAGCGCCCATCAGGAAGCCGCGTTGCGGCTCACGCAGTTCCGTCACCAGTTTTTCCAGATCGCGCTGATTGCACATTTCCACAAGGCCGCGCTGCTATCGCTTTCGGACCGGTTTTCCCGTGCGGTGGAGCGGCTCAACGTGCGCGATTTCGAGTCGGTGAAAGGGTTCAAGAAGCATGTTCGCGAAACGCTGGAAGTGTTCCTGCGATTCAACCACCGCTACTGGTTTCATGAGTTGTCCAACCAGGTGCAGGCCTCGGACTTCTTTGAACGGCTCTCGCATCAACTGGGGTCGGACCGGCTCTACACCGAGGTGCGCGAGGAGGCGCGTGACATCAACGAGTACCTCGACACGGATCGCGCTAGAAAGCAGGCCGACAACGCCATGCGTCTGACGGTGGTGTCATCCTGCGGCATGGTCGGCACTATCGTCACCGGCTTCCTGGGCATGAACCTTTACAGTCACGCCGACTTGCCTACGTGGGATAAGTGGCTCATTTTCTTCGCGGTCTTCATCCCGACGATTGCGCTGGCACTTTATACGGTGATCATTTCCCGCCGGCTGGCCAATTTCATGGAGGCGTTGTCCAGTGAGGGGCTGACCTGGAAGGAAAAGTTCTCCACGTTCCGGCAGATCTGGTACTCGAACCGGCGGGAGCGCGCCAAGCGGCGCCGCGAAGACGCAGACCGCGGCGAGGGGCTGGCGTCCAGCGAGTAGTGGAGCAGGGTTCGGCGTACATGCAGGCGTTGCCGAGAACGCAAAGCGCAAGCAAGGGTTTGGCGCTTCCAAAAGAAAATGCCCCGGACTCGCCGGGGCATTTTCATTGCGCGAAACGAAGGGTCTGAGGGTTATTTCTTTTCGGACTTCGAATCGTCCTTGAACCTGTAGCTGAACCCCGGCGTTTCCTTCACGGTGTATCCATCGGGTACCGTGAACAAGGACGCAGAGGGTTCGCCGCGCTTGATGTTTGCCATGCGATAGACGGTTTCACCACTGCGCGGATCGCTGTGCTTCGAATACACCGTCGTCTGCAAGTCCGGCGAATACCAGGATTCGGTGGTGACCGTGATCGGATTGCGGTTGCCAATTTCACCTGCGGGAATCGTATAGCTCGTGGCCTTGCCTTCGGCGCGCACCCCTTCAAAATCCCGCACGCCCAATGACGTGGTCGTCGCCTTGGCCGCCCACTTGGTATCGCCAAACGCAGTGCCGATGGAAGACAGCCTCACGAGATCACCCGTGCCGAATCCTTCAAGATGCGGCATCGGGGGTACCGGCGGAATCGGCGGCACGGGCGGGATCGGGGGTGCGGCGGGAACACTCAGGGTGACCGACGACCCGGGACCGCTGCCGCGGATCACGCGAACTTGCACATCCTCGCGGATTTCTTTCCTGCCGTCGGCGCCGCCCTCATTGCGCTGGATGATGATCTCCTCACCCGGGTTGCCGCGCTCGATGATGGTGGCCTTGCCATCCTTGGCCATGGCCCGCGCTTTTTCCTTGAGTTCCGCGAGGCGCTGGTGCAAATGCTTGTCCAACGTGGTCTTGCGGGCGACCTTGGTGGAGGGCGTCAGGGTGATGCGCGCCCCATCCACGGCATCGTGAATGTGAACGGCCTTCACATTGCCGCTGGCATCACGCGTTTCCTGGCGCGTGCGACCGGCGCTGTCGCGCCATGTGGCCGAGGTGGTGCGCTTCGTAATCTGGTTGCCGTCCGACAGCATTTGCGTGCGCTCGGTAATGACCTCGGCGCTGTACGGCGCATTCTTGACGTTCCTGCCAACCGACACCGGCGCGGCGCTGAAGGCCTCCGACATGGCGTTGGACACGATCGCATCGATATCCATCGAGCCGGACCACTCGATGGGCCCGGTGCTGTTCGAATACACCCGGACTTCGCTGCGCTTCTTGCCTTCGCTTTCTGCTGCCAGTTTTTCAACATGCACGGCCGGCCCTCCCCGTGTCTCGGTTTCGATCACCACATCGCGATCGACGATGACATCGACTTGCTCGTTTCTCACCTGCATGGAGTGCGAGAGCGTCGCTTGGGCAGGGAAGGCCAGTGCCGCAACGCACGCGGCGGCCAAGGGTTTGAGGACGTTATTCATGGGTTCTCCTTTCGAAAATCGGGTGTTCAATCAACAAATCAAGGGATGAAGCGCATGGCCAAGGGCTGCCCGCCTGCGCTCATCAACATTTCGGCGCGCATCTGCTCGCCGGCCACTTCGGGGCTCACGGGCACGCCATACGACGCCAGCATCATGCGCGGCACGGTGGTCCGCACCACGCGCGGCTTGGGCTCCAACGCAATGCGCTCCAACGGTGCCAGTGCGATGAACGGGGTCTGTTCGTCGATTCGATCGCCCAGCGACGCCACGGGGGCCGCGGGCGATTGCAGCATTGGCGCCACGGGCGCGAACAACATCCAGGCAGCCATGCCGATGCTGGCGGCCACGGCAAACCCGGGCGCCAGGGTTTGGCCGATGAGGCCGCGCCAGCGCGCCGCGCCCGCTTGTCTGCGGTGGTGTGCAGCGAATGCGGCCGCGAGCTTGGCTTCCATCGCCGGCGGCGCGGAGACCAGGGACAATTCCCGGCGCAGGTGATCAAACTGGGTGTCCAACGCCTGTTCCGCCATGGGGGACAAGGCAGGGGACATCGACTCTCCCGTCGATTGCAGATTGGGGCTCTCGTGTTTCACGATCGGGCCTCCTTATGTTGTGAATTCATCTTCAAGTCTTCAACGTCCAGCGACAGCATGGTGACAAGCTTGGTGCGCGCCCGGTTCAAGCGGGAACGCACGGTACCGATATCGATGTTGCAGACCTGCGCGATTTCCACGTAGGACAGGTCGTGCATCTCATACAGGATGGCCACGTCGCGGTAGTGCGGCGCCAACGCGGCCAATGCCGCGCGCACCTTTTCCGCGGTTTCGTTGGCCAGCAGGCGTTCGAGCGGCGTCGGGGCGGGATCAGCATCCTGGTGCTCCTCTTCGCCGTCGTCGCGGGTGTTGGACACATACCGGCCTTGCGCTTCATCCCGCTTCAACAAGAAATTACGCGCCACACCAATCAGGAAACTTGGCAACGCACCCTTGAGCGGATCGAACTTCAAGGCGCCCGTCATCAGGCCCATGAAGACATCCTGCACGATGTCGCAGGCGGTATCCGCCGAGCCGGAGCGCAGCAGCGCAAAGCGGTACACGGCGGCCTGGTATTTTCTGTACAGGGTCTCGAATGCCGTGCCATCCCCGGAGAGCATGGCGCGCATCAGGGCATGGTCGGCTTGGGCTTCGGTGGCGGACACGAGGGGCATAGTGGTCATGGCGTTTTGCTATTTACGCCAAGACGGCCGGAAAGTTCCAGAACTTTCCCAATCCACCGATCACAACATCAAAGTCAAGCACTGGCGCGGCGTTCAGGACTGTTTCGGCCCAAACGGCACGCCAGATCTAGGGTTTTGCGGTAGAGATGCGTGGTTTCTGCTGATCAAGGCGGAGTAGCGCTTAAACCCTGTAGTACGCCCGATACCACTCCACAAACCGCGCCACGCCATCCTCCACGCGCGTGGCAGGCTTGAAATCCACCCACGCTTGCAGGGCGGAAACGTCAGCTTCCGTCGCGGGCACGTCCCCCGGCTGCATGCCGAGCATTTCTTTGACCGCCGTTTTGCCCAGCGCCGCTTCGATGGACTGGATGTAGCGCATCAACTGCACGGGCGCGTTGTTGCCGATATTGAATACACGGTAGGGCGCAAAGCTGGTGGCCGGGTTGGGGGCGGCGCCGTTCCACGCGGGGTCCGGCGCGGCGGGCTTGTCGCACACGCGGATCACGCCTTCGACGATGTCGTCCACGTAGGTGAAGTCCCGCACCATCTGGCCATGGTTGAACACCTTGATCGGCTCCCCGGCAAGGATCGCCTTGGTGAACAGGAACAGCGCCATGTCCGGCCGGCCCCATGGGCCATAGACCGTAAAAAAACGCAGCCCGGTGCAGGGCAGCTTGAACAGCGAGGCATAGGTGTGCGCCATCAGCTCA
>JBGAUM010000028.1:0-29828 GCA_044228625.1 Usitatibacteraceae bacterium | reverse complement strand
CGCATCAATTGCGCAGGTGGGTGGATCACCGGCAACTCCGGTTCTTGATGTCGAAAAGTTTTGGCGAGGTGAAAGTCCGTTCGGTGTTTCCGGTTGGCGATCGCGGCTACCTTCGCATACTGAATGCGCCAAAACTGAATTGGCCTTTCGAGAAGTTGTTTGGCAAGGCACGTATCGAACGCTTTAAGGAGTCGATGATGCTGGGACAAACGTTGATGGCCATTGCAAGAAGGGCTCCCTTTTGACGTTTCCGCGGATCGCTCCTGATACCGGCAAGACAGAGTTGTCCGCAGGTGGTCGTCGATGAGTCAGGGCATCCAAAGCAAGATGCTGCGTGGCGCCGCGTGGATGGTGCTGTTCAAGCTGTTCGACAAGAGCCTGGGCTTAATCAGCACGCTGATTCTGGTACGCCTCCTGACGCCCGCAGACTTCGGCCTCGTGGCGATGGCGATGTCGTTCGTGACGATGGCCGAGGTATTGACTGCGTTTGGCTTCGATCTCGCGCTGATCCAGAACAAGGACGCCGGGGACGAGCACTTCCACACTGCGTGGACGCTCAACGTGATCTTCGGCGCATTGGCCAGCGTGGTGTTGCTGGCGCTAGCGTGGCCGGCCGCCCACTTCTACGAAAACCCGACGGTTCTGCCCGTGTTGTGCTGCCTCGCGTTCAGCCCGCTGATCGCCTCGCTGGAGAACATCGGCATCGTGCGGTTTCGCAAGGACCTGGAGTTCAAGCGCGAATTCACGTTCCGCGCCTCGCGCCGCTTCATCGCCTTTGCAGTGACCTTGCCTTTTGCCTTCATCATCGGCAACCACTGGGCGTTGGTGGCTGGGTTGCTCGCGGCCAAGGCAGGGGCGTCGGCCTTGAGCTACTTCGCACATCCGTTCCGCCCCAAGTTCACGCTCTCCAAAACGACGGAATTGATGCACTTTTCACGGTGGATGCTTCTGGCGGGCATTTCTGGATTCTTGCGTGAGCGCTCGACCGACTTCTTCCTGGGCCGCATGCACGGTGCGGCATCGCTGGGTGTGTACAACATCAGCAACGACGTGGCCAACATGACGACCGTGGAACTGTCGCAGTCGATCAATCGCGCGTTAATGCCCAGTTTTGCCAAGATTGAAGCAGGCCCGGCCCTGGTGGATGCCTACCGGAATGCCATGAGTGTATTGGCCGCTGTTTCGATGCCGATGGCGGCGGGTATTTTTGCGGTGGCTCCCTATTTGGTTCCCGTCATGCTCGGTCGCCAATGGCTGATGGCGACTCCGTTGCTGGAGGTCCTCGCCTTCAATGGTCTGGCACTGCTCTTCATGTCCTCGATGGGATCCGTTCTGATCTCGCGAGGTGTACAGGCGGCGGTCGGCCGCTACAATCTTTTGCATGTGCTGATTCAGGTGCCCCTACTGCTTTTTCTCGGCCTCCGATGGGGGGCGCAGGGCATTGCGATTGCGGTGCTGGCGACGTCGATTCTCATGCTGCCGCTTTACATGGCATTGATGTCGAGGAAGCTCAACATTGGCTTTGGGGTGTTTGGCCAGGCGGTGGTCCGTCCCGTCATTTCAGTGGCCGCCATGATTGCAGGTGTGCGTTTTCTGCTGCCCGCATATTCGGAAACAATGAGCGGAGCGGACTCGGTGCGTTGGCTTGCCATCAGCGTCGTGCTGGGGGCCGCAATCTATTTCTGCTTCATTCTTGCGTTATGGCAAATGGCCGGCAAACCGCAGGGCGCAGAATCGATGGTACTCGGCAAGATCGTTGGGAAATGGCGATCGCGGCATGGCCTGCCGCCCTCCTCGAAACCATAAGACAAACTTTTCCATGTGCGGGATTGCAGGTGCCTTTCATGTTGACCCGATGAAACCCATCGACCGCGCCGCGTTGACACGCATGGCTGCCGCGCTGGCCCATCGGGGCCCGGATGGCGAGGGAATTCATGTGGAACCGGGGGTTGGTCTGGCGCACCGCCGCTTGGCCATCATTGACTTGGAGACCGGGCAACAACCGTTGTGCAACGAGGATGGAAGCGTATGGATTACGTTCAACGGCGAAGTCTTCAACTATGTGGAGTTGCGCGCCGAACTCATCAAATGCGGACATGTTTTTCGTACACACAGCGACACAGAAACTCTGGTACATGCCTATGAGCAGTACGGCCTTGATTTTGTAGAGAAGCTCAACGGCCAGTTCGCGTTTGCGTTGTGGGACCGGAGATGCCGGCGGCTTGTACTCGGCCGCGACCGTGTTGGAATTCGGCCGCTATTTATTTCCACGCTTCCAGACGGAACTCTGCTATTTGCGTCTGAATGCAAAGCCTTGTTTGCAAGAGGTGATATTGCGGTTCGCATTGACCCGGCGGCGGTCGCGCAAATTGCGGCATTGTGGGTGCCTGTGCCGCCTCGCACTGCCTTCATGGACGTGGAAGAACTTGCGCCGGGGACGCTGCTTGTTATTGAAAATGGCGCTCACAAGTTGCATCGATACTGGGATGTGGAGTTTCCCGATGCCGCGGCTTACGAAACGGACCCTTTGCCGGTCTGGGAGGAGCGTGTCAGGGAATTGCTTTCCGATGCAGTGCGTCTCCAGCTGCGTGCCGACGTCCCTGTGGCGTGCTACCTCAGTGGTGGCTTGGATTCCTCCATCCTTGCCAGCTTGGTCAAGCGCCATCACAACCACGAATTGATCACATTTTCCGTGGGTTTTGAGGACGCCGCATTCGACGAGCGCAAGTATCAGCGCGAAATGGTTGCCGCATTGGGAACGGACCATCGCGAAATTTCCGTCGACGCGCGCGATATCGGCGATTCGTTCGTCGAGTCGGTTTGGTGGGCGGAAAGACCCATGACGCGCAGTGCGCCGGCCCCGCTGCTCAACCTGGCGGGACTTGTGCAGTCCAACGGCATCAAGGTGGTGCTGACCGGCGAAGGCGCTGACGAGATCTTTGGCGGTTACAACATCTTCCGTGAGGACAAGGTGCGTCGTTTCTGGGCGCGCCAACCGGGATCAACCTGGCGGCCGGCCCTGTTGAGCCGTCTGTATGGCTACGTAAAGCGTGATCCCCGCGCGGAGGCGATGTGGAGGCAGTTTTTCCGAGGCGATCTTGAATCGACGGAAGATAAATTCTATTCGCACCGTACTCGGTGGACCAACACCGCATGGATGCGGAGACTGTTTGCGAGCGGTTTTGCAACACGCATGCCCTCGCATGATGAAATCCTTGAGGACGTGGCCGCAGCACTGGGAGGGCCGAACGCGCGCTGGCACCCGATGGCGCGGGCGCAATATCTAGAGCTGAAGCTCTTCATGTCGGGCTACCTGCTTTCCGCGCAGGGCGACCGAATGATGATGGCGCATGGCGTGGAAGGCAGGGTTCCCTTCCTGGATCACCGGATGATAGAGATGGCAGCACGCATTCCGCCAAAGTACAAGTTGCGCGGTCTCAACGAAAAGCACGTGCTCAAGCAAGCCTATCGGGATGTTTTGCCGCCGGCCATCGCCCGTCGGCCCAAGCAACCGTATCGCGCGCCGATTTCAGCCTGCTTTCGTCCGGGGGGTTCTGACCGGGGTGCTCGGCTGCTGTCGCAGGGCGCCCTGGAAGCGCACGGATATTTCAATTCCGCCACGGCGACCCGCTTGGTGCAAAAATCACTTCAACCGGGGGCGTTGTCCGAGCGCGACGAGATGGCTTTTGCCCTGATGATGTCGCTCCAGGCGCTTCATGAACGCTTCAATGCGGCAGTGCCGTGAACCCTTGACGACCTCTTTCATACCCAGAAATTGCCATGACCCTCACTGACACGGAAATTCGCACGGCTGTGCGCCAATTTGTCATCGATGCGTTCCTCCTTGGCGATGCGTCCCAGATGCCTGCGGACGACGCTTCATTTCTTGAGAGCGGAACGATCGATTCCACGGGTGTCCTGGAGGTCATCCTGTTTCTGGAAGAGCGTTTCGCCATCAAGGTTGAGGATCGCGAACTGGTGCCGGCGAATATCGATTCGGTCGACAATCAGGTGCGGTTTGTCTTGGGTAAGCGCGCACATGCTGCTTGACAGGTTCCTTGCGCAGAGCGCGGCACGTAACCCGCAGAAAACCGCGTTGATCTGTGGTGCGCGCCGCACTAGCTACGCGGAGATTGATGGAAGCGCCAATGCCTTGGCCCGTGCCTTGTTGGCGCTGGGCGTCGAGCGGCAGGACCGAATTGCCATTCAATATGAAAACTCGGTTGAGACTGCAATCGCAATCTACGCGACGTTGCGGGCAGCAGGCGTCTTCATGGTGGTCAACCCGCAGGTCAAGCCCGATAAGCTGGCGTTTATTCTCTCCGACGCCAAAGCAAAGGTGCTTTTGACAAGTGCGCGTAATGCGTCGGCCGTCTGTGCGGCGCTGTCGGAATGCGATTCCCTTCGGCACATCGTGTTGTGCGGCCCGGGTTCGCCGGACGATGCAACTTCCCGGAAACTCGAATCCGCGCGAGTTTCCGTGCACCGGTTTGAGGACCTCATTTCGGCGCATTCGACCGATCCTCCTGCCAATCCAAACATCGAACTTGATTTGGCGAGCCTCATCTATACCTCCGGCTCGACGGGCCAGCCAAAGGGCGTGATGCTTACCCACCTCAACATGGTGACCGCAGTCCGTTCGATCACGACGTATCTGCGTAACGAGCCGGACGACATCATCCTGTCCGCATTGCCGCTGTCTTTCGACTATGGTCTTTATCAGGTGTTGATGGCGTTTGCGTTTGGTGGAACAGTGGTGCTGGAAAAGCAGTTCATGTATCCGCAGTCCTATCTCGAACTGATCACCCGCGAGCGCGTCACGGGTCTGCCAATCGTCCCGACGATCACCGCAATTCTCTTGAACCTGAAGGAACTGGCCACGCAGGATTTTTCCTCGATCAGGTACGTGACCAATACCGCGCAGGCGCTTCCGGAGCACCACATTCGAACGCTGCGAAAGGCGATGCCAAACGCCAGGATTTATTCCATGTACGGCCTTACCGAATGTAAACGAGTGGCCTATTTGCCCCCAGAACTGATCGACAGAAAGCCCACGTCCGTGGGCATCGCCATCCCTGGCACTGAGGTATGGATCGAATCCGAAAATGGGAAAGTCATATCGAATCCAGGAGAAACCGGGGAACTCATCGTGCGAGGCGCGCACATCATGCCGGGTTACTGGAATCGGCCAGAGGAAAGTGCACGATACCTTCGGCCCGGACGATACCCTTGGGAACGTGAACTGAAGACTGGGGATTTGTTCCGCCAGGATGAGGACGGGCACTTGTACTTTGTTTCGAGGAAAGACGATCTGATCAAGACCGCCGGCGAGCGCGTGGGGCCGCGTGAGGTGGAAAACGTGCTGCACGAGATCGAGGCGGTAAAGGAAGCGGCCGTCGTTGGCGTTCCGGACGATGTGCTGGGCAGTGCCATCAAGGCGTTCCTGGTATTGCGTGAGGGGGCCTCCCTGACCGAGGCGGACGTGATCCGCCATTGCCAGCAGCGCATGGAACGTTTCATGGTGCCCAAGCACGTGGTGTTTCGAAGCGATTTGCCAAAAACCACCACTGGAAAAATCAGCAAGAAAGGCCTTGAATGAGTTTTGGCAGGCACAGTCTGAGGATCGATTGCGAATACGAGGCGGCGCGTATCGGCGACACACTCAAACGCACGTTGCTCGACGTGCGCCGCAAAGGAATCGTGCTCGGGCTCTCCGGCGGAATCGACAGCTCCGTCACCGCCGCGCTGGCAGTGCGCGCGCTGGGCGCGGAACGGGTGTTTGGCCTGTTCATGCCGGAGTCGGACAGCGATCCGGAATCGCTCGCCTTGGGACGCGAATTGGCGGCGCACCTGGGAATCCGCGCGGAACTCGAAGACATCGCGCCCGCGCTTTCGGCGCTCAGATGTTACGAACGGCGCAACGAGGCAGTGGCGCGGGTGATCCCGGGGTTCACGCCGGAGTGGAAGTTCAAACTCGTGCTGCCGGGGCCGGATCACCAGGGGCTCAATTTCTATTCCGTCGTGGCACGTTCCCCGGACGGGCGCGGAGTGCGCGAACGGCTGCCGCTGGATGCCTATTTGGCAATCGTTGCGGCAACCAATTTCAAGCAGCGTGTTCGCAAGAGTGTCGAGTACCATTGGGCCGACCGCTTGCATTTCTTGGTCGCCGGCACGCCCAACCGTCTTGAATACGACCAGGGCTTTTTCGTGAAACAGGGCGACGGCGCGGCAGATGTGAAACCGATTGCCCACCTGTACAAGACCCAAGTGTATGCGATGGCGGAATTCCTCGGGCTGCCCGCATCCATCCAGGCCCGCCCGCCTACCACAGACACCTATTCGCTGCCGCAGGGCCAGGACGAGTTTTATTTCAGCCTGCCGTATGAGCAGCTCGATTTGTGCCTGTACGCGCACAACCACCAAGTGCCGGTGGACGAGGTGGCCGCGGCCACCGGGCTCACGGTGGATCAGGTGTTGCACGTATTCAAGGACATCGACACCAAGCGTTCCACCACGCGCCATCTTCACAAGCGCCCTGCGCTGGTCGAGGAGATCGCCGATGTCGGATGAGCAAAAACCTGCTTTCGATGCCGAAGCCTACTGGAACAAGCGCTATGCCACCGTCGATGTCACCAAGTCCGGCCACATCGATTTGCCGGCGGCGTACAACGTCCGGCTCTACCGCAGGAAGCAGGCGCATCTGGACCGCGCATTGACCGCATGCGGGGCGTCTTTGCGCGGCGCGCGCCTGCTGGAAGTGGCCGCCGGTTCCGGCGCGTGGATGGAATTCTGGGCGCTGCAGGGGGTCAAGGACTACCTGGGCATCGACCTGAGCCAGAATGCGGTGGACGAACTTGTGAAACGCCATCCGTCCCACCGGTTTATGCAGCGCGACCTCAACGACGCGGGGCTTTCGGCCACGGTGGGGGAGGGCTACGACGCCATCGCTGCCATCGATGTGCTCTACCACGTGCTCGACGATGCGCGCTTCGCCGACGTGCTGCGCGAGCTCGCGCGCTCGTTGAAGCCGGGCGGTTTGCTGGCGGTGCACGACATCTTTACGCACCACGCACCGATCGATCACGGGCGCTACATCCGCTGGCGCACGCTGGCGCAATACGAGGCGGCCCTGGCCGCGGCGGGCCTGGAAATTGTGTACCGGCGGCCAACTTTCCTGTTCATGGTGCAGAATGCGGATTACACCGGCAGCGCGGGACGGGCGTTGGATGCCGTGTGGCGCTTCCTGGCCTATCCGTTGATTGCGCACCTTCCGCGCGTGGCAGGCGTCACCCTGGGGTTCATCGATGCGCTTGCCTGCCGCTTCATGGCGGAGGGTCCGTCCATGGAATTCATGATTTGCAGGAAACCTGGCTGAATGCCCGTTCGTAAACTCAAGAGAAATTATTGGAACTTTCGCCACGAGTTCAAGCGCATGGTGCTTTGGTGGATCGGCGCGTTTCCCGTGGGCCCTGGCGAATGGTTGCGTGCGCGCACGTTGGGCCTGTTCTTGGCCGGATTCGGGGAGCACAACACCATCCAGCATGGCTTTCGCGTCTTTACGCCGGAGTGTGTGCACATCGGCTCGAATTGCGTTTTTGCGCAGGGTGTGTTCATTACCGGCGGCGGCGGGGTCAAGATCGGCGATTGGGTGGGGCTCGGCCCGGATGTGAAAATCTGGTCGGTCAACCACCGGTTTGAAGATCCCGACACGCCTTTTCTCCAGCAGGGGTCGGGCAAGAAACCGGTCGTCATCGAAGACGATGTCTGGCTTGCGGCCAATGTCATGGTGCTGCCGGGGGTGACCGTTGGAAAAGGTGCCGTTGTCTCTGCATGCAGCGTCGTTTCCAGAGATGTGCCGGCGTATTCAATTGTTGCCGGCAATCCTGCGCGGGTGATTGGATGGCGCAGGTCGCAAGAGGCGGACCTTGCAAGTCACAATGCCGCAGCTGGATGAGGACGGGGACACGATGGGCCATCGCTGGAAGCTGACAACGGTTTTTTTCGCCGGACTTTGTGCCTTGCTGGCTCTGGCGGCATGCAAAGATTCGCCGGACTATGCGCCAATGAATGCAAATGATTTCAAGAACGGGCTTGAAGGGCTGTCCAAGACCAAGGTGTACTTCGGACACCAATCTGTCGGCCGCAACATCCTGCAGGGTCTCGAAGAGCTTTCGAAGGCCACGCAAGTCACTTTGCAAATTGGAAAATTGGGCCATGATTCTGCGACAAGCGGCAATCTGATTCACAGTGAAGTTGGAAGCAACAAAGATCCTCTCGGCAAGATCGCCGACTTCTCCCAAGCCCTAGCGCGCCCCGATATGGCGGGTATTGAGGTGGCGATCCTCAAGTTTTGCTATCTGGATGTCGCGCATGATGCGGTCAAGGATCCGCGCGCCCTGGTTGATGCCTACGCAAGGGCGGTCGATGCCATTCGGGCAGCGCACCCAAAGCTCAAGATCGTGCATGCCACCGTCCCCTTGCGTTCCGATCCGCCGGGTTGGAAAACAGCCATCAAGCGCTGGATTGGCCGCGAGACTTGGGAAGATCCGGACAATGTGCTGCGCAATGCCTACAACGAAGACATCCGCAAGCGATTTGCCGGCCAGCCTCTGTTCGACATCGCGTTGGCCGAGTCCACTTTGCCCGACGGTTCGCGCAGCGGGTTTGTGAAGGACGGCAAGACGGTGTACACGTTGGCCACGCAGTACACCAACGATGGCGGGCACTTGAACGAGCGTGGTCGGCAGCAAGTTGCCGCCGTGTTCGCAAAATCGGTCGCCGATGCCATGCGTGCTCCCGCTCCTGCGGGGGCGCCAGCCCGCTGATGTCATCCGGCCCCACACGCGATTTCTGGCGCGAGAAATTCCAGGCCAGGGATACGCCGTGGGATCGCGGCGAGGTGCATCCGCAGTTGCGGCGGTGGATTGATGAAGGCGCACTGAAACCCTGCCGCATCCTGGTACCCGGATGTGGATCAGGCCACGAAGTGGCGTATTTGGCAGCGCATGGCTTTGACGTGACCGCCATCGACTACGCGACAGAAGCCGTGCAACTTGCGCGTGAACGAGTGGCAGCGGCAGGATTGAAGGCGAACGTGGAAGAGGCCGACGCGCTGACTTGGAATTCATCGCACGCGCTTGATGTCGTTTACGAGCAAACCTGCCTTTGCGCATTGCATCCCGATCATTGGGTTGCGTATGCGGCACAAGTTCGGAAATGGTTAAGGCCGGGCGGCACAATGTTTGCACTGTTCATGCAAGCCGCGCGTGAAGGGGCTGCCGATGGCTTCGTTGAGGGGCCGCCGTATCACTGTGATGTGAAGATGTGAACGCCATGAGGGCCCTCTTTCCCGACTCGCATTGGGAATGGGGGAAACCGCCTTTTGTGCGAACCGCCCATCCCAGGGGCATTTATGAGCTTGGCGCAATATTGACGCGAAGGCATTGAATCCGGTTTGCGGATTACAAAAACCTCCAACCCGCGCGCTGTTTGGGGCAAAAAGCCTTGGAAATGCGCGCCAATGCTTGACGCTTAGTTCTCGAACCGTGCGCCGAAAGCTTCAGTGTAGGCCACCTCTCCAAATTCAAAATGGCCATCCTGGGATTCCCCCAAATAGGTCGCCTCAATGGTGACCTTGACGTAGCGGTCGAGTTTCTTCCAGATCGCGTAGGACAGGGTGCGGGCCACGTCGGAGGCACGCTCACCGGCGCGCAGTTCGTGCTCGGCAGAAAGGGTCAAAGCCTGCGCACCATGGACCTTGGCGCGTTCCACCTCTTCTGGCTTGGCCCAATGGGCCGTAAACGTTTCCACAACCTGCGGAATTTCGCGCGCAATCAGCGGCGAAACACAAACATCCAGCCGATACAGATTTCCGGCTTTCGCAAACTGAACGGCAATGGGTTTTGCAGGCAGTGACATATGAGCACCCTAATCGAATCAGGTCGTCACCGCAACGCTATGCAAAACGTAAAAGGTGGCGTAGGATCATCGATTCCTTGATCCCGACAGGGAATGGAAACAAAAAGGGCGGCCCATCAGGGCCGCCCTTTTTTGCTTGCCGAAGCGTGAAACTTACTTCACGTCCACCTTGGCCTTGGACTTCAATTCCTCAACAAGTCGAGCCACTTGCTCTTGCTGCGCGCGTTGGCGGAAGTTGTCCTTGATCTCGTCAAAGCCCGGAACTTTCATGGCTCGCGAGTCATCGAGGCGGATCACGTGATACCCAAACGGAGACTTGACAGGCTTGTCGGTGGTCTGGTTGTTCTGAAGTGCCCGGAGTGCATTGGCGAACTCCGGCACATAGCGACCGGCAGGACCCCAGTCCAGATCGCCGCCGTTGTCCTTTGAGCCCGTATCCTTGGATTTTTCCTTGGCGAGCTTCTCGAAATTTTCACCCGCCTTCAGCGCGGCGATGACTTTCTTCGCCTCTTCTTCGTTGTCCACGAGGATGTGACGCGCCTTGTATTCCTTGTCGCCCAACTGTGCCTTGTACTGCTCGTAATTGGCTTTCAATTGCGCTTCGGTGATGGGGTTGGCCTTGACGTAGTCGTCAAAGTACGCGCGGATCAACACAGCCGTACGTGCCATGTCCATCTGCGTGGCGACCGTGGCGTCCTTGTCGAGTCCCTTCTTGACGGCGGCTTGACGAAGCACTTCGCGGCTGACCAACTCGTCCTGGATGGCTTTTTGAGCTTCAGGCGTGCCCGCCTGTTGGCCGGCTTCCTTGTTCATCATGTCAAAGTAGGCTTGCGGGATGATCACGCCATTGACACTCACCTTGCCGTCAGCGGCCTTGGCGGCTTTGGGTTTCGCGGCCTTTTCAGCCTTTTCTTGTGCCATGACGGCGGGCGCGGCCACTGCAACGGCGAGGGCCAGGGCGAGAGTTTTCAATTTGAGTTGCATGGAATGTCCTTCGGAAAGTGAATCAATAAGACCAAACGTCATACGGAGCGCGCATAAATCTTCAATGCATGGATGCGCGTTTTCATCAGGTCGCCCAACAACTCATAGATCATGCGGTGCCGGGCGACCGGTGAAGCCCCCGCAAAAATGGGTGAAACAATCGTGACTTCAAAATGGGTTCCTTCGGTGGCCCCCGTCCGTGACGCGTGATCCTCAGCGCCGGCATGGCCGGCGTGCTGTGCGGAATCGTCGCGCACATCCAGCATCACTGGGTTCAGCGCCGACAGCTTTTCGCGGATTTGCTCAGCGACATTCATCAGGGCAGCACTCGCTTAAATGGCTTGACCGTTACTTTTGCGTAGACGCCAGCCAATGCGTAAGGGTCCTCTGATGCCCACGCGATAGCCGCTTCGCGCGTCGCGAATTCGGCCACAATCAGTGAGCCGCTGAACCCTGCGGGTCCGGGATCTTCGCTGTCGATCATGGGGTGCGGTCCGGCAATCAATAGGCGGCCTTCATCCTTCAACACATTCAAGCGCGCCACATGTGCTGGGCGCGTGGACAGGCGCTTCTCCAGCGATCCAGGCATGTCTTCGGCGATGATGGCGTAGAACATCAGGAATCCTTGACGGCTGCTGCACCGTTCGTGTCTGGCTTGTCAGCCGTTTCGTCAGGAAAGTACTTGGCCAGCCAAAGGGCCTGACCGACGGCAAACAACAAAGTTGCGGCCATGCCGCCAAATACCTTGACCTTGACCCAGGCGTCCAATGAGAGCGTCGTCGCAAAATATTGGTTCAATATGGAAAGCGTCAGGAAGAACCAGCCCCACGAGTAGGAGAACTTTTTCCATGCCTCGGGCGGCAACTCAATTTCGCTGCCCAGCACGCTCTTCATCGGGTTCTTGCCCCACCCTGTTGCAATGAGGATGCCGCTACCCAAAAGCCCATAAAACAGGGTCCATTTGACTTTGATCCAGTAGTCGTCCTTCAGAAGGATCGTCAGCGATCCGAAGATCAGGATAAACACCAAGCCGATCCAATGAATGGGCTTCACCGTCTGTCTAGACAGTTTCAGATAGCCAATATGAACAATGGCGGCCACGATTGCCACGCCTGTGGCGACGTAAATGTCGGCAAGCTTGTAGGCAACGAAAAACAGGATGACCGGCAGAAAATCGGCGAGCAACTTCATCGCGTGAGAAGGGACCTTGCGGAAAAAGCGCAGGCAAGCGCTGAAAAATCAACAACTTGCCATTATCGCACGTTCAATGCGCACGCGTCCAACGCGCAACTTCCTGGTCGATCATGGCGCGTTGCGCGGGTGGGAAGGCTGGATGTGAGGCCTGAGTACTGGCTTCTGCGTAAAAACCGGGCGCATCAAGCGGCATATGGCGATTCAGCGTGTCAAACGCATGTCGCATCAGTGCACCATCTCCGGCCCGAATTGCCGTGATTGCGAAATTCAGGTTCAGAATCCGCCACGGCCGTTCCGGATTGGATTTTTCCAAGTCCGCCGCCAATGCCGGTTCAAGATGCGCAATCGCGCCCTGCATCAAGGCAAACACGGCGGCACAGTCCTGCCGGGTTTCTGCCGCATTGGCGCGCCGCGCCAACGCATTCACCCAAATGTCGGGGGGCCGGATTTCCAGCACATGCTGTGTCGCCCAGTGTGCCAGTGCAATTACGGCACGGTCCAGTGCCAATATTGCCGCGTCATTTCCAGAACTGTCGCTTTCGACGCGGGCCGCGGCGCTGATTGCTTCGGCGAGTGCCTCCTGGACGCCATCAATCGGAAATGGCCCGGTCGTCCCAAATTGCTGATCGAGCCGGATCATCATGGAGAGCATCGATTCCAGCGCCCGCGCGTGTTCGCTATCCCGGTGATGTGAAACACGAATACGGGCGAAACCGTCCAGCGCGCCCTGATAGTCGCTGGGCGTCGCCAACGGACCATGTTGGAAATGGACCCGAATGGGCGTGTTTTCAGAGGTCATAAGTGGTGAATTCTGCCGGTTTGCTAAGATGCGCGACCGTTTTCAATCAAGCGCGCCATTTTGCTCAATTTCGACCTTCACAACCACAGCAACGCATCGGACGGGCAATTGCCGCCCGAAGAACTGGTGGCGCTGGCGGTCCGCAATGGATGCGACGGACTTGCGTTGACGGACCACGACACCACCGATGGCATTGCGCCCGCATTCGACGCCGCAAGGTCTGCCGGCGTCCGGTTCGTTCCTGGTGTGGAAATCTCCGTGTCCTGGCCTGCAGAAGGCGTGTGGCCCGACCGCGCTGGGGTCACGCTGCACATCGTGGGATTGAATGTGGATGTGTCCAATCCCGTACTGTCGTCCGGGTTGCTCTCAGTGCGTTCCGGCCGGCGCGCGCGCGCCGCCAGGATTGCCGACGCGCTGTCTGAAGCCGGGTTGCCCAATACGCTCGATGCGGCGTATGCCTGCACAGGGAACGAAGACATGATCGGTCGCACGCACTTTGCCCGTGTCTTGGTGCAACGCGGCGTCGTCAAGAACGTCGGGCAGGTGTTCGCCCGATTCTTGACGCCCGGCAAACCCGGCTATGTCCCGCACCGTTGGGCGACACTTCCAGATGCGGTTCATTGGATTCGGGCTGCCGGTGGCATTCCGGTGGTGGCACATCCCGGTCGTTACAAGCTGGACGACATCGAACGCCGGCAGTTGTTTTCCGAATTCAAGGACCTCGGTGGTGCCGCCATCGAAGTGGTCACGGGGAGCCATGCAACGCGCCAATACGCGGAGTTCGCGGGTTTCGCCCGTGAATTCGGACTTGCCGCTTCACGGGGTGCCGACTATCACGGTCCGAATGAAAGTTCCTTCGAACCGGGCCAATTGCCCGCCCTCCCCATTGGGCTGAAACCGGTGTGGGAGCTGTTTTGACGCTTACCCGCGGACGGCGCTGACGCAATGTCCCAGTACTTCAGCCTTCATCCAACGCATCCCGAATCGCGGCTGGTTCGTCGCGCCGTCGACATCGTGCGATCCGGCGGCGTCATTGCGTACCCAACGGATTCGTCCTACGCCATTGGATGCCATATCGGCGACAAGTCGGCGATGGAACGCATTCGCAGGATTCGCAGCGTCGATGAACGCCATCATTTCACGCTGATGTGTCGTGACCTTTCGGATATTGGCACGTATGCCAAAGTGGACAACGCGCAATACCGCCTTCTGAAAGCCAACACCCCGGGTGCCTATACCTTCATTCTCAAGGCGACGCGCGAATTGCCGCGTCGATTGTCACATCCCAAGCGTGCCACGGTGGGTGTGCGGGTACCGGAGCATCCGGTTGCGCTGGCATTGCTGGCGGACCTTCGCGAACCGCTGCTGACCAGTACGTTGATCCTTCCCGGCCAGGCGCTGCCGATGTCGGATGCTCCGCAGATCCGGGACGTTTTGGAGCACCAACTCGACCTGATCATCGACGGAGGCCACTGCGGTTCGGCGCCGACCACAGTGATTGATCTGTCCGGAGACGTCCCCCATTTGGTTCGGGTGGGCAAGGGGGATGTGGCATCCTTCGGCTTTGAGGTGCCAGAGCTCTCTCAATAGAAACAGGATTTGACGTGGACGCCACCATCATTCAGAAGATCACCATCTATGCGATTCCCTTGATCTTTGCGATCACATTGCATGAAGCCGCGCACGCCTATGCGGCGAAACATTTCGGTGATGCCACTGCCTACATGCTCGGGCGCATGACCCTGAATCCTGTGAAACATATCGACCCGGTGTGGACTATCCTGGTCCCAATCGTGACCCTCATGTTCAGTCCCTTGATCTTTGGCGCTGCAAAGCCGGTTCCCGTCAACTTTTCGGCGCTGCGGAATCCCAAGCGTGACATGATCTGGGTGGCTGCCGCGGGCCCCTTGGCCAACCTCGCCATGATGGTGCTCTGGGCAGTCTTCGGCCGCATTGTCATTTCATTGCCGGCGTCTGATCCCGTCGAGTTCATGGCGCTGGTCGCCCAGGCGGGCATCTTCGTGAATGCCTTGCTGATGGTTTTCAACCTGTTTCCGCTGCCCCCGCTGGATGGCGGTCGAATCCTGACCGGGTTATTGCCCGGTCCATTGGCTTACAAGTTTTCTCGCATCGAGCCCTACGGCATGTTCATCTTGATTGCGCTCCTGCTCACCGGGGCGATGAACTATTTCCTGTGGCCTCTGGTCGCGCTGTCGATGAAAACGATCTACGGTATAATCGGATTATCCTGATCAGGCACCCGGCGCGAAAGCATTCCCGTCGCGCGGACGTGCCGCCAGGGGTCCGGCGCGGCACCGAGAACACATCCAAGCTGCGCGGCGCGATCCCGAGACCATCGTACTGACCGTTTGTTTCGCATTCCGACGTTGACGCATTGCGCAATTTGCGACATTTGATGCTGTGGCGTGCCGCCCGGCTCGATTCCTCCATGAATTTTCTTTTCCGACCAGGCCGAGCGATTCGTCCTTATGTTTCCCGATAGAGTACTTTCCGGTATGCGCCCGACAGGGCGGCTGCACTTGGGGCATTACCACGGTGCGCTCAAAAACTGGGTGAAATTGCAGCATGAGCACCCGTGTTACTTCTTTGTGGCCGACTGGCATGCGCTAACGACGCACTACGAAACACCTGCCGTGATCGAGGAATACACCCACGACACGGTGATCGACTGGATTGCCGCAGGCGTGGACCCTGCACAGGCGACACTGTTCGTCCAGTCGAAAGTGCCGCAACATGCGGAACTTACGGTACTGATGTCTTTCTTCACGCCATTGTCGTGGCTCGAAAGGGTGCCGACTTACAAGGACCAGGTGGACAAGCACGCGCAATTCGGCCGCGACCTGACCACTTACGGGTTTCTGGGATATCCCCTGATGCAGGCCGCCGACATTCTGATCTATCGTGCAAACCAGGTACCGGTCGGTGAAGACCAGGTGGCGCACATTGAGTTGACCCGTGAGTTGGCGCGCCGCTTCAACCACCTGTTTGGCCGCGAGAAAGGCTTTGAAGAAAAGGCGGAATCCGCAATCAAGAAACTCGGCTCCAAAAAGGCCAAGCTCTACAACGAATTGCGGACGCGCTTTCAGCAGGAAGGCGATGAGGCAGCATTGGAATCCGCGCGCGAATTGCTGTCAGAAGTCCAGAATCTTTCGATGGGTGACCGCGAACGGCTGTTCGGTTACCTGGAAGGCGGCGGCAAGGTGATCCTTCCCGAGCCACAAAGCCTGCTGACCGTCACGCCGCGCCTGGTGGGGACGGATGGGGGCAAGATGTCCAAGAGCCTCGACAACACCATCGACCTGCGCGACAGACCGGAAGCCATCAGCACCAAGGTCAAGAAGATGCCGACGGATCCGGCGCGCATTCGGCGCACCGATCCGGGCGATCCTGAAAAGTGCCCCGTGTGGACGCTGCACCAGGTGTACTCGGACGATGCAAGGCGCCAATGGGTGGTGGAGGGTTGCAAGAGCGCGGGGATTGGATGCCTGGAGTGCAAGCAACCCGTGATTGATGCCATCGTGCACGAGCTGACGCCGATGCGGGAGCGTGCCGCGCCGTTCGAAGATGATCCCACCTTGATCAAGAACATCCTCGCAGATGGCTGTGAAAAAGCACGTGACACTGCGGAGGAAACCATGCGGGATGTGCGTGAAGCGATGGGACTGGCCTTTTCATGAGCGTTGAACTCGTCGTCGACAACACCCAGGGCAACCAGCCCACGCTCGACATGTCGATGCCCGTCGCACGCATCAAGGGCGAGCCGATGGCGGAGTTGCCGGCTGACTTGTTCATCCCACCGGATGCCTTGTCCATCATCCTGGACCAGTTTGAAGGTCCCTTGGACCTCCTGCTCTACCTCATCCGCAAGCACTCGCTCGATATCCTGGACATTCCGATGGCAGACCTCACACGCCAATACATGGCGTATGTCGAGGCAATGCGAGACGACCAATTGGAATTGGCGGCGGAGTACCTCTTGATGGCGGCACTGCTGATTGAAATCAAGTCGCGGATGCTGTTGCCGCGCCCCCCCAAGGAAGATGGGGAGGAGCCGGAGGACCCGCGTGCCGAATTGGTTCGGCGCTTGCTCGACTATGAGCAAATGAAAGCCGCCGCACAATCGCTGGAAATGCTTCCGCGTGTCGGCCGCGACTTTTCCGTCGTGGACGTCATGGTGGAAAAATCGCTGGTGGGGCGTGTGCCGACCGTATTGGTGGCTGATTTGACGGAAGCCTGGCGCGTCATTTTGAATCGTGCGCGCGTTACGCAAAAGCATCGCGTGGGACGCGAAGAACTCTCGGTGCGGGCGCACATGACCCGGATCCTGCGCCAGTTGTCGGGGCAGGGTTTCGTAAGTTTCGAAAGTCTGTTCACGCCGGAAGAGGGAGTGGCCGTCGTGGTGGTGAGTTTCCTTGCCGTGTTGGAACTGGCGCGTGAATCGCTCATCGACCTTACACAAGCTGCGCCCTTCGAACCCATTTATGTGAAGTCCAAGGTGGCAGATGCGCCACCCCTTGAATTGACCAACTGAATAAGACGCTGTCGTCCCTTCAGGAGACGACCAGCGATTGCAAGCCGAGCCACATGCCCATGTCCAACGATCACGCACACAACCACGAGTCCCCAGGCGGCGCCGCCATGGCGGATCAATGCGCCGAGCCCGGACTGCCCGGCATCGGCCCACCCGAGTCCGCAGTCGTATTGGCGACTGGCTTCGATGCAGAGGAAGTCAAACGCGCGCTGGAGGCGGTCTTGATGGCTGCGTCCGAACCCATCGCGTTGAACGAATTGAAGCGTTTGTTCGACGGTGAGGTGTCGCCTGAAACGTTGAAGGCCCTGCTCGATCAGTTGCGCGAAGAGTCCAATGGACGCAGCGTGGAACTGGCGCTTGTTGCGAGCGGCTACCGCTATCGCGTGCGCCCGCAGTACCAGCGTTACCTGGACATTCTTGCCAACGAAAAACCGCCCAAGTATTCCCGCGCGGTGTTGGAGACACTGGCGATCATCGCTTACCGGCAGCCGGTCACGCGGGGCGACATCGAAAGTATCCGTGGTGTGCAAGTGTCCCCGCATATCCTGAAGACGTTGCAAGACCGCGGCTGGATTGACGAAATCGGCCACAAGGAAGTGGTGGGTCGCCCGGTCTTGTTTGCTACCACCAAACACTTTTTGGATGACCTCAATTTGAAATCGCTCGATGAATTGCCACCCTTGGGCGAGCTTGCAACCACACTGGACCTGACCCAGGCGGGAGCTGCCCTGACTGCTGGCGAAACCCTGCAATTGCCGGGGGTGGGGGACGTCGGTGAAGGAGGGGAGGCGTTGCCCTCCGGCGCGGAACTCTCAAGTGAAGTGGGCGTGACCGATGCCAGTGCGTTGGCAGCCGATGCAATGGGTTCCGAACAACCGTGTGAAACCCATGAAGGAAGCCCGTCGTGATCAAGAAAGTCATCGTCACGACCGGACTCAAGGCGCGCGGCTACGTCGATGGACGTTATGTCGGCGAGGAAAAACCCGAAAACCGGCGAGGTGACCGAACCGAGTTCGGCAAGAAGCGGCGGGGGAAGCCGGCTGCAGGCGCCAAGAAACGGGGCAAAGGTCGCGGCAAGGGCGCCGAGTTTGCCGGTGACAATGTGGGCAACCAGATTCCCGGCACTCCGGGGGCCAAGCGCGGCCGTCGCGGGCGTGGCAAACCGCAGGGCGCTGGCGCGGGTGCGATGCCCGTAGAGCCGGGGCAAGCAGCGAATTCGACGGGTCCGGGTGGGTTTGGCAAGCGAAGCAACGCCAATGCGCGCCGCAACCGTGCAGGAAAGAAAACGCCGTTCCGCCCGACCCAGCAACCTTCGTTTTCCGTCTCGGAAGTTGCTGAAATGCGCCGAATGGGCGGCGAGGCGCGAAGCGGCCAATTTGCCGAGGCGCTCGCGGCACAAGCCACCGTTCGGCGTGAGCGACTGCACAAAGTCATGGCGCAATCTGGCGTGGGTTCGCGCCGCGACATGGAACTCATGATTGCCATGGGCCGCGTCATGGTCAACGGAATTGTGGCGACCAAAGGTACCAGCGTGGCACCGGACGACAAGGTCTTGATTGACGGCCGACCTGTGGTTTTGAAATTCAGCCAGGACTTGCCGCGCATCCTGTTGTATCACAAGCCGGAAGGCGAGATTGTGACGACGGACGATCCGGGAAACCGCATTACCGTCTTTGACAATTTGCCCAAAGTGGAAAACGGCAAGTGGATCAACATCGGGCGTCTGGATATCAATACCTCCGGACTGTTGATCTTTACAACCAACGGTGAATTGGCCAACCGCTTCATGCACCCGCGCTACGAAGTCGAACGCGAGTATGCCGTCCGGCTGCTGGGTGAATTGACGGAAGAGCAGGAAGCAAAGCTGCTTGCCGGCCTGGAGCTTGATTTCAACGTCCGCCAAGGCGAGGACGATGAACGGGAAGAGGAATTCGTCGGCGACTTGCCGATGGATGACGAGGGCACGACAGGAAACGAAGGCAACTCGGCGCTGCCGGCACATCACCGGCTCGCCAAACTGGAGCGCATCGAGCGCCGCGAGGGCGAGGAAGGTGAAGGCGCGAACCATTGGTACCATGTGGTGATCAAGGAGGGGCGCAATCGCGAAGTGCGGCGTTTGTTCGAAGCCGTGGGCCTGACCGTATCGCGCTTGATCCGCACGCGGTTTGGCGGCGTGATCCTGCCGCCTCGCCTGAAGCGGGGCATGATGCAGGAACTTGCGCCCGATGAAGTGCGCCGCGTGCTCAAGGATCACGGCATGGGTGAACTCGCAGGCGCGCCAGAGGGTGAAGGCCGCCGGGGCCCCCGCAATTTGCGGGGCAAAGCGAGTCACTCACACGTTGGGGCGCCGCCGCCAGGGGCGCCGCGTGAGGGTGGCCGAGGACCCAAGAGAGGCCCGCGGCCTCCGCGCCCGAACCCGTCGGGCAGTGCCGAAGGCGGTATTTCGGAGTTTGAATTGGCGGCCATGCCCCAGGGCGAAGGCGCTCATGAAGGAAATACGGGCCCGGACACGGCCGATGGGCCTCGCGAGCCGCGTCGCCGCAATCGCCGCCGGAATCGTCGAGGCAAGCGTCCGTTGCCCGGCAATGAAGGCGGTGGAAACTTGCCGTCTCAATCCCGCGAGGGTGGCAGCCACGACGGTGACGATATTGGCAATCGTGCGGCACCGTCCCATGGCCAGCCTCGCGAGGCTGGTGCATCCCATGGCCCGCTCGAACCCCGGGATCCCAATGCCCCGCGTAGAAAGCGTCCGCGCCGGAATTTCCGTCACCGGAATCGGCGCAATCAAGGCGGCGGTGAAGGATCTGGCGGCCCCGCAGGTGGGGGAGAAGGATCGAGCGGTCCTGCAAGCGGGGGCGGGCCGGGCACATAGGATTTGCCTAGGTTGCCGGTGATGTTGCCCATCACTTGCGTCCGCCAGGGGTGCTGTTTCCTGTAGGACGAATTCCATTGGTATTGGCTTTGAATCGTCGCGTCATCACGCAATCCTGCGGCCCGTTTTCCGTATCCATCAGGCGCATCAACACCCATGGACGAAATTCCACTCGTACGATGGATTGAAGGCGGTAAGACGCGCGGTGCATTGTGGCAATCAGAAGCAGGGATTCCGCCGCCAAATCGCATTGTGGTGACGGACGACACGATTCGGGCCGACCGGGCGTTTCGATGGGCCTGCGAAGGAACGTCCCTGTTGTGGCGGGGAGACTTCCAGAACGCGAAGCAACTGCTGAATGCGATGGCGAAGCGCGTCGACAAGCGCAAGGCGGGATCGCACAAGCGGGAGCCGTCCCGCATTGAACTTCCGTTGGATCCCGGCATCTTTCACCGGCATCGCCTGGCCCAGTCGCAGCGTGCGCGCGTGTTGGGCCGCCTTCTGGTGCCGTTGGATGCGAGTTACGCCGTCTTGCTTTCACGAGCACCAGACCTTCGAGCGGCCTGCAGGGAGGCATTTGGTGCCTTGCCGGCTGGCACCGAGACTGTTCTGGTTTCGCTCCGCGAGTTGCTTGGGGTGATCGGGGCTCACGAGTGGCGCAAGCGAGGAGTGGAGATTGGCATCCTGGGTGGGCGGGTCCATCCGCATTACGGCGTGTTTGCACCGGTTCGCAACGAGTATCTTTCACTTGTGAACGAGGCACCCTGGCCACATGGTCGCTTGCCCGATCGGGCTTTCGACATCGGTACAGGTTCAGGCGTGCTTGCAGCGATATTGGCGCGACGGGGCATTCCGCGCGTGGTCGCGACAGACCTGGATCCGCGGGCAATCGCTTGTGCCCGGGAAAATGTGGAACGATTGAAACTGTCCGCCTCGACGGAGATCGTGGAGGCGGAC
This sequence comes from Usitatibacteraceae bacterium, assembly GCA_044228625.1. GTDB lineage: Bacteria > Pseudomonadota > Gammaproteobacteria > Burkholderiales > Usitatibacteraceae > UKL13-2. The sequence goes on along the minus strand of JBGAUM010000028.1, from coordinate 8,552 downwards.
TTGTTTCCGCAAGGACGTGCGGCATTGGTCGTGTGCAATCCGCCCTGGGTACCGGCGCGGCCTTCGTCGCGAATCGAGTCGGCCATTTTTGATCCCGAAAGCGCCATGTTGCGGGGGTTTCTGGCGCGGTTGGCCTCGCACCTGGATGCCGGCGGTGAAGGATGGCTGATCCTCTCGGACCTGGCAGTTCATCTGGGACTGCGTTCACCCGACTGGCTCGAAAAGGAAATCAGTCGCTGCGGCCTGGTAGTGGCCGGCCGGCACGACGCACGACCCACGCACCCGAAATCCGTTGACCCGACAGATCCTTTGCACGCGGCGCGTGCGAATGAAGTCACGACGCTTTGGCGGCTCCGCGCCGCCTGATCATCTGCCTGTCGTTGCCTACTTCGAATTCCTGTTCTTGGCGTGGGGCATCAACAGGCTCAAGACCGCCATTGCCGCAACCAAGGCACCGCCCGCCACGAACGGCGCCTTTGGATGCAGTTGTTCCGTGAGTGCACCTCCGAGGGCCATGCCCAGACCCAATCCGCTGACGATGAAGGTGGACGACCAGGTGAACGCCTCCGTTGCATATTTGGGCGGGGCAATGCGGGTCACCAAAAGCGTCTGTGCAGTCAGTGCAGGCGCGATCATGAGGCCTGAGACAAACGCCAGTGTGCCGAACGCAAAATGTGCGTCAAAGGGCCAATGCAGGAACAGGGGAATGCTCATGATGGCGAGGGCCAGCGTGAACTGCTGCTCCAGCGGGCGATGGGAGTGGATGGCGCCATATACAAATCCCCCTACGCCGCTTCCAAGCGCGTTGAGCGCCAGCAAGATGCCGCCGAATGCGACCCACTGAATGGACGTGGCATAGGCCGGGTAGCCCACTTCGAGCAATCCGAAGGAAAGTGTCAACCCGAACGAGAGCCCGAAGAGTGCCACCAGTTTGCCGGAGGTCAGCGGACCCAGCAAATGACGTTCCGTGGCGGGCTCTGTTTTCCAGTATCGCAAGATCGGAGATGCGGCGAAGACGAGGACGGCCGCGATGCCCACGCCAATCACACAGGCAAACGTGTGAACGGGCCCAAGCACTGCGATCAGTGCCGCCACGAATAGAGGGCCCACGGTGAAGTTCAATTCAATCATCACCGAATCAATCGAGTACGCCATCTTGCGATTTTGTTCATCGTCGAACCGATGCCGCCAGGTGGTGCGTGTCAGGATCGTGACTGGGGGCGCGAACACGCCGGCACCGACGGCAAGCAGGGTCAACACGCCGGCGCTGGAGTGATGCGACCCGGCCCAAAGAATGGCAGCCATGAAGAGCGGGTGTGCGACGCCATCGACGATCAGGGGCCAGCGCGGACCGAATCGATCGATGATGCGGCCCACGAAAGGCGCGGCCGCTGCCATGGACACGAAGAAGGCGCCGACCACTTGTCCAGCCGCCTGAAACGATCCCATTTCGCCGCGCAGGAACAGCAGCATTGCCAAGGCGTTCATGGAAATGGGCGAGCGGGAAAGCCAACCCATGATGATCATGGCTGGAACGTCGGGAAGTTGAAGAAACGCCTGATAAGGCGAAAGCAACGATGGCTTCGACATCGGGTGATATGGACTTGTGACCCTGAGTGCTAGCGTCAAAACTCGTTATTGGACGCGGTGCTTCAAGCGATATTGTCTGGAAAGGCGCGTCAGTTCTGGAGTTTTGCGGTGTTCCTTCCCAATGACGGTCACCACAAAGTCATCCTTTGGGAATGATGGCCACCGTCAACCGCGAGATGCAGACGAGTTTGCCATCCTCGCTTTCGATGCGGATATCCCAAATCTGGGTACTTCGTCCAAAGTGTATCGAGCGGACCGTACCGACGACGAATCCAGACCTGACGCTGCGCACGTGATTGGCATTGACCTCCATTCCCACGGCGGCAAAATTTTCAGTGTCGATGCTGAGAAAACTGGCGACGCTGCCCAACGATTCCGCCAACACGACCGACGCGCCTCCATGGAGCAACCCAAACGGCTGGTGGGTTCGCTGGTCCACCGGCATGCGCGCCCGGATGAAATCCTCTCCAAGTTCGGTGAATTCGATGCCAAGAGGTTCATGAATGGTGCGGGCATTGCTGGCATTCAATTGTTCGAGGGTGGGATTTGCACGCCACAGGGAAGCCATACGACGCCTTTCAACGCAAAGCGCCATTCTAAGGGAATCCCTAAGATGGTCAGTGTAAGATGAACCGTTTCGTTCCTATCCAAGACCATGGCCGCCAAACAAAAACGCCTTACCGTCGAGCACCTTTGGAAATTGAAGCGCCCTTCATCGCCAACACTTTCTCCCGATGGTGCGCAAACCTGTATCGCGCTGACCGAATACGACATGCGCGACAACAAGGGTCGCACGACCTTGTGGCTGTTGTCGAACCTCGGTGGAAAGCCGCGTGAATTGACGACCTGCGGTGAAAAGGATGGGCAGCCGCAATGGTCGCCTGACGGATCCTTGATTGCCTTTGTGGCCAAACGTGGTGAGGGAAAGGAGGCCGACCAGGAGTCCCAGATCTATGTAATTCCGCCGGACGGGGGTGAGGCCAGGCGCGTCACCAGTCTGTCGACCGGGGCTTCGGCCATCAAATGGTTCCCGGATAGCAAACGGATCGCGTTCATTTCATGGGTGTGGCCGGACTTGAAGCGCGAAAAGGATCAGGCCCAGCGGTACAGGGAAATGAAGGACGGCAAGGTCAAGGCGCTGATTACCGAGAAAACCAAGTTCCAGCATTGGGACCATTACCTGGCAGACGGTCGAGTGCCACACTTGCACGTCGTCGACGTGGGCAGCGGGAAATGCAAGGATGTGTTCGCGAAGACGCCCTACGAACTCCCGGTATTTGATCCGAGTACGGCAGACTTTGACATTTCACCCGATGGAAGGCACCTGGCGTTCACGTTCAATCCGAACGAAGACCGGCGTGGCGACCAGGAAACCCAGGTCGTTGAAGTCGAGATCAAGAGTGGAAAATCGAAAGTGCTGACTTCAAGGTCGCCACTGACCCATTCCCATCCGGCTTATTCGCCCGACGGGCAATCGCTTGCCATGCTGGTGTCAGATTTTCGACGCTCATACGACGATGACAGCAAGGTCGCCATCCTGGAGCGTGCGACCGGCAAATTGACGCGCTGGAGCCAATGGGACCGCAATATCAATGCGCCGCTGCGATGGGCACCGGATAGCCAAGGCGTGTACTTCACCGCCGATGAGCATTCGCGTCTGTCGATCTGGCGTTTGTCATTGGGCAAGAAGGCGCCAGTAAAAATTGTTGCGGGCGGGACGGTTTCCGAATTCGACCTGCAAAGCGGCGTGCTGGCGTATGTACACAACACGATGTCTTCGCCGGCGGCCGTTTGGTGCGCGGACGCCGAAGGCCGGCAAGCGCGGACCATCGAGTCATTCAATGAAAGGATCATGGCCGGCATCCAACTCGGGCAAGTCGAGGACGTGACCTTCAAGGGCTGGAATGGAGAGCCGGTGCAGATGTGGGTGGTGTATCCACCGGACTTTGATCCCAAGAAGAAATGGCCGCTGGTGCACAACATTCATGGTGGCCCGCACGCCTGTTGGGGAGACAATTTCCACTACCGGTGGAACAACCACGTTTTCGCTGCGCAGGGCTATGTGGTGGTATGTGTCAATTACCATGGTTCACTGGGTTGGGGAAACAAGTTTCTGGAATCCAATGTGAAACTGTTTGGCACGAAAGAGCATGCCGACGTCGAGGCGGGCGCCGACTTCCTGATCAAGCGGGGTTACATCGATACCTCGCGCATGGCGGCGACGGGCGGCAGCTATGGGGGATACATGGTGGCATGGATGAATGGCCGCAACGGCGCGAAGAAAGGCGGCGACCGTTACAAAGCCTACGTATGCCATGCAGGCTGTTACGACTGGCCGTCCATGCACGCGGGCGATGCCGGCTATTGGTTTGATCATGAGTTGGGGGCCCAGTATTGGAGCGATCCGGACAAGGTCGCTTCGCAAAACCCCGCGGCATTCGCGAAGCACATGAAAACGCCCACCTTGGTCTTGCACGGTGCACTCGACTACCGGGTGCCCCTGGCGCAAGGGCAAATGTACTATTCCACGTTGAAAGTGATGGGCGTGCCGGCGCGCGGGGTGTTCTTTCCGGATGAAAACCATTGGATCCTGAAGCCTCAAAACTCCCGCCTGTGGTATCAAGAGTATTTTGATTGGCTGGAGAAGTACATCGGCAAGGGACCGACGAAAAAACGCGCGTAGGGTTGAAAGGGGCGAAACGTGGCTTCGGTTTGGCGCGAAGTGCCCAATCGACAGATTTCCACACATCTCTTGGGCATTTGACAGGCGGCGCAGTGCCTTGGACAGGCCGCTTGCCATGCGGGAAGGGCCAGAAAACCCCCTAAAATAGCTGTTTGGCGCACGATCTTGTTTTTCGTGTGTCTCATCAGCACGCCGCGCCGGCGGCATTTTGGAGAATCGCATGCTGCATCGTTTGCCCGCCAAGTCACTGACGTTGGCTCTGGTCGCCCTTGCGCTTTACGGATGCAAGGCCACGGAAACGCCCCAATACGCCGTAAAACCCACCAATACCGGCACCGTCAATACGCTGGTCTACGATGGCATTTCAGACGATCTGCTGACCGCTGGATTGGGAGTTGCCGGACTTCAATCGTCGACGCCGCCAGGTTTTGTCGAAGCGGCCAATCCCACGGTCGGCGAACTGCGGCGGCTGGCCATCTACAACGCATACCGTGCAGCGGTCGATACCACCACCGCCGGCGGCTTCGGAGTGCTTTACGGGCCCAATGTGGATGCCAATGGGGCGGCCAATTCCACGTCTGGTGCGGTTCCCGGCACTGAGTACCTTTCTTATCTCGATGACGGCACGGGAAAGCAAAACGTGACCGTCATAGTCCAAATTCCGCTGTTGTTCAATCGCACTGCGCCCTGCATCATCGTAGCGCCCTCGACAGGTTCCTTCGGTGTCTACGGCGCCGTGCCGACAGCCGGCGAATGGGCCCTCAAGCGCGGATGTGCCGTGGCTTACATCGACAAGGGCACCGGCACAGGCGTGCATGACCTCGCGACGGATACCGTCAATGCCGGAAATGGCGCGCGCCAAACGGTCGCGACTGCCGGAACGGGGTCGAATTTCACGGCCACGCTGACGTCGGCCGAGCGCGATGCGTATAACGCGGCCTTTCCAAACCGCATCGCTGTAAAACATGCACATTCCCAACAGAATCCCGAAAAGGACTGGGGAACTTACTCCTTGCGCGCCGTGGACCTTGCGTTCTATTTGTTGAATGAAACGTACTCGCAGGTCATCAACGGCCAGCGCCTCAATTCATTCAAGGCCGACAACGTTTTGGTGATCGCCGCGGGCGTGGGTAATGCTGGGGGAGCGGCACTGGCCGCGGCCGAGGCCGACACGTCCAGCCTCTTGGACGGTGTTGTGGCCGCCATGCCCAACATCCAAATGGTCGCCAACAACAACGTGTCAGTGCGTCGGGGCAGCACGACTGTCAGCGGGACAGGGCGCGTGTTGTTCGACTATATGACGCTCGCCAACCAGTTGCAGCCCTGTGCGGCATTGGCGGCAGCAGTGGCCGCCGCCCCCGGCGCTTCGTTGGTCGATGCGACCCGTGGTGCGGCGCGTTGCAACACGTTGAAGTCCCAGGGCGTATTGACGGCTTCCTCGACCTCAGCACAGGCCGACGAGGCACTGGCATTGTTGCAGTCGCAAGGATGGCCTTCGGAGGGCAATGACCTTCATGCCAGTCACGCGTCGATCACCAGCGCCGTATCAGTGACGTATGCCAACGCCTATGGCAAGTTTGGGGTCCGGGATAACTTGTGCGGCTACAGTTTCGCGGGTGTGGACGGCAATTTCAAACCGGCCGCGTTGGCCAGTTTGCCGACAATCTTCGGGGCCTCCAATGGCCTTCCTGCCACAGCCGGCATCGAAATCATCAACAACAGCTCGGTGGGCGGGGCGTTGGAAAACAGCCGCTCGGTGTCCCCGGCATCTGGCGTGGCCGACTACAACGCAGACGGCGCGCGCTGCCTGCGCAATTTGTTCACCGCGACCGATGCCAATGCAACGCGTGTCGCGACGGGCATCAACGAAGTGCGCCGTTCCGGCAATTTGCGCGGGAAACCGGCAGTGATTGTGCATGGGCGCGCGGATACGTTTCATCCTGCAGCGTTCACATCGCGTCCTTACTTTGCCTTGAACAAGTCGGTCGAGGGGGCCTCGAGCCGCCTGGTCTATGCCGAAATTACCAATGCCCAGCATTTTGATGCGATGCTGGGAGATGCGAACCTTGCTGGCCTCGATACCCGATTCCTTCCGATGCAGCGCTATTTCAACAATGCGATGGACGTGATGTACAACTACCTGCGCAGCGGCACCGCACTGCCGCCCTCTCAGGTGGTTCGTCCGACTCCGCGTGGCGGCACGCCGGGAAGTGCGACGGCAATCTCGTCAACCAATCTCACGTTGATTAACGCAAGTCCGGCGACCGCAGATCAGATCACGTTTGCGAGCGGCGTCGCAACGATCCCGGATTGACGGGGGTCCGGTTTGAGGCCCGGGGTTGGAGAGGCATTTCTGCGCAATATGCCTCTTCCCTCGTGATGCTTATTTTGGCGCCTTGGCCAATCCGCCGAGCAGGGCGCCGATTTTTCGGGGCTGGGGCTTGCCTTTGGCAATCGGCGTTTTCACCACGGCATCCACTTTCTCCACAGCCTGGGGCTCGTAGGGCTTGGAAAAATCAAAGTGCGGATAGTCGCCATGCAATGGTTCCGGTTTTGATTCCGCAGTGATCACCCGGGGTACGTCCACCGGTTTTGGCCGGCGGGATTGCTTGGCCTCACGAATCGCGCGTTGCGCGCGGCGCTCTTCCGGATCCACTTCGCCATGCACTGCGTCCACGCTCGGGCGGCGACGCGGTGCTTCACCGGTCGGAACATCCAGCCTCGGAATCGGGCGCTTCAGCAGTTTCTCGATGGCGACCAGGTACTCGTGTTCATCGGGGCTGACCAGCGAGATCGCCTCGCCCGGCATGCCCGCGCGCCCCGTGCGACCAATGCGGTGCACATAGTCCTCTGCCGTATTTGGGAGCTCGTAATTGATGACGAATGGCAATTGGTCGATATCGATGCCGCGCGCGGCCACTTCCGTGGCCACCAGCAATCGAATCTTGCCGGCCTTGAAATCGTCCAAGGCTTGCGTGCGTTCGGACTGTGAGCGATCCCCGTGAAGGGCGGCAACCTCAAAGCCGTCGCGCTGCAATTGGCGCGAGAGCTTTTCGGCGTCGCGTTTCATGCGCACGAAGATCAACACCTGCTTCATGTCGCGCGACTTCACCAGGTACGAAAGCAATTCGTGCTTGCGCGTGGCCGGCACCTCGTACGCTGAATGGGTCACCAGTTCGGCAGGAGCATTGCGGCGCGCGACCTCGATCATCACGGGATCACGCATGAAGGTGCCGGCCAGTTTCTTGATGTCGTCGGAAAAAGTGGCGGAGAACAACAGGTTCTGCCGGACAGCAGGCGCCCCGGGGTTGCCACGACGATTTCAACGCCGCCCTGCAGCGCCTTGGTCTGCGGCTTCATGTCCACACCACCGTAAATCACGGTGATTCGGAGCGGCAGGTACTTGCCATAGGTTCGTACCGATTCTTCCACCTGTGCCGCGAGTTCGCGTGTCGGCGTGAGGACGAGTGCGCGCACCGGGTGTCGGGCGGGCGATGTGCTGGTCGAGGCGTGGGGGGAAAGGATCTGCAGTAGGGGCAGGGTAAAGCCGGCTGTCTTGCCAGTGCCGGTCTGCGCACAACCCATGACGTCCTTCTTTTCGAGGACGGCAGGAATGGCCTTTTGCTGGATGGGGGTGGGGTCGGTGTAACCCTGTTCCTGCACCGCTTTCAACAGCGGGGGAATCAGGCCAAGATCGGAAAATGCCATGCTGGACAGTGCTTTTTAGGGGTTCAGCGGGGGCCAAACGGGTCGATAAACATCCATTTTACCGGTGAACCCCTGAAACTGTGATTCGTACCCAACCCGATGTTCCAGGCTGCCCGGATTGCCGATACTGCGGCCTCATTGAACAAAAATCTGCCGCCGGGCGCAAGTTTCGGAAGTTTCGTTGCGCAAACTACGTCAATCCATGATCGACCCCAGGGACAGTCAATCCAGCCAGGCGGCTTTCTTGAGCTACGAGTCAAAGGATGCGGAGGTAGCAGGTCACCTTGCAAAGCGCTCGGGCTTCGGGCCGCCGCCGGACCGGGCCTTGGTGAACCTGCGCGTCAGTACCGCATCCTGCGTGAATTGCATCGTGTGTCTTCAATGTTTTCCGGCGATGGCGAAGCCTTGTTCGATGTTCGCCATCGCAGAGTTTTAGAGCTGCACATGCGAGGAAGCGACTTCCACGTGATGCCGCGTTGCGCCCCTACATCCAAATCACTCCAAGCAACTTCACGACGCTCGCCGGTCTTTCCCACGTTTTGATGCCCCCGGCATGTGGCCGGTGGATCAC
>JBGAUM010000167.1:0-3989 GCA_044228625.1 Usitatibacteraceae bacterium | reverse complement strand
GAGACTAAAATAATACTTCTATTTTAGAAATGATAAAAAGTAGCATATTGTGCTACCTTTAGATGATCAAAAAACTCGTTTAGCGGTCAACTGGAAGGTCTGTCGTCTTCCCGATCTCCGACTTTTCAAGGAAAAAAAAGCGGCCGAAGCCGCTTTCATGGGGGCAGTTCTGGCTGGTCAGGCCAACATGTCTGCCCAAATGTTTTTGGCCCACGCCAAGGCGTACTGGCCTTCCAGCTCATTGGCCGCCACGGAAATACCGCCTGAACCCGGCACCGTCTTCATGGTCTTGTCCTTTTCGTCATATTTGTGGACGGAGGCCACGTGGATGACCTTGTCGGCAGACACGAAGCTGTAGCAGGTGTTGTTGAGAACGGGCGCAGCATTCGGCGTCTCGCCGCCCAGCAAGGCCACGACGGCCGCCGCGCAGGCCTTGCCGTGTGAATTGGCCATGTGGCCGGATTTGGGCATGCCCGGCGCGATTTGCAGCGCATCGCCGAGCAAATGCACTCCCGGTACGTTCTTGGCCTCATACGTCAACCAATTCACCTCGCACCAGCGCTTGTTGGCGGTGATGAACGGATCGGCGATGGCGCCGGCTTTCATCGGAGGCAGGATATTCAATACATCACCTTTGACATCGTCACCCACCTCCAGTTTGGCGACCATGCCCTTCACATCGACATCGACCACTTTCGAGTTGTTCCGGTAATCCACCATGCCCGGGTACATCTCGGCCCACGCTTTCTTGAACAAGCCAGGCTTGGAGGTGACATCCGGATTGGCGTCAAGGATGATGACTTTCGATTTCGGTTTCGCGGCCTTGAAATAGCTGGCCACCTGGCAGGCGCGCTCGTAGGGTCCGGGGGGGCATCGATAAGGCGCGGTGGGGATACTGATGACATAGCTGCCACCATCGGGCATTGCTTCCAATTGTTTGCGCAATGCCAAGGTCTGCGGGCCCGCCTTCCATGAATGCAGGACCTTGTCCTGGGCCGCTGCATTGTTGAGGCCTGGCAGGTCGGCATAGGTGAAGTCAATCCCCGGGGACAGGATCACGCGATCGAATGGCAGAGCGGTACCATCGGCGAGGCGCACCTGCTTTTTCTCGACGTCGACGGCTGACGCCTGCCGCCCAACACCAGATTGGAAATGGGACAGGAAACAAATTCGCTGTTTCTTTCGACGATCGTGACATCAATGTTCGGGGCGAACAACTTGATGTATTTGGCTGCTGTGGCGCCTCCATATCCGCCACCGACAATGACCACCTTGGGACCGGCGGGTGCACCCACCGTGGCGCACCCCGCAAATACCGAAGCCCCGGCTGTAGCTCCTGCTGCCTTCAGAAAATTCCTGCGTTGCATTCTCATGTCGCGCTCCTATTTTTTCTGTGCGGCAAAGAAATCACCCAGCGCGGAAATTTCCGCGTCAGAGTAACCTTTGGCGAGCTGATGCATGATCGTCGCTTCGCGTTTGCCTTGCTTGAATGCGGCCATCTGGTTCACAAAATATTCCTTGTTCGTTCCCGCCAAGCCGGGAATCGCGCCGCCGACGCTGGCACCTTGCGTGCCATGGCAGGCTGCGCAGGTCGACGCCATCGATCGCACGCCATGCGGGGTCAGATTGGACGCGGCGAATGCCGGCGCGGGTGGCGAGCTGGCCGGTGGTGACGCCGCAGGAGGCGCGTTTGCAGGCGCGGGGGATTGGGCCGCGAGCGGTTGCACAGCGAGCGCAGCAAAAAAGCCTGCGGCCACGAGAGTCCTTATTCTCATTGTTGCTCCTCTGGTACGGGGGTGGACGGGGACAGCCGGTTGCAGAGCGATGCGAAGAATAACGCAAGTGATCCCGAATTGCAGGGCCCATATAACGCAAAAGCCGCATTCAAGCGGCCTTTGCGATAAAGCGGGCCTATCGGCGACGAATCACGTCTCGGTGGTCACCGCAACCTTGTCCTCGGCAATGTCGAGGACGATCTTTTCGTTGCCGTCGATGCCGATGGTGACTTTTCCGCCTTGCGCCAGCCTTCCAAACAACAGTTCGTCCGCCAGACCGCGCCGGATGGTGTCTTGAATGAGCCGCGCCATCGGACGCGCGCCCATTGCCGGATCAAATCCTTTCTTGGCCAAATACTGCTTGAGCTCAGGCGTGAAGGAAGCATCAACCTTCTTCTCCGCCAATTGAGACTCCAACTGCATCAGGAACTTGTCCACCACTTGCAAAATGACAACCTCGTTCAGCGGCGCGAACGAAATCACCGCATCCAGCCGATTTCTGAATTCGGGCGTGAACAGGCGTTTGATTTCCGCCATTTCATCGCCGGCTTTCTTGTCTTCCGTGAAGCCCATGGAAGACTTGGACAACTCCGACGCGCCGGCATTGGTCGTCATGGCGACGTTGCGGAAATCCGCCTTGCGGCCGTTGTTGTCGGTCAGCGTTCCATGGTCCATGACCTGCAACAGGATATTGAAGATGTCCGGATGGGCCTTCTCTATTTCGTCGAGCAGCAGGACCGAATAGGGATGCTTGGTGATCGCCTCGGTCAACAGCCCGCCCTGGTCGAACCCGACATATCCCGGCGGCGCACCGATCAGGCGCGACACCGCGTGGCGCTCCATGTATTCGGACATGTCGAACCGGATGAGCTCCACACCAAGAATGAAGGCGAGCTGGCGCGCAACCTCGGTTTTGCCGACGCCCGTCGGGCCGGAAAACAGAAACGAACCAATCGGCTTCGACGGGTTCCCCAATCCGGATCGCGCCATCTTGATCGCAGATGACAATGCCTCAATAGCCTTGTCCTGACCAAAGACGGTGGCCTTCAGGTCGCGGTCCAACGTCTTGAGGGCATTGCGATCATCGGACGACACATTTCGCGTTGGAATCCGCGCGATCTTGGCGATGATTTCCTCGATTTCCGGCTTGCCAATGGTCTTCTTTTGTCTGGATTTCGGGACGACGCGCTGTGCGGCGCCAGCCTCGTCGATCACGTCGATCGCCTTGTCAGGCAGATGCCGGTCATTGATGTACCGCGCTGACAGCTCGGCTGCCGTGGTCAATGCGGTTGCCGTGTACTTCACGCCATGATGGGTTTCGAAGCGCGACTTCAAACCTTTCAGGATTTCGATGGTTTCCGCGATCGACGGCTCGTTCACGTCAATCTTTTGGAATCGCCGTGAAAGCGCGTGATCCTTCTCAAAGATTCCGCGATATTCGTTGTAGGTGGTGGCGCCGATACATTTCAATTGGCCCGACGACAACGCGGGCTTGAGCAAATTCGAAGCATCCAACGTGCCGCCCGAGGCTGAACCGGCGCCGATCAACGTGTGGATTTCATCAATGAACAAGATGGCGTTCGGGTTCTCGACAAGCTGCTTCAGGACCGCCTTGAGGCGCTGCTCAAAGTCACCGCGGTACTTGGTGCCCGCCAGCAGCGCGCCCATGTCCAGCGCGTAGACGTTGGCCTTGGCCAACACTTCGGGGACATCATTGTCCACAATGCGCTTGGCAAGCCCTTCAGCGATCGCCGTCTTGCCCACGCCCGCTTCGCCCACAAGGAGGGGATTGTTCTTGCGGCGTCGGCAAAGGATCTGGATGACCCGCTCAACTTCGTGTTCTCGGCCGATCAGCGGGTCGATCTTGCCATCCGTCGCCATCTGGTTGAGGTTGAGAGTGAAGCTTTCCAGCGCGCCCCCGGATTGCTCAGCCTCATTGCTTTCTCCTTCCGCCTCTTCCTTTTTCTCTGAAGCCGGCGCAGCTTTCGAAATGCCGTGTGAAATGTAATTCACGACGTCGAGGCGGGACACGCCCTGCTGGTGCAGGAAATAAACGGCATGCGAGTCTTTTTCGCCATAGATCGCCACCAGCACATTGGCCCCGGTCACTTCTTTCTTGCCGGACGACTGCACATGCAGGATCGCCCGCTGGATGACCCGCTGGAAACCGAGGGTCGGCTGAGTATTCACATCCCCGTCGCCGGCCACGATGGG
>JBGAUM010000166.1:0-4039 GCA_044228625.1 Usitatibacteraceae bacterium | reverse complement strand
ACAGCGGCCACTGGTGCAGCGCTGGAATGAAGTCTTCGATCTTGGCCGGGACGATGTCGTGCATCCGCAGCCACCCATCCACGCCATCGACCAACGGCATCAACAGGAAAAACAGCAGCAGCGGAACAATACCCAGCCGCGTGAGCAGCGTATACAGCACATCGACGCGCTTCGCCTCTTCGTCCTGGAGTTCCACGGGCCGCCAATGCTCCAACGCGCCCAAAATGAGCGCCAGCAAGGTGACTTCGATGGCCCCGATCAGGAACAACTCCGTGGCATCAAACGCCTGCTCGGCATACCCGCTCAAACCCGCGGCGTGGATGAGCGGCAGCACGGTGCTTTCGAACACGTGCGCGTGAAATTGCGCAAACAGCTGTGAAGTGATTTCAAACATAGGCCGGCGAGATTATCGCCTGATCGCACCCTCAGGCTTGCGAAAGGCTGGATGCTCGGTCATGCGCGCGAAACAAAACCCCTTCGCCTTGAGGCCGGCAATCAGCGGATCGAGCCGAGGATAGAGGGGATCCTTCCGGGACCAGATTCCAAGGTGCCACAGCAGGATATCGCCCGACTTGATGGATTGGAGCTGCTGCGCAATCAATTTGTCCGACGGAAATCTGTCGCTGGGCAGTTCGTCGCCGGAAAATCCGGCGGGCGACCAACCGACATGCCGGTATCCGCACGACTCGGCAAACTTGATGGCGTTCGGCGTCGTCTTGCCACCCGGCGCCCGCCACAAGCCATCGTAGCCGCGCCCGGTCATTTTTCGGAACGCCTCTTCGCTCTTTTCCAGTTCGGCACAAACACCCGCGCGATCCAGCTTCCGGGTTTGCCGGCCAGAGCTGTACAGCACGTGATCGCGACCGATATCGCGCTGGAACTTCCAGTGGTCCCAGGTATGCGAGCCGAAGGCATGCCCTTCGGCGGCTCGGGCTTTCCAATACGGCGCCCATGACGACTCCAGCACCCCATCGCCCCGCTGCGTCTTTTCGTTGGCCAGGAAGAATGTGGCCAACACATTGTGCTTCCTGAGCGTGTCGGCGATGTGCTCCGCCGGTCCCATGTGTCCGCTGTCCAGCGTCAGATACAAGGTGCCGCGGCATTCGTTGCCCCACGCGGCGCTGCCGGTGGACAGAAGAACTGCCGCGAACGACACCCCTGCGGCAATGCGCCCCACGGCTTGGCTATTTCCTCGCAGCATGGGTGAAAAAGTAGATCCCGTGCGGTGATTTTCCGACCGGAATTTCCTTGATGACTTTCTTGGTCGCCAAATCCACCACACTGACCTTGCGGATCCAGCGCGACGTGACCCAAAGCTGCTTGCCATCCTTGGTGGCCTCCATGCAATCGGGCCCGCCCGGTACCGGAATCGTATCCACCACCGCCAAAGTTTCCTGGTCAATGACATTCACCGTGTTGGACACGCGATTGCTCACATAGACGCGTCTTCCATCGCCAACGGCAAGGAAATTGTGGGCTCCCTTTCCGGTGGTAATTTTTTTCACGCTCTTCTGTGTGCGCCAGTCCACCACCTCGACATAGTCCGCGCCCGTCATGCCGATGAGCACGTGCTTGTCGTCCGGCGTCACCCATACCCCGGCGGGGGTCGACCCGACCGGCATCTTCCATTTGAGCGTTTGCGTCTTCAGGTCGAAGGCGGCAAGTTCATTGGAATCCTGGAGTGTCACGAATGCCAGGGAACTGTCGGCATTGAAGGCCACATGGCTGGGCGCCTTGGCGGCGGGGATGCGTTTGAGCAGCGAAAAGTCAGCCCCGTTGTAAATGTCCACGCGATCGAGGCGCAGGGACACCGACACAAAATACTTGCGGTCGGGACTGAATCCCAGTTGGTAGGGGTCGGAGATCTTGTCCACCCGTTTCTGGATTTCGCCCGTGATCGGATCCAGGAATACCAAATCATTGGACACCGCATTGGCAATGATGAGGGACTTGTCGTCCGGGGTCGCCATCAAATGGTGCGGCTCCTTGCCCACCGGAATGCGCTTGATCTCGGCCATCGTGGCCTTGTCGATCAGACTGACGGTACCGTCCCCGGAATTCAGGACCACCGCCACCTCGGCACGGGCCGATGCGGAAAACTCCATCACAAAGACCAACAACAAGATTCCAAAAAACCGCACGATTGACCCCGGGGATTCATCCATGAAAAAAGCGCGCGCATGGTAGCATGGGCCCGCCGCTCTCGATTGACTTTGATCACCTTTTCGACACAATGTTCGCCAACCTCGCGCCACGGTTTTGCCAGCAATGCGGCGCAGGCAAGATCGAGTTCACCGTGCCGCATGGCGACGACCGCGAACGGCATGTCTGTGGCGAGTGCGGCCACATCCATTACCTGAATCCGAAAGTGGTCGTCGGCACCCTGCCCATCTGGGAAGACAAGGTCTTGCTGTGCAAGCGCGCAATCGAACCGCGCTACGGCAAATGGACCTTGCCTGCCGGGTTCATGGAAGAAGGCGAAACCCTGGAAGAAGGTGCGGCGAGGGAAACCCTTGAGGAGGCCAACGCCCGCGTGACGGTGGAATCAGTGTACGTCACGCTGTCACTGCCGCAGATCAGCCAGGTCTATATGCTGTTTTTGGCCCGCATGCAGGACCTGCAATTCGGGGCGGGCGCCGAGAGTCTGGAAGTCCGCCTGTTCGGTGAACCGGAAATCCCGTGGGATGACATTGCATTCCGAACGATTTCATTCGCTTTGAGGCGTTATTTCGCGGACCGCGTGAGCGGCGTTTTTACGCCCGTCATGGACAAGATCGTCCATCCACCGCGCTGAAATTCAGAGCGCCAGAGTCGCAAACTCAAAAGCTGGCGCGCCTTTCAAGGCCAAAACCGTCGAAACGCCGCGTCAAGACAAGCGATTTAGCCCAGCGGCGCAACCTTCAGCACGTCCTCGAGCGTGGTCAAGCCCTGCGCCACCTTCAGCGCACCGGAGAGGCGCAAGGGCTTCATGCCTGCCTTGTAGGCCTGCGCGGTCAGGGTCATCACATCCGCGGCTTCCGAGACGAACTTCTTGATGTCGCCCGTCATCAGCAAGATCTCGTAAATGCCGATGCGCCCGAGGTAACCCGTGTTCCGGCATTCCAGGCACCCCACCGGCCGCCAGACTTCGCGGGGAGGCTCGCCCTTCCAGGGAGCGACCATGGTGTTCCAGAGCTTGATTTCTTCATCCGTTCCGAACGGCGACTTCTCCTTGCAGTGCGGGCAAAGCGTACGCACCAGGCGTTGCGCCATGACGCCCAAAAGCGTCGAATTCAAAAGGTAGGCCGGCACGCCGAGGTCCAGCAATCGTGCGACCGCCGAAGGCGCATCGTTGGTGTGCAAAGTGGAAAGCACAAGGTGACCCGTCAACGCGGACTGGATGGCCATTTCGGCGGTTTCCAGGTCGCGGATTTCACCCACCATGATGATGTCCGGGTCTTGCCGCATCAGGGCGCGCACACCGGCGGCAAACGTGAGGTCGATGTTCGCTTGCACCTGCATCTGGTTGAACATCGGCTCGACCATTTCGATCGGGTCCTCGATGGTCGAGACATTCACCTCCGGCGTCGCCAGCAGCTTCAGTGTCGAGTACAGCGTCGTCGTCTTGCCAGAACCGGTCGGCCCCGTCACCAGCAGGATGCCGCCGGGGTTCTTGATCAGCGTGTTCCACTTTTCCAGTTCGTCCGGCGCGAATCCCAATTCCGAGAAGTCGCGCACCAGCACGTCCGGATCAAAAACCCGCATGACCAGCTTTTCGCCAAACGCGGTAGGCAGCGTGGACAGGCGAAGCTCGATTTCCTGGCCATCGGGCATGCGGGTCTTGATGCGGCCATCCTGCGGTCGGCGTTTCTCGACCACATCCATGCGTCCCAGAATCTTGATCCGCGAGGTCATTGCCGCCGCGACGGTGGCTGGCACCTGGTACACCTGATGCAGCACGCCATCGATGCGGAAGCGCACGATGGCTACTTCGCGGCGCGGCTCCAGATGGATATCCGAGGCGCGCTGGTCGAAGGCGTATTGCCACAGCCAGTCCACC
>JBGAUM010000027.1:0-30789 GCA_044228625.1 Usitatibacteraceae bacterium | reverse complement strand
GCCTCCGCGTCGTGGGACGCGTTTTTCATCAGCACCATGGCTTGCCGCAGCGGCGTGTGCGCGGCATCCGGGATGAGCGCATACGTTCCCAACGACGAGACCGCCGGGGACCGTGCGAGCGAGTACGCGAAGATGCCGCCGTCCGCGCCTCCCGCCGAGGCGAATTGTGCCGCCTGCGAGACGTTTTCCCCCAAGACCAGCTGTGGCTGCAGGCGGTCCCAAAGCCCGGCCTTGATGAGTGCCTCGCGTGCCGCGCGGCCATAGGGGGCATGACCCGGATTGGCGATGGCGAAGCGGCGCAGCTTGCCGCTTTCGATCATCTGGCGGAGCCCTTTGAATTCCGCGTCAACCCCCAGCGGCGACCCTTTGGGCGCAAAGAGGACGATGCGGCCGATCGCATACAGGGTACCCTTGTCACGCGCCTTGCCAGCACGGTGCAGTTCTTCGACAAAGGCTTCGTCTGCTGACAGGAACAGTTCGTACGGCGCGCCTTGCAAGATCTGGGTCTTGAAATTCCCGGACGAGCCGAAGGAAATCCGAACCACCTTGCCGGTGTCGTCACGGAACGCGACAGCAATCTCGTCGAGGGCAAATTTGAGGTCGGCGGCGGCCGCAATGGCCGGCGCCGCCGGACCGCCGGCGATCGTCGGCGATGAGGCAAGGCCCGCCGCGAGCGCGAGGAAGAATTTGACGATCCCGTGCATTGCACTTTCCGCTGAGAGAATCCGGAGTCGTAATATACAATCGGATATAACGCATGTCATTCGTGACGAAACGGGATTTGGCCCCGCTGCCGGGGAGGGAAGTCTAGCCGCGAGGGGTGGGCGCCAGCAGGTCGGTGAACGCCTTGAGGTCGCGCGCGATGGCCGCATCGGTGTGGGCCTGCATGGCGCGGTAGTGGCCCAGAACACGCGCGCCGAAATCAGTCAGGTGCGCACCGCCGCCGCCGCCGCCTCCGGTGGCGGTTTCGACCAGCGGAGCCTTGAAGCAGCGGTTCATGGTGGCCGTGAGATCCCAGGCGCGCTTGTACGACATCCCCATCCGCTTGCCTGCGGCAGTGATGGACCCGGTGTCGCGGATGGCCTCGAGCAGATCCGCCTTGCCCGGACCGATGGCGATCTCGTCGCCGAAGTGGATGCGGAGCTTCGCCCCGCCGATCTGATGCGGCATGGTTGCCGCCTGCGACATCGCTACTTCACGGTCGACAACAAGGTTTGCAGCTCGCCGGACTGATACATTTCGCGCATGATGTCCGCGCCACCGACGAACTCGCCATTCACATAAAGCTGGGGAATCGTCGGCCAATTGGCGTATTCCTTGATGCCTTGGCGGATCGCTTCGTCCTGCAATACGTCCACGGTGTGGAGGCTGGTCACGCCGCACGCCTTGAGAATTTGCGCGGCAGAGGCAGAAAATCCGCACATCGGGAATTGCGGCGAACCTTTCATGAACAGCACCACCTTGTTCTGGGTGACGGTGTCGCGGATGGTGTCTTGAGTGCTCATGGAAACTCCGATTTCAAAGGGTTGTGCGAGATTTTAGCCGAGGCGTCCACCGGCCACGCGGGGAATGCCCGCCAGATCATGAATGCAAATGAGGTCCTCAAAGCCCGATTGCAAGAGGATGCCTTGAACCGCATCGGCTTGATCGTAGCCGTGTTCCAGCAACAGCCATCCGCCAGGGTGGAGGTGCAGAGTTGCGCCTGAAGCGATTTGGCGCAGGGACGAGAGACCATCCGCGCTGTTGTCGGTCAGCGCGCCGCGCGGCTCAAAGCGCAGGTCGCCTTGTCCAAGGTGTGGGTCAAGCGCGGCAACATAAGGCGGATTGGACGCGATCAAATCAAACCTTCTGCCGGGCAATGCGGAATACCAGTCCGATTGTACGAATTCGACCTTCGCATCCAGCTGCGACGCGTTCTTCGAGGCCAACATGATGGCGCCTTGCGACACATCGCACGCCGTGACTGCAAGTGCCGGTCGCTCCAGCGAAAGGGTAATGGCAATGGCGCCGCTCCCCGTTCCCAGATCTAGAACGCTGGCATGGGCGGGGTCTTCAGGCCATTGCTGGCTGGGAAGCCGCGCCAGTGCTTGTTCTACGAGATGTTCTGTTTCGGGTCTGGGGATCAGCACCTCCGGCCCGACCAAGAACTCGCGTCCGTAAAATTCCCGGCGACCTGTCAAGTACGCCACAGGTTCACCGAGGGCCCGTCGATCGACCCACGCTTGGAAATTCCGGGTGGATGCCTGATCCAACGTTTCCGACGCATGGGCAATCAGATGGGCGCGGTTGCAGGAAAGCGAGGCGCAAAGCAGGACTTCGGCGTCACGCCGCTCGATGCGCAACGCGGCCGCTCGCAGGGCTTCGGCGACTGTCACGGCACCCCAAGTCAGGCGGTGGTGGCCAATGCGGCCAGTTGTTCTGCCTGATGCTCGGCAATCAACGCGTCCGTCACCTCTGACAAGTCGCCATCCATGATGAAGTCGATCTTGTACAACGTGAGGTTGATGCGGTGGTCCGTGACACGGCCCTGGGGGAAGTTGTACGTGCGGATGCGTTCCGACCGGTCACCCGAGCCGATCAACGATTTGCGCTCGGCTGCCTCCTTGGCTTGTGCGGCGCGCATCTGCTGGTCCTTGATGCGGGCGGCCAACACACGCCACGCCTGTTCCTTGTTCTTGTGCTGCGATCGGCCATCCTGGCATTCGACCACGATCCCGGTCGGGAGATGGGTCAGCCGCACGGCGGAATCGGTCTTGTTGATGTGTTGGCCGCCCGCCCCGGAGGCGCGAAAGGTATCCACGCGGACGTCGGCGGGGTTGATGTTCACCTCCGAGACATCGTCTGCTTCCGCCATGACCGCCACGGTCGCCGCCGAGGTGTGAATGCGGCCTTGGGCCTCCGTTTCGGGCACCCGCTGCACGCGGTGGCCGCCGGACTCAAACTTCATGCGTGAATACGCGCCGGTTCCCACGATGCGGGCGATGACTTCCTTGTACCCGCCGACTTCCCCGGGTGATTCGGAAATCACTTCAACCTGCCAGCGCTGGCGTTCGGCGTAGCGCGAATACATTCGGAACAAGTCGCCTGCAAACAGCGCGGATTCATCGCCGCCGGTACCCGCGCGGATCTCGAGGATGATGTTTTTGTCATCGTTCGGATCCTTCGGCAGGAGGGCCTTTTGCAGTTCGTTCTCAAGTTGTTCAATGCGTTGCTTGCCCGCCTTGAGTTCCTCGTCGGCGAAATCCCGCATCCCGGGATCGTTGGCCAATTCCATCGCAGCGGCAATGTCGGCCTCGGCTTGGCGATAGTCCTTGAACAGGGCGACCACCGGCGTCAGCTCTGAGTGTTCGCGCGTGAGTTTGCGGTAGTTGTCCATGTCGGACACCACATTCGGATCGGCGAGCAGGCGGTCGAGTTCAAAAAGCCGCTCTTCAAGCGACGCCAGTTTTGCGAGGACGGACGATTTCATGGGGACAGTCAAAAGGGTCGAAAATTGCGTTCAAGTTTGAACGCGGCGTGTAGTGCCGAGATCCGGCGTCCCTAATGCTCGTCCTGTTCGGGATACAGTTTTTCCAAAGCGTTCGCCAAGGATTCACGCTCCACTCCTGCGGCCCGATTCAGGGCCGCCAGGGGATGATGGAGAAATTTGTTGCTCAGTCCCTGGGCAAGCGCCTCAAGGACGAGCGCGGGATCCTCACCCTTCGCCAGGCGTTTGCGCGCCCGCTCGAGTTCTGCAGACCGATATTGTTCGGCGCGTGCGCGCAACTGCTGGATGACCGGTACGGTGGCGCGAGATTCCAGCCAGCGCATGAACTCCTGCGCGCGGGCTTCGACAATCGCCTCGCCTTCGGCTGCGGCAGCCTCCCGCTTGACCGTGTTCTGCGCGATGATGCGGCCGAGGGCATCGAGTGTATACAAGAAAACGTCGTCGAGCTCTCCGACCTCGGGCTCGATGTCCCGGGGCACTGCGAGATCGACCATGAACATCGGCTTGTGGCGGCGTGCCTTCAGGGCCCGCTCAACCATGCCCTTGCCGATCAGCGGCAAGGTAGACGCCGTGCAGCTGATGACGATATCGAAGTCGTGCATGTGTTCAGGCAGCTGCTGCAAGGTCAGCGCTTTGCCGCCGAAAGTCCGGGCGAGGGTTTCCCCGCGCTCGAGAGTCCTATTCGCGACGGCGACGCTTCGGGGTTTCTTGGCAACAAAATGTGTCGCCACGAGCTCGATCATTTCGCCGGCGCCCACCAGCAAGACGTGCGTCCCGGAAACTTCGCCAAACAATTGTTCGGCCAGTCGCAGCGCAGCGGCGGCCATGCTCACTGACGTTTCGCCAATCGAGGTCTCGCTGCGCACACTCTTGGCAACCTTGAAGGTCTCCTGGAACATGCGGTCCAGGGCCCCACTGAGGGTGCCTTCGTCGTGGGCTATGCGCACCGCGTGCTTGACCTGTCCGAGAATCTGCGGCTCGCCCAGGACCATGGAGTCGAGCCCGCTGGCGACGCGAAACGCGTGGCGCGCGGCAGCCGAATCGACAAACTCGTACAAATGACTGTTCAGGTCGAGTCCCCGCGCCGCAGGCTGTGTTGCCAGCCATTCGCGTACCGACGTCCCTGCGCTTTCGTCCCCCCGCCAATAAATTTCGGTACGGTTGCAAGTCGAAAGGAGCGCGGCCTCGGCGACACCCGGCAATGCGGTCAGCGTCCTCAGCGCAGCACCTTGCTGCTCAGCGGGAAACGCAATTCTTTCGCGCACCTCCAAGGGTGCGGTACGATGATTGAGTCCCAGGGTGTGCAGCGGCATGTCGGGTCGGTTTCCGGCGCGCCACGCGTGTGCAACGCTGCGGCGAGGCAATCAAAAATTATATCAGCGGGGCTTTAATTGCCGCCGTTGGGTCACGGAGATGGTTGTGAAAAAGCTCATGGTGTTTGCGATTTTGACAGGGTGCATTTTCATGCAATCGGCGTGGGCAGCAGAGTGTCCGGCGTTGCTGAATCACCGCATGTCCACGTTGTCCGGGGGCAAACAGGATTTTTGCGCCTTCCGAGGGCGCGTGGTTTTGGTGGTCAATACCGCCAGCTACTGCGGATATACGCGGCAATACGAGGGATTGCAGGGGTTGTATGACAAATACCGCGACCAGGGGCTGATGGTGGTGGGTTTCCCCGCGAATGATTTCGGCATGCAGGAGCCCGGAACCAACGAGGAGGTAGCGGATTTTTGCGAGCGTACCTACAAAGTCAAGTTTCCGATGATGGCGAAGTCATCCGTCGTTGGGGCGCAGCCCAATGGGATGTTTGCCGCTTTGGCCAAAGCAACCGGCGACGCTCCGCGCTGGAATTTTCACAAATACGTGATTTCGCGAGACGGCACCATGGCGAAGAGCTTTGCAAGCAAGGTTTCGCCCGATTCGGCCGATTTGGTATCTGAAATCGAGCGGCAATTGGCGATGAAAAAGTGATTCTTTACAAAGTGTTAGCGCTAGAGCATCATGTGTAGTCTTAGCATTTTGGAACGTACTTTCCGGTCCTGATATGGCTGCAGCTGCCGCGATCACATTTAGCCCTTTGAGCCGTGCACTTGTGCAGCAGGGGAAGCTTGTCCAAGCCGATGCCAATGCGCTGCATGCGGAAGCGAAGAAGAACAATGTTACTTTCATTGAACAGTTGATCGCGTCCAAAAAGTTGCAGGCGCGGGAAATTGCTCACTTTGCAGCCAATACGTTTGGTGTCCCCTTGTTGGACTTGTCAGGGATTGACCCTGAGCAGCTTCCAACCGGCGCGATCGATTCGAAACTGGTCGCCAGCAAGCGCGTCATTCCCCTGTTGAAGCGCGGAAACCGCCTTTTCCTGGGGATGTCGGATCCGACCAGCGAGCAATTCCTGTCGGAGCTGAAATTTGCAACCGGGTCCGTGGTTGAGCCGGTAGTGGTGGAAGAGGACAAGCTTGCCACACTGGTCAAGCGCTTTGGCGAAACTTCTGCAAAAGCGCTGGATACGATGATCGGGGACGACACGGCGCTCGGCGACATCGACTTGGGGGCGGGTGACGAGGCCCAGGTCGAAACGGGTGCTGGCGCGCCTGACGAGGTCGACGACGCGCCGGTGGTGAAGTATGTGCAGAAAGTGTTGATTGACGCGATCAACGGTGGCGCATCCGACATTCACTTTGAACCCTATGAAAAGTTTTACCGGATTCGCTATCGTCAGGATGGGATTCTTTACGATGTTGCCCAGCCGCCGCTGGCGATCAAGGAAAAAATCGCATCCCGCATCAAGGTGATCTCTAAGTTGGATATTTCTGAGAAGCGCGTGCCGCAGGATGGGCGCATGAAGTTGAAGCTTTCGCCGACGCGTGCGATCGATTTTCGCGTATCGACGCTGCCGACGCTGTTCGGCGAAAAGATTTGCATGCGTATTCTTGATCCTTCCAGCGCCACACTGGGCATTGAGGCACTGGGATACGAACCGGAGCAGCAGAAAGCGCTGCTGCATGCGGTTCATCGGCCTTATGGAATGGTTTTGGTGACGGGTCCTACCGGTTCAGGGAAGACGGTGTCTCTCTATACCTGCCTGAATATCCTCAACAAGCCCGGAATCAACATCTCGACGGCTGAGGATCCTGCCGAAATCAATTTGCCCGGTATCAATCAGGTCAACGTGAATGACAAGGCCGGCCTCACCTTTGCTGCAGCGCTCAAGTCTTTCCTGCGGCAAGACCCCGATATCATCATGGTGGGTGAGATTCGTGACCTGGATACCGGAGAAATCGCGATCAAGGCGGCGCAAACCGGCCATATGGTGCTGTCCACCCTGCACACCAACGATGCGCCATCAACGCTGACCCGCTTGATGAACATGGGTGTTGCGCCCTTCAATATTGCGACCAGCGTCATCTTGATCACCGCCCAGCGACTTGCGCGCCGGCTGTGTTCCTGCAAACGCCCGGCTGACCTTCCCAAAGAAGTACTCTTCCGGGCGGGTTTCAAGGAAGAGGAGGTCGACGGCACTTGGCAACCCTATGCAGCCGTGGGATGTGACATATGCAAGAATACCGGCTACAAAGGACGCGCCGGGATTTATGAGGTGATGCCAATTTCCGATGAAATGCAGCGCATCATCATGAAAAACGGGACCTCGATCGACATAGCCGATCAGGCCCGGAGAGAAGGGGTGTCGGATTTGCGACGCTCCGGGCTTCGAAAGGTTCGTGCGGGAGTGACGTCGCTTGAGGAAATCGAGTCCGTGACGAACGAGTGACATGAATTCAGCATGCCGGAAAAGATCCGGCGAAGGAGTCTCACATGGCGGCGACAGCAGGCAGTCCGGGTAAAGGCGGGAAGGAGACCATTAAGCTCTCCAATTTCTCCTGGGAAGGGAAAGACAGGGGAGGTAAGCTCATTAAAGGCGAGATGCGCGCGTCCGGCGAGAATATTGTTGCTGCAACGCTGCGCCGCCAAGGGATCGCCAACCCAAGGATCAAGAAAATGCGGTCGGGGGGTGGGAAAAAGATCACCGCACAGGACATTACTTTTTTCACGCGACAACTGGCAACCATGATGAAAGCCGGCGTGCCTTTGTTGCAATCGTTCGATATTGTGGCCAAAGGTCACGCCAATCCGTCGGTCACCAGACTCCTGCTCGACATCAAGACGGACGTCGAAACGGGAAGCAGCTTGGGACAGGCGTTTCGGAAGTACCCCATTTACTTCGACAACCTGTATTGCAACCTTGTGACGGCCGGTGAGCAGGCCGGTATTTTGGAGGCGCTGCTGGACCGCTTGGCGACATATCAGGAGAAGATTCTCGCGATCAAGGGAAAGATCAAGAAGGCGTTGTTTTATCCCGTGTCAATTCTGGTAGTCGCCTTCATCGTGACAGCGGTGATCATGATCTTCGTGATTCCGCAATTCAAAGAGTTGTTCAGCAGTTTTGGTGCAAACCTTCCTGCGCCGACCTTGTTTGTAATGACGCTTTCAGACGGCTTTGTGAAGTATTGGTACATCATTTTCGGCGGCCTGGGCCTTGCGATCTGGACCTTCTTGAATTCATTGAGGCGCTCCGAGAAAATGCAGGAAACGATGGACCGCTTGATGCTGAGGGCCCCCGTGTTCGGCGACTTGGTGCGCAAGGCAACCATTGCGCGTTGGACGAGAACTTTGTCGACCATGTTTGCGGCCGGTGTGCCTTTGGTCGAAGCGCTGGAGTCTGTCGCTGGTGCCGCTGGCAATCGTGTGTACTACCAGGCAACCAAGAAAATCCAGCAGGAAGTCAGTACGGGCACCAGCTTGACGGTCTCCATGCAGAACAGCGGTGTATTCCCGAGCATGGTCATCCAAATGTGTGCGATTGGCGAGGAGTCAGGCTCGCTGGATGGGATGCTCGGAAAAGTTGCGGACTTTTTCGAACGGGAGGTTGATGATGCCGTTGATGCGCTGTCCAGCCTGATGGAACCCATGATCATGGCCATCCTCGGCGTTCTGATCGGCGGCCTCGTGGTGGCCATGTATCTGCCGATCTTCAAGATGGGTCAAGCGGTTGCTTGATCATTGGACGAAGGCTGAAGACCCATCAATTGGAGCGGTATTTGTTTGATTTCTTGATAGCACCAATTGATTGATTCATTCTTCGAGACGCTCAAGGCATACCCTGCCTTTTACCTTGCCGTTGTCGGCCTCAACGGGCTGGTGGTGGGGAGTTTTCTCAATGTTGTGATCCATCGGCTCCCAAAGATGATGGAGCGCGAGTGGAAACTTCAATGTGAGGAATTTCTTTTCCCGGACAAGGCGCCGGAAAGAGAGGATGCGCCGCGGTACAACCTGATTGTTCCGCGTTCTGCATGCCCGGGCTGCAGCCGGCAGATTTCTGCGATCGAGAATATTCCCATCTTGAGCTATCTGGTCTTGAAAGGCCGTTGCAAGGGATGTGGCGTGAAGATCAGTCCACGCTATCCGGCGGTTGAAGGGTTGACAGCAGTACTTTCGATTGCTGTTGCCAATTATCTCGGGGTCACAGCCGCTGCATTTTTTGCATTGCTGTTGGTGTGGACGTTGATTGCTCTGGCGCTTATTGACGCAGACACGACGCTGCTGCCGGATGACATCACTCTTCCCCTGCTGTGGCTTGGCTTGGTCGTCAACGTTTTTGGCGTATTCGTGCCCTTGCAATCTGCAGTGATCGGGGCTGCCGCGGGCTATTTGGTGCTGTGGATCGTGTTTTGGGTGTTCAAGCTCCTGACCGGCAAGGACGGCATGGGTTACGGCGACTTCAAGTTGCTGGCGGCGCTGGGGGCGTGGCTCGGCTGGCAAATGCTGCCGGTCATCATTCTGTTGTCTGCGGCAGTTGGAGCATTGGTCGGCATCTTGGGCATCATTTTCCTGGGCCGCGAGAAAGGGGCAAAACTGCCTTTCGGGCCCTATTTGGCGGCCGCCGGCTTCATCGCCCTTTTGTGGGGCAAACAACTCACGACATGGTACCTCGGCCGAATGCCCGGATGAATGATCTTTCATCGAGGCGGGTCGCGGCATTGACCGGCGGGGCAGGGTGCGGAAAATCTGTCGTTGCTGCCCTGTTCGAGGAATTCGGAGCCCGTGTGATCGATGCGGATGGCATAGCGCACCAGTTGACGGGTCCGAACGGAGCGGCGATGCCGGCGCTCGTCGAGGCGTTTGGCCCCTCGGCGGCAACGCCCGTCGGCGCATTGAATCGACCGTGGATGCGCCATCTGATTCTCTCGGATGCAACTGCCAAGCGGACGCTTGAATTGGTTCTTCATCCGGCAATCAGCGAGCAGATCGTCGCCGCCGTTTTGCGGGGCCCTGCAGACGCGTTACATGTGATTGAAATCCCATTGTTGTTTGAAACCATGGGCTATCGACACTGGATTCGATGGAACGTGGCCATCGACTGCCCCATCAGTTTGCAGCGAGCGCGGCTGAAAGCCAGATCAGCGCTCTCAGAAAGCGAAATTGACGGGTTGTTGGCAGCCCAAGTGCCGCGGTTTATTCGGCTCCAACTTGCGGATTGCATTTTGACCAATGTCGGGACGCCGGGTAGCCTGCGGCCCGGGGTTGAGCTCCTCTATGAGCGATGGACGCGCGGGCATCCAAATCTTGAATGATTTGTAAAGGTCCCTCCAATCGTTCACAATTCCGCCCACCCGGACGCCACCCACGTGATCACCTACGAATATCCCCTCAACGAACGCGTGCGCACGTTGTTGCGCCTTGAGGACCTATTCGACCGCGCCGAGTTTTTCAGCATCCAGGATTCGCCGCAGGATCATCATGCTGCGCTAAGCACCCTTTTTGAAGTCTTGGAGGTGGCCAGTCGGGGCGACCTCAAGTCCGATTTGCTCCAGGAACTGGACCGTCAGCGACTTTTCTTGGAAGCGCTCCGCAGCAACCCGGCGATTTCTGAGGAAAAACTCGATGCGGTAGTAGGTGAAATTGAAGCCAGCTTTTCGGACTTGTTGGCGGCCGCTGGAAAAACTGGCCAGCATTTGCGAGAAAACGAATGGCTGATGACGATCAAGCAGCGCGCGGCCATCCCCGGGGGTACTTGCGAGTTTGATCTCCCGTCATTTCACCACTGGCTGCATCGAGATAGTGAGGCGCGGCGCGCGGACCTGAATGAATGGCTTCGTCCCTTTCTACCGGTCGCCTGCGCGTTGCGAATTGTGTTGCGGGTCTTGCGTGAGAGCGGAAAATCTGTGCCCTTGATCGCATATGGCGGCCTGTTTCAGCAGATGCCCATGGAACGTTCGGCACATATGCTCAGGCTGACCCTGGCGAGGGACTTGCCGTGCGTACCGGAAATCAGTGCAAACAAATACGCGTTGAACATCCGTTTTATCCTTCCGGGCAGCGTGCAGCGCACCAAGTTGCACGAGGCTGACATCGAATTTGAACTCACCTACTGCAACCTGTGAGGTAAGTGTGGGCAAATCATTGCAAGTCGCCTGCCCAACGTGTTCCACGCCGCATGCCTATTCGACGGCGAACCTGCATCGGCCGTTTTGCAGTGAACGCTGCAAGCTCATTGATCTGGGCGCTTGGGCGGAGGAGAAGTACCGAATTGCCGGAAAGGCGGTGTCAGGTTCACTACCCCACGACGGCGAGGGTGGTTCAGTCCCGACCGAAAGTTGATCCAACCCAATCCCCTTTGCCTTGCCACGGTTTCTGCCGCTGGGCTAAAATGATGGACTTCATCGTAGAATCTTGCCCGAAGGCATTGTCGGGCAGGATTTCTGGAACTCGTTGATTTAGAAAACAAATCTAATGGGGCCGCGAGGGCGAGGTGGGTCCTTGCGATGAGCGCGTTGTATTGCGGCGCACCAAAATCAGCAGCGGCATCGAGGCAAACGAATCGCCGTTTATGAGTAAACCTAGGGCGGAACAATCAGCATGAAAAACAAGACGGTGATCGAACGAATCCTCGCGGCAGTCCTGTTGTTGTGGACTGCATTGCCGGCCTTGGCCAGCTATGACGTGAATATCCCCCCGCCGGCGACGCCCGTCTCAGCACAGATCTATGGATTGCACATGTACATCCTTTGGATCTGCGTGGCAATTTTCGTGGTGGTTTTTGGCGCGATGTTCTATTCGATTTTCAAGTTCCGGAAATCGCAGGGCGCCAAGCCCGACGTGAATTTTCACGAGAGCACGCTGATCGAAATCATCTGGACCATCATCCCCTTCATCATCTTGATTGCCATTGCCATTCCGGCCGCCAAGACGGTGTTGGACATGAAGGACGCTTCGCACCCGGATGTGACGATCAAGGTCACGGCATTCCAATGGGGATGGCGGTATGACTACAGTGCAGATGACGTCGGGTTTTACTCTTATCTGAAGACGCCCTGGAGCCAGATTGGCCAGCCGGGCACGGAGGCAACCGACAAAAAGAATCCCGACTACCTTCTTGAAGTCGACAATGAGATGGTTGTCCCGGTCAACAAGCGTGTACGCCTGCTGGTTACGTCCGTGGATGTGATCCACGGCTGGTATGTGCCGCAATTGGGGATCAATCAATACGGCATCCCCGGGTTTATCAAGGATGCATGGTTCAAGGCCGAGAAGACCGGCGTGTTTAAGGGCCAGTGCAGCCAGATTTGCGGCAAGTTGCACGGCTACATGCCCATTACCGTCCGTGTGGTCACTGAAGCGGAATACGCCAAGTGGATGGCAGATGCAAAGGCGAAGTGGAGCACCAAGTCTGCGCCAGCAGCGGTCGCCGCCGCCCCCGAAGAAGACATGGGCAAGAAATACACGCTCGATGAATTGAAAGGCATGGGCGAAAAGGTGTACGCCGCAAATTGCGTGGCCTGCCACCAGGCAACCGGCAAGGGGTCGCCGCCAGCATTCCCCGCCCTTGCGGGTTCCAAAGTCGTCTTGGCGGAACCTGCCAAGCAAATCGACATTGTCTTGAATGGCAAGGCCGGCACGGCGATGCAGCCATTCGCACGCTTGTCCAATACCGATTTGGCAGCCGTGATTACTTACACCAAGAATTCGTTCGGCAATGCCACAGGCAAAGTGGTGCAACCTGCTGACATCAAGGCTGCACGCAAGTAAGCGTCAGCCACCGAACCCCGCCGACACATCAGACAGATCAGGACTCAGGAGAGCAACATGGCCCACGACGCCACGCACGATCACGGTCACGACCATCACGACCACGGTCCCGGCCCCTGGACGCGAATCTTCACCACCACCAATCACAAGGACATCGGCAGCATGTACCTGTGGTTCGCATTTTTCATGTTCTTTGTGGGGGGGGCGATGGCGCTGGTCTTGCGGGCGGAACTGTTTGTTCCCGGCCTGCAGGTTGTGAATCCCGAAGTGTTCAACTCGCTGACCACGGTGCATGCACTGGTCATGATCTTCGGTGCGGTGATGCCGGCGTTCGTAGGATTTGCCAACTGGCTCATTCCGATGCAGATCGGCGCGGCCGACATGGCGTTTCCGCGCATGAACAACTGGAGCTTTTGGATCATGATCCCGGCAGCACTGCTGCTGTTCGGCTCTTTCCTGGTGCCGGGCGGCGCTGCGGCTTCCGGATGGACACTTTATCCCCCGCTGGTGACCCAAGGCGGAATCGGCACGGACATGACGATTTTTGCGATCCACTTGTTGGGCGCGTCGTCGATCATGGGCTCGATCAACATCATTACGACGATCCTGAATCTCCGCGCCCCCGGCATGACCTTGATGCGCATGCCCCTGTTCTGTTGGACATGGCTGATCACGGCATATTTGCTGATTGCCACCATGCCGGTGCTGGCCGGTGCGGTGACAATGTTATTGACCGACCGTCACTTCGGCACCAGCTTCTTCAATGCGGCGGGCGGTGGTGATCCGACCATGTTCATGCACATCTTCTGGTTCTTCGGTCACCCGGAGGTGTATATCCTGATCCTGCCGGCGTTCGGAATCGTTTCTCAAATCATCCCGGCCTTTGCGCGCAAGCCATTGTTCGGTTACGCATCCATGGTTTATGCCACGGCATCAATCGCGATCTTGTCCTTTATTGTTTGGGGCCACCACATGTTCACGGTGGGCATGCCGGCCGCAGGCAACCTGTTTTTCATGTTTGCCACCATGCTGATTGCCGTGCCGACGGGCGTAAAGATCTTCAACTGGATTGCCACCATGTGGCGCGGCTCTCTCACGTTTGAAACGCCGATGCTGTTTTGCATCGGTTTCCTCTGCATGTTCACGCTGGGCGGTTTTTCCGGCTTGGTGTTGTCGATCGCCGCGGTCGACATCACCTTGCACAACACCTATTACGTCGTTGCGCATTTCCACTATGTGTTGTTCCCCGGCGCGATCTGGGGTTTGACGGCGGCTGTTTATTTTTGGCTGCCCAAATTCACCGGCAAGATGTACAACGAATCTTTGGGGAAATGGCATTTCTGGATTTCAGCCATTGCCTTCAACATTACGTTCTTCCCGCAACACTTTCTCGGGTTGGCCGGCATGCCGCGCCGTATTCCAGACTACGCGTTGCAGTTCGCAGAATGGAACGCCATTTCGACGGTGGGCGCATTCCTGCTGGGCTTCAGCCAATTGATCTTCCTATGGAATGTGGTGACGACCATCCGTTCAGGCGAAAAGGCCAAGGACAAGCAGTGGGAAGGCGCCGACTCCGTCGAGTGGACGCATCTGCCGAGCCCGGTGCCATATCACACATTTGAAACGGTCCCGAACCTCAAGGCCAACGCATCAGCGCACTGAGGCAATGGAAAAGAGCGCGTCACGAGAAGTACCGCCCGCCAAGGCCAAATATTTGACGTTGGTGGTGTTGCTCGTCTGGGTGGGCGGGGTTTTCGCATTTACCCTATGGAAATTCTCCGGAGTGGTTCGGTGAGCAGCACGGTAACCTTGGCGATTCGAGAAGACCAACGTCGTGAAGCGCGTACGACGCTGCTCAAATTGCTCATGATCGTGCCGGTCATGCTGTTGTTTTGTTTGTCACTCGTGCCGCTCTACAAGCAGATTTGTCAAGTGTTGGGCATTTCTGCCTCCCAAGCCGTAGTCACGAATACCCAGGTGGATACTTCGCGCAATGTTCGCGTGGATTTTGACGCCAACCTGAACCGGGGGTTTTCGTGGCGGTTTGAGCCGGTCGAAAAGTCAGTCAGCGTGCATCCCGGTGCGTTGGTCACGGTCAATTACCGTGTCACCAACATGGCGCCGCATGCGACGACCGGCCGCGCGGTGCCCAGTTTTGGGCCGGTGGAAGCGGGCCAGTATTTTCAGAAAGTATCCTGCTTTTGTTTCAGCAACCAGACGTTGGAAGCCGGTGAAACGCGCGACATGCCAGTGACTTTCTTTGTCGACAGCAAGATGCCAAAAAACATCGAGGCGATCGCACTGTCGTACACGTTTTTTGATGTGACGAACGAGAAGAGCCGTTCGTAGGGCGATATTGTGTTTTCAGCCATCAAGGCAGTTCTCTGGGCGTTTCTTGGCATTCGCAGTCAAGAGGGATATGACCGGGATCGTGCCCGATTGACCCCAAAGCAAATTATTGCGGCGGGGCTGATGTTGGCAGCGGTTTTTGTGGTGAGTTTGTTCGTGTTGGTGAGAATTCTCACTGCCAAATGAGATTTCGTTGAGGGAGCGAATCGTGAGTACAGCACCAGGTGGTTATTACTTTGCCCCGCCGTCCAAGTGGCCGGTGGTGGGGTCCACGGCCTTGTTCTTCTTTGCCTCCGGCATGGTGATGTGGATGAACGACATCCAGCCCGCAGGTTTCCTGTCGCTGGGTTTGGGATTTGCCATTCTCATTTACATGTTGTTTGGATGGTTCGGCATCGTGATTCACGAATCCGAATCGGGCCTATACAACAAGCAGCTTGATGTCTCTTACCGCTGGAGCATGAGCTGGTTCATCTTTTCGGAAGTCATGTTCTTTGCGGCGTTCTTCGGGGCCTTGTTTTACGCACGCGTTTTCTCAGTGCCATGGCTCGGCGATATGGACAACGCCATGATTTGGCAGGGCTACGACGCCAAGTGGCCTACGGTCGGTCCTTACTTGGCGCAAAACGCCGATTACGCTTTCCAGACCATGGGCGCGTGGGGAATCCCCGCCATCAATACAATGTTGCTGCTGGCTTCCGGGGTAACGGTGACCATTGCCCATCACGCGTTGATCGCGAACAATCGCAGCCGCCTCATCCTGTTCCTGTTCCTCACGGTTGTGCTGGGAGCCGTCTTCTTGGCATTGCAGGTGTATGAATATGCCCATGCCTACAGCGACCTGAACCTGAAATTGACGTCTGGCGTGTTTGGCTCCACCTTTTTCATGTTGACCGGCTTTCACGGTTTCCACGTGACCCTGGGCGCGATCATGCTGACAGTGATCCTGTTCCGATGCGTCAAGGGACATTTCAAGCCGGATCATCATTTCGGGTTTGAAGCGGTGGCCTGGTATTGGCACTTTGTCGACGTTGTTTGGCTGGGCTTGTTCATTTTTGTATACGTATTGGTGTAACGAACAGCGTCGGCCGGACACGAAAAGGCCGCACCCAGGTGCGGCCTTTTGTTTGAAGGACATCGACGGTAAAAACTCAAGACTTGGCGCGCTGTTTGAGGCAAGAATGCCTTGAAAGGCGCGCCAATCAAAGATTTTTGGCTGTGGAGACGGGGAAGCCTGAACTACTTTCCCGGAATCCAGCCAAAGAAAAAGCCCGCCATGACGATCAGAAACGTGAGCACTGACAGTGCGATCCGGAGTGTCAATGCATTGACCGTTCGTTTCCCGCCGCTCTTGTCCCGATACATGAAGTAAAGCCCGGAAAACAGGCTCAATACGACCAAGAGCAGCAACGCAACAATCAAGATTTTCATGGTGCACAGTTTCAACAAATCGTTTCTGCGATGCTACGCGAGTTTCAACCGAATCGTGCAGGCGCCCCCGACCATTCCTTCCATGTCAGCACCCCCACTTCAATTCCGGCCGCGCTGGCTCCCGACGTTGGCGACTTTGCTGGTGATGGGACTCACGGGCTACTTGGGCACATGGCAGAAGCACCGGGCGGACGAGAAACGCCAACTACAGGTCGAGTTTGAATCCCGGAGTCGCGAAAGAACTTTGGTACTTGACGCCAAGAGTCGTGCGGATGACTTGCGATATCGGCGGGCGAGGGCGATCGGCGTTTGGCACGATGCGGGACCTGTGTTTGTCGACAATCGAATTCACGACGGTCGTGCAGGATTTCACGTGCTGGTCCCTTTTGCGCTTGAACAAGGGGGGCTTGTGTTGGTCCAGCGGGGATGGTTAGGTCGAGATGCCGCATATCCTCGGGCGCCATCCTTTGCGCCGCCTGTCGGCCGCGCCACGATTGTGGGAACGCTGGACGTGCCCGGGAATCGCTTCATTGAGTGGACGATGTCTCCCGTACAGGGAAATGTCTGGCAAAACCTGACCATTGAACGATACCGAACCGCTACCGGACGGGATGTCCTGCCCTACGTGTTGGTTGAGGAGACACCTCCCATCGGCATTGTCCCCACCCCAGTACAACCAGATGCGCGAGCGGACAAGCATATCGAGTACATGTGGACGTGGTATTCATTGTGCGCAACCGTATTTTTCCTCTGGATTCTCATGAACTTCAAAAGGCGCAAGATTCCTGGCGCGCAACCCACCTCATCATGACGCCCAAAGCCAAACTGGCCGCGCTGCTTGCGCTGTTCATTGTTCCGACGATCGCGTCGTTCGTGGTCTTTTACTTTTTCCCTCCCGGGAAGACCAACAATTACGGCACGTTGATTACGCCGGTCGTCGCGCTTCCCCAGGAAAAATTTGTACGTCTTGATGGCGTGCAAGGGGATGCTGCGGAAGCGATGAGAGGCAAATGGCTCTTGGTCTCCCGGGTCAACGGATCGTGTGCAGAGGCGTGCAGGGCGCGCTTGTTGGCCATGAAACAAGCGCGGCTCATCCTGGGTCGTGAACAGGATCGCGTCTTGCGCGTAGTGCTGGTCGAAGATGGAGTGACACCAGAATCGGAGCTGTTGCAGGCGTTTGCGGGAACCGTCTGGGTGGATGCCCAGTCAAGCGCATGGAAAGACAAGTTGCCCGTCGGTACCAGTGGAAGGGACGATCGAATCTATGCGATCGACCCACTTGGGAACGCGTTCATCTTTTATGGCGCCAATCCCGATATCAAGAGTTTGGCAAAGGATTTGAGGCAAGTCCTCAAGGCCTCGCAAATCGGCTAGAGATCGCAAATGGGAATGAGCGGGATCGAGCGTGGAATCATCGGCCTGATCACCTTGGGCATCATGGCCTTTGCGTTCTGGTGGGTTGGACGTGATGCGCAACGCTTTACACGGTTGATTCTTGTCACCACGGTCCTGACTTTCGTCTTGATCGTTTTGGGCGCCTTCGTGCGCTTGTCGGACGCAGGACTCGGATGTCCCGATTGGCCGGGCTGTTATGGCAATCTCACCCCGGCGCACTCGGTGGACGACATTCGCGCCGCAGAATCTGCCCAGCCCGGCGGACCAGTGACCTTGGCCAAGGCGTGGAAAGAAATGGTGCACCGGTATTTGGCGATGATTGTCGGGTCGTTGATTGCAGCAATCACCTTTGCCGTGGTGCGCAACCGTCGAATTTGGAAGCAAGGCGTCGCGCTTCCCATCGTGCTTTCCGCCACTGTGCTTTTTCAGGCAGCCTTGGGCGCGTGGACGGTCACGCTGCTCTTGAAACCCGCCATTGTGACGGCGCACCTGTTGGGAGGCATTTTCATTCTTGCGATGTTGACGTGGCTTCTGCAGCGGCAGCGCGATGCCGGTGCCTGGGCGGCGCCGATTTCTGCGAGTGCCGCTGTGCGCGCGTTTGCCTTGTTCGCGCTGGTGGTCTTGCTAGCCCAGATTACGCTGGGGGGTTGGGTCAGCACGAATTACGCTGCCCTTGCATGTGCCGATCTGCCCACCTGCCATGGCGCATGGGTGCCCGCCATGGATTTTGCCAACGCCTTTCACATCCTCCGACCGCTTGGCGTGGGACCGAATGGCGAACTGCTCACTCATGAAGCGCTGCGCGCGATCCATTGGACACATCGAGTCGGCGCCATCATTGCGGCATTGGTGGTGGGCGCATTTGCTTGGCGCCTTCACCGTTTCCACTCGGGCCGTGCGGCTGCAAAGTTACTGACGTCCTTGCTCGGTCTTCAAATCTTGTTGGGCGTTCTCAACGTCGCTTGGAGTCTCCCGCTGCCGATTGCCGTGATGCACAATGGCGTTGCAGCGCTGCTGTTTGCTTTCACGCTGCTGGTGAATCTTCGACTTGCCAAGGATGTGCATTGATCATGCAGAATGAGGCCATGGCGATCAACCCGCGCAACATCGGGTTCCAGTTTCTGGAGTTGACCAAGCCGCGGGTCAACAGCCTGATTGTGTTCACCGCCATTATCGGGATGATGCTGGCGTACCCTGCAGGAGTGCCTTGGGACCTTGCATTGATGTTGTGGTCCACGTTGGGTATTGCACTGGTCGCAGGTGCCGCTGCGGCGATCAATTGCCTGGTGGAAAACGAGATTGATCGGCGGATGGCGCGTACCCGCGCCCGGCCCACCGTGGCAGGAACGATCACCACACCCCAGGTTCTCGTGCTGGCCGGGCTGGTCGGCGGTGCCGGACTGTTCGTGCTGTACCAGCACGTGAATTCCCTCACCATGTGGCTGACGCTGGCCACTTTCGTGGGATACGCGGTGTTCTATACGCTGATCCTCAAGCCCGCAACGCCGCAGAACATTGTCATTGGAGGAGCGTCCGGTGCCATGCCGCCGGTGCTGGGTTGGGCGGCAGTCACGGGAGAGGTCACCGCACAGTCGATGCTTCTGTTCCTCATCATCTTCGCGTGGACACCGCCCCACTTCTGGGCGTTGGCATTGTATCGCCGGAAAGAGTACGCGGCCGCAGGTGTCCCGATGTTGCCGGTAACCCACGGTGCCGCGTTTACCCAACTGCATGTGCTGCTTTACACGTTCATCTTGTTGGCGTGCACCCTGTTGCCGGTGGCAATAGGCATGAGCGGATGGGTTTATCTGGCGAGTGCAGTGTCGCTCAATGCGTTTTTCATCTGGTTCGCTGTGCGCTTGTTTCGACAGTACAGCGACGCATTGGCAAAACGCACGTTTAATTACTCAATCTTGTATTTGTCGTTATTGTTTGCGGCATTGTTGATTGATCATTACGCCCCGTTGGTGATGCGATGAAATCGATGTTGCGACTTGCCTTGTTATTGGCTCTGGCTGCATTGTCGGCATGCGAAAAACCCGTGTCATTCCACTCGGTCGACGTGACCGGCATCCAGGGGTATGGCAACGATTTCCGGCTGGTGGATCACACCGGCAAGGCTCGCAGCATGGCTGATTTTCGCGGCAAGACCGTACTGATGTTTTTCGGATTTGTTCAGTGTCCGGACGTGTGCCCGACAACACTTTCCGACTTGAAGAAGGTCATGGCCAATTTGGGACCGGACGCCGACAAATTCCAGGTCCTGTTCATCACGGTTGATCCCGCAAGGGACACGGAGCAGGTGTTATCCAAGTATGTGGCCGCTTTTCATCCGAGCTTTATCGCCCTGCGCGGGGACCGCGAAGCGACCAACAAGGTAACGCGCGATTTCAAGATTGTCGCGCAAATCCAGGAAGGCCAAACGCCTGAGACGTACACCGTCAACCATTCGTCCAATTCGCTCGTCTTTGATCCGCAGGGACGCCTTCGTCTGATCGTGGCGTATGGGATGGACGTGGAAAAGCTCACCTCTGACATTCAACTTCTCATCAAAGGCAAATGACCATGACCCTGCAACGCTTTCACGTCGGCAAGCGACTCTCAGAGATGGCGATCCACAATGGCACGGTGTATTTGGCCGGCCAGGTGGCGGACGACCCCGGTGCCGACATCACCGGCCAAACTCAACAAGTGCTGGCAGCGATCGACAAATTGTTGGCCGAAGCTGGTACCGACAAGTCCCGCATCCTCTCGACCACCATCTACATCGCCACGATGGCCGACTTCCCCGCGATGAACGCCGTTTGGGATGCATGGGTGCCGCAAGGCAATACTCCGCCGCGTGCAACGGTCGAAGCCAAGTTGGCGAATCCGGGGTACAAAGTCGAAATTCAGCTAATCGCAGCCGCGTAGGACCCTGATCGGCAGCTAGCGCTGCTTTCGGCTCAATAGCGACAGG
Source organism: Usitatibacteraceae bacterium (assembly GCA_044228625.1). Taxonomy (GTDB): domain Bacteria; phylum Pseudomonadota; class Gammaproteobacteria; order Burkholderiales; family Usitatibacteraceae; genus UKL13-2. The sequence goes on along the minus strand of JBGAUM010000027.1, from coordinate 10,084 downwards.
AATTCCCGGCGCAGATTCGAGTCTTTGAGGAAAGACCCACGCATTACGCTATTGGTCATGCGGGAGTCAGCATCTTTCACGCCGCGCCAATGCATGCAGAAGTGATCGGCTTCGATCACGATGGCGATGCCGTCCGGCTTGACCTTCTCTTCAATCACGTTGGCCAGCTGGACGGCCGCTTCTTCCTGGATCTGCGGGCGGCTCATGACCCAGTCGCAAATCCTCGAGTATTTGGATAGACCGATCAAATTCGAGTGCTCGTTCGGCATGATGCCGATCCAGACCTTCCCGATGATCGGGCAAAGGTGATGCGAGCATGCGCTTCTGGCGGTGATCGGGCCCACGATCAGCAACTCGTTGAGTTTCTCTACGTTCGGAAACTCGGTGAGCGCCGGCATCGGCAGGTAGCGCCCCTTGAAGACTTCGGTGACGAACATCTTGGCGACTCGCCGCGCCGTTTCCTGTGTGTTGTGATCACCGGTCGTATCGATCACCAACGATGCGAGCAAGTCCTTGACCTTTGATTCGACCTCGGACTGCAACTCGTCCAATTCACCTTCCCGGAGGAACGCCGAAATGTTGTCGTTTGCATGGAAGCGCTGGTTGGCCCGGACCAGCCGAGACTTCACTCTCAGCGAGGCGGGGCCGCTCTCGTCATCGTCGCTGCGAAACAGCGGGGTTGGAGTCTGCTTCATGGCGGGTTCTTGTACGAAGTCAAAACCCAGTTTACCGCGTGGCCCGATGCCGCGCGGTATTCAAGGCGCGTAGCGCTTAGCGCGCTTGAGCGTACTGCGCCAATTCGCCCTTCATCGCTTGCATGGCTTTGGCTTCAATTTGGCGAATCCGCTCGGCAGACACACCAAATTCGTCGGCCAGTTCGTGAAGGGTCTTTTCTTCGCCTTCGTTGAGCCAGCGTGCCTCGATGATTCGTCGACTCCTTGCATCGAGCTTTTCAAGCGCTGCGGAAAGTCCGTCCGTTGCCGCAATCTCGCGTTGCTGCAGCGCCAGCGACTCGGATGGATCCAGTGACGCATCCTGCAAGTAGGCAATCGGGGCGTAAACCTCGTCCTCGCCGGCATCGGCACTCGGCTCCAGGGAAATCTCCTGGCCGGTGAGACGCTTTTCCATCTCGGTGACGTCGGTTTCCTTCACGTTGAGTTGCCGGGCCACTTCTTTGACTTCGGAAGGCGAAAGCGTGCCAAAGTTGGGGCGCATGCTACGCAAATTAAAGAACAATTTGCGCTGGGCCTTGGTGGTGGCCACTTTTACAATGCGCCAGTTCTTCAAAATGTACTCGTGGATTTCGGCCTTGATCCAATGCACGGCAAACGACACCAAGCGCACGCCGCGATCCGGATCGAAGCGCTTGACCGCCTTCATCAGGCCGATATTGCCCTCCTGAATCAAATCTGCGTGGGGTAATCCATAACCGCTGTAATTCCGGGCAATCGACACCACAAGGCGCAAGTGAGAAAGCACCATTTCAGACGCAGCGGACAGATCGCCTTTGAGCTTGAGAGCCAATCCCAGTTCGCGCTCACGCTCAGGCGTAAGCATCGGGTACCGATTGACCGTCGAAATGTAGTTTTCAAGGGTTGAAACGGACAACACCGGCAATTGAATAGATGCTGCGGTCATGACCTTTTCCTTTCCATGTTCCCTGTCTGGGACCTTGTCATTTTAGCACTCTGCGCAATAGAGTGCTAACAGATTGGAAAGTTCATCGCCTTTTCAAGACCTTGATAGATCGTTGCGAGATTGCCGAACGCTGAAACGACGCATGGCATCACAAACCTTTGAAATAAAAAAGTATTATCATTAGTCAGTGCTTGCTAATGTTTGAGGTTTTAGGTAGGTTGTGCTTGAAAACCAGGCGCCAAGCCAGCCCAAAATCGCAGTCGCAAACATGGTGGTGACGACCCAATCCGAACTCATGGATGCCATGTCCCAGCCGCCGTAGCTTGCAGTCAATTGACGAACTTCATGGGCAATCCAGCGCGTAATCCAAAAAGTCACAGCGCCCGCCAACAAACCGGAAAGCGCCCCCTGCACCGCGCCTTGGTATAGAAGCGGCCGGCGGACATAGCCATTGGTCGCGCCTATCAAGCGGCACACTTCGATTTCATCTCGCTGGGAAAGGATTTGCAAGCGCGTGGTGTTGCCAATCACAAAAACAACGGCCAGGCTCAGGATCAGCGACAACCCAAGTGCCATGCGCTCCAGCAACAGGGAAGCGCGGCGAATCCGGTCTGCCCATTCGAATTCCATCGCAACGTCGTCAACCGAGGGTTGCGCCTTCAGGAAGTCTTTGAGTGCGGCCAATTCCGGGGCATCGCGACTCTCCAATCGCAACGCCAATGCATGCGGAAGGGGATTTGACTCCAATCCGTTGAGCAGGTCTGCCAAGTGATGAATGCCGCGCATTTCCGCGAGGGCCAGATCGCGCGGAATGAATCGCACCGACTTGATCCCCGCACGCGTCCGCAAGACTTTTTCCAAGGTTCGTGCGGCGGATTCATCCGCATTGGTCTTGAAATACACGTTGGCGACAGGGTCCGCATCCAAGCGACGCGATGCGCCTTTGGCGCTTTCAACGAGGGTCATCAGGAACAGGGGCAATGCCACTGCACAGGCGATCACCAAAATGGACAGCGTCGCTCCGAATAGATCGCTGCGTAGGCGCTTGGCGGCGCGACGTGCGGCATCTGCATGCGCCCGGAGCCAAGCATTCATGGCACCACCTGCCCGCCGTCAAGCGTCACTACCCGGCAACCCAGCGACGCAGCCTCAGCGGCGTTATGCGTGGAAATGACAATCGTCACACCAACCTGGTTGAACGATTTGAATAACTCACCGATGGCGGCGGCGTATTCGGCATCCAGCCCACCCGTGGGTTCATCGGCGACCACAATGGCGGGACGATGCACGATTGCACGCGCAATACAGAGGCGCTGCTGCTCTCCACCGGAAAGTGTCACGGGCTCCGCGCGCTCGCGCTCCAACAATCCCACCTTATCCAGCGCGGCACGCACCCGCTTCGCCGTCTCGGTGCGGGGTGTGCCCAAGATTTCCAGGGGCAACGCCACATTTTCACCGACACTTCGCGAATACAGAATCTTGTGGTCCTGGAAAACGAGCCCCAAATTTCGACGCAGCGCAGCCAAGCCGGATTCCCGCAGCCTTCCAACATTTTGGCCGTTTACGATCACCTCACCCTGACTGGGCCGCTCGATTCCGGCGATCAACTTGAGAAGTGTCGACTTCCCGGCACCGGAGCGCCCTGTCACGGCCACCATCTCGGCGCGCGCAATGGAAAGATCTACTCCAGAAAGCGCCTCATATCCATTGAGGTGCCGCTTGTGAACGGCCCGAAGTTCTATCATGTGCGGGGAGCAAACAGGGCTGCGGCAAACTCCGCCGCCACGAAGGGGCGCAAGTCATCGACCCCTTCGCCGACGCCAATGAATCGAACCGGTATCACAGCCTGCTGCGCTGACTGGCGAGCGACGGCAAGACCGGCAAGCATCCCCCCTTTGGCGGTGCCGTCAAGCTTGGTGACCACCAGACCCGTCAATCCAAGCGCCGTATCAAAGGCATTGATTTGCGCCAGGGCATTCTGGCCCGTGTTGGCGTCGAGCACCAACAAGATCTCATCCGGTGCCGCGCCATCCGCCTTTGCAATCACCCGCTTGACCTTCTTGATCTCTTCCATCAAGTGCAGCTGGGTAGGCAAGCGGCCCGCCGTGTCCGCAATGACCACATCGATGCCTCGGGCTGTTGCAGCCTGGACGGCATCAAACATGACTGCAGCCGCATCCCCACTTTCTTGCGCAATGACGTCAACCTGATTTCGTTCACCCCAGGTCCTGAGTTGCTCACGTGCAGCGGCACGAAACGTATCTCCCGCGGCCAACAGCACACTTTTGCCCTGGGACTGGAAATACTTGGCGAGCTTGCCAATTGTCGTCGTCTTGCCTGCACCGTTGACCCCGGCCACCATGACGACAAACGGCTTGCGTGAAATACTCATGGGAACTTCCAGAGGTAAAAGCAAGGAAGTCATTGAACTCTGGAACGCAATGCGCAGCGCCGCAGTGTCGGTGACCTTTTGTTCGCGCTGTACCGCTCGAAGCCGATCAATCAGCGTTTGCGTGGCCACGACACCCACATCCGCCGAAATCAAAGCGGATTCAAGTTCTTCATAGAAAGCCTCATCGACTTTCGCCCCTGCGACAAAAAGGTCTTCAATGTCGGTATTGAGAATGTCGCGTGTCTTGGCCAGTCCGGCGCGAAGCCGGGCCATCCAACCGTTTTTTGCGACGGACCCGGAATCAGCGGGTGCGGCGTTGGATGAGGGACGGCCGAACATGGTGGGAACTTTGCGAGAATGACGGAATGACGCGCAACACGGCACGCCAGAACAAAGCATCAGCGAAGCGACATTCTAAGCCAAGCGTTCAGGCGCGCTCGGGCGGCGATAACCGCGTACGAATCATTGCCGGCCAGTTCCGCGGGCGCTGGATCGAATTTCCCGACACCCCTGGCCTGCGTCCGACGGGGAATCGAATCCGGGAAACGCTGTTCAATTGGGTCGGGCAAAGGCTCGATGACAAAATCTGTCTGGATCTTTTCGCTGGAAGCGGCGCGTTGGGTTTCGAAGCGGCCTCCCGGGGAGCAGCAAGAGTGGTGCTCGTCGAAAACGCCCCCGAGGCCATTCATTCGCTGAATCGGAATCGCGAACGACTGCACGCGGGGACATGTCAGCTCGTACGAGCGAACGCGATGGAGTACCTGGCAGAGTCCAAGGAGTTTTTCGACCTCATTTTTGTGGATCCGCCCTTCGCCAGTGGGTTGATGGTCCAGATCCTTTCCATCGCAGGCCATCGACTATCGCCGAAAGGTATGGTGTATTGCGAATGGGGTGAACCGCTTGAGGATGTCATTGCAAATCCTGGCGTGGGTACATGGGAAATCGTGCGTCAGGGAAAAGCTGGTGTTGTACACTTTGCACTCCTTGCGCTTCCCGAACCAGCCCCATGATCAAAGCGGTATACCCTGGAACTTTTGACCCCCTCACCAAAGGCCACGAAGACTTGGTGCATCGGGCCTCGAGACTTTTCGGGGAGGTGGTGGTGGCCGTCGCACACAGCCCGGGCAAGCGACCGTTTTTCACCATCGACGAACGGGTGGCCCTCGCCCGGGAAATACTGGCGCCGATTCCCAATGTGGTTGTCGTGCCTTTTGCAAATTTGTTGTCCGAATTTGTGACGGCACAAGAAGCAAATGTCATTTTGCGGGGCCTGCGCGCGGTGTCCGATTTTGAGTACGAGTTCCAGATGGCAGGCATGAACAGGCGCCTGAATCCCGGGGTGGAAACGATGTTCCTCACGCCCTCGGACAAGTACATGTTCATTTCGGCGACCATCGTGCGGGAAATTGCAATGCTGGGTGGAAATGTGGATGAATTCGTCCACCCATTGACCTCCAAGGCGCTGAAGGAAAAGGTCGGAAAGTAAGCTTCGCAATGGCCCTCAAGATTACCGATCAGTGCATCAATTGCGACGTGTGTGAACCGGAATGCCCGAATGAGGCAATATTCCAGGGCGTTGAAATCTACGAAATTGATCCTGGCAAGTGCACGGAATGCGTGGGGCATTTTGATGTTCCGCAGTGCCGCGAAGTGTGCCCTGTTGATTGCATCCCTCTCGACATGGACCATGTGGAGACGCGAGAAGAGCTTCACCTGAAGTTCGTTCGCCTGACCGAACAAAAGTCGGCGCAAAGGCGCGCAGCCTGATCAGGCTGCGTCGAGGTCTTCTTGGCCGCCTGAAAATCGGGCAAGGGATTCGCGCGCCTCTTGCAGTGCAGTGTGCTTTTTCTTGATCGCGTCCAGTCGCGCCTGAAGTGCGGCGACCTTTTCAGCAAGGTCGATTTCTGCGCCTTTCAGTTTCTCGACGCTGGCGACACGGTCGAGCGTCTCATCCCGGAATTTCTCCAAGGGTTTTTCCAACGCGCCGTAAAGGCCGCGCATCCAGGCTGACGCCTCCCGGCTGGCAATTTCAAACATGTGGATGCAGCGCGCACCGATGAGCTGGTCGAATTGCTCACCCAGCGTTGTGCCTCGACGTACCAGTAGGTTTCCCGCACGCGAAAATTCCGCTTGTGATTGTTCGCGCACTTTTTCCAATTCCGTGTAGAAGCGCTGGGTGGCAAACGGATGGACTTCCGGAACCTTGACCCCGAAATCGCGGGATAGCCGCTCGCCAATGCCGGTGTGCAACCCGCGCACTTCCTCAATCTTGGCTTCCACGGCATCAAGGCGTTCACGTACCAGCCCGAGATATTGCCCCAGCGTTTCTTGCACCGTCCCTTGCGCGACGCCGGCCATGATGGCGGCGCGGGCGCGGGCCGCATCTCTCTTGATGGTCGCAACGTCGGTCGCCTGACCCAGTTCGGCGCCCAGCCGGACATGCACATTTCGCACGCTTTTCAACTCGCGAAGGGCACCGTCCAGACGATCCTGTCGCGCATTTGCCTGCGCTGACAACGTGCCCCCCAGCTTTTCGTTCTTGGCCATCAGCTGGGTCAACGAACGCAGTCCATCCAGGGTTTCATAGCGATCGTTGTCCAAATCGGCCTGCGCGGCTTCCAGCGCATTGCCCAGGCTGGCCAGGATGCTGGCGCCCAACATGTCCTGCCGGTGTGCTGGCAAGTTCGCGGCCAGCGTACGCTCAAGCTGGTAGAGCCGGCTGCGCATCGCCTTGTCATTGCTCTGCTCAAGTTTTCCCGCAAGTCCAAGCCGCGCGGATACGGCCACAACCCGAATGGGTTCCACGCGCAGGAGCTCGGCGGTTTGGCGCACGCGTTGATCGATCTCCTTGAGCTGCGCGCGCGGCGCTTCTGGAGAGTCGGCCGGGACTGAAAGTGGGATTTCGTCGATCTTGTTGAGGACCACGAGGCGGGTCTGATCCGACTCCACCTTGACCCGCTGTCTGAACACCGGCGCGCCACCCAGAAAATCCTTCCACAGGGTCAGGTCCGCCTTGTCGGCGCCGTTTGACGCATCGAGAATTAGCAACACCGCATCTGCGGAAGGGACGCGATGGCGGGAGAGCTCGGGCTCCGAGGTGAATGCTGCAAGCCCGGGTGTGTCAACGACCACGAGTCCGGCGTCAAGCATGGGATGCGGAATGTTGATGATGGCGTAGCGCCACCTGGGTACGTCGACGAGGCTGACCGCGCTATGTTCACCATGGCTCGCGACCCCGGCCGTATGGAGGCCCCACGCCACAGCATCTGAAATCGAAATCCGTTTTGTCTCCGACAACGCGGCCAGCGCGCGGGCGACAGACTCGGGGGCGTCCGCATCAAACGAGATCCAGCGCCATTGCGACTCGTCGCCCATTAATTCTTCGATCGTCTTTGGGCTTTCGCGTGTCTCCACAGGCAACAGGCGGATGCTGGTGCGCACCGCGCGGTCAAAGCGCACTTCGGTGACACAGCGCGTCCCCCGGCCCGGACCTGACGGAAGCAGCCGACGACCCAAATTGGCAAAGAAGAGTGCGTTGATCAATTCCGACTTGCCGCGCGCGATTTCTGCCACGAACGCGATGGTGATCCGCTGACCTTCAACCACGCGTAGCGCCTCGTCAAAGGCGGCCGCCGTGTTCGGCATCAGGAAATCATGGGCCGCCAGAATCTCGCGCACGCGATGGATCTGCCCTGACAATCCGAACCTCCAAGATTGCAATTCGGCAAGTCGCTCGGTTAAAAAATTGGCGCGGGACATGGCATGGTGATGTCAGCGAATGCCCTATTGTACGTCGGGCCTATCGTTGGCAGTGGGGGCAAAAGTAGGTGGATCTTTGGCCCTGGCGAATCGTGCGGATGGGCGTCGCGCAGACTCGGCACGGCAAACCCTCGCGGTCGTAACACATGGTAGCCAACTGAAAATAGCCGGGGGACCCATCCGTTCCGACATAGTTCCGCAATGAGGATCCTCCCGCCTTGATGGCCTTCCCAAGTGTCTTGCGGATGGCGGCCGCAAGGTCGTTGTAGCGCATCGCAGAGACGCGTCCGGCGGGTTTTCGGGGATCGATCCCCCCATGAAACAAAGACTCTGAGGCGTAAATATTGCCCACGCCCACCACGACATGCGCATCCATGATGAAATTCTTGACGGCGACCGACTTGCCTCTGGACAGCCGATGCAGGTGGGTGCCAGAAAATTCGGCCGACAGAGGCTCCGGACCCAGGGCGTCGAGCAATGCATGCCGAGGCACCGGGCCCGGGATCCACAGGAGTGCCCCAAAGCGTCGCGGGTCGTTGAATCGCACGCCCATTCCAGACGAAAACAGGAAATCGGCATGATCGTGTTTTCCCGCCGCCGGCAGCTTCGTGTGCGCGGTCAACGATCCGGACATTCCCAAATGGGACAGCAGGAACCCGTGATCGAAATGCCAAAGCAGGTACTTCCCACGGCGAGAAAAGTCCCGCACCGTGTGGCCTTTCAAGGTGCGCGACAGGTGTGAGGGCACTGGCCAGCGGAGCTGCCTGTTGCGAAGCAAGACCTCCGTTACCGCATCTCCCCGTACCGCCGCCATGAGACCGCGCCGCGTGGTTTCAACTTCGGGTAGTTCAGGCATGCCTATTTCGGAATCATGTCTGTGGGTTGGGGCGATTTGCCATCATTCGAGGGAACGCAATCCCGGTCCAGACAGACTATCATGGTCGGCCGGATGAAAGATGCTTCTCCTCAGTTGTTCGTCATGCCCCAATTCAATCGTTTTCTTTATCCTGTTTCCCTGATCTTGGCCGTACTCGGTGCGTCCCTCTGTGCCACCGCTGAGACTTGGGCCCAAGGAAGCGCCAAGGGCGGAGAGCGCCTCAATACGGAGCAGGCGTTTTACCAACTGCTGATGTCCGAGATTGCCGGCCAACGTGGGCGCGGCGAGCTGGCCATGCGGGGCATGATGGACTTGGCCCTCAAGACGCGTGACACGCGATTGGCGCGCCGTGCTGTGGAAATGGGATTCCAGGCGAACGACCCCGACGTTGCCATTGATGCCAGCCTTCTGTGGCTCGAACTGGAGCCTCAGGCCGCCATGGCGCGCCAGGCATTGGCAGCAGCGGTGGGGGTCCAGGGCAATGTTGAACGCACAAGGGACAACATCCGGAAGGCGTTTGGAGAGACAAGGCGATCTGCCGCCTTGTTCATGCATGTCAATGGACTGCTGGGTCGGGAAACGGATAAGAACGGAACTGCTGAGTTTGTGGAGGCACTCGCCCACCCCCATTCCAAGATCCCGGAAAGCCATTACGCAATCGCGTTGGCCAATCTCAACGCCAACAAGATTTCGCGGGCCACGGATGCCATCGATCGGGCCATGGCCATGCGCAAGGATTGGCCGGCCGGTGCCGTGTTGAAGTCGCGCATCTTGCGCGCGCTCGATCAACCCGACGCTCTGGATCTTGCGGCACGCTACATGTCTGGCTTCGTCAAGGCGCACCCGCAATCAGTCGAGGCGCGGTTCCAGCTTGCGAGGTTGCTCTTTGCGCAAAACGCCCTGTTGTCCGCAAGGGAACAGTTTCGCGCGATTGCGCGGCTAGAGCCCGAAGAGTCAGACCATATGCTGGCGATTGCCTTGTTGTCGCAGCAGATGGAGGACTGGGCCGATGCCACAACCCATTTTGAACGCGCGCTCAACCGAAATCCAAAAGATCCAAATGCCATTCACTACAATTTGGGCCAGATTGCGATGGCCCAAAAGAAGGCCGACGAGGCCAGTGGCTGGTTCAGGCGAGTGACTGAAGGTGAGTACTTCGTCAATGCGCAGTTGAAAATTGCCACAATGATGGCAGATCGCGATGGGTTGGACGCCGGGCGCAAGTTCCTGCAGGAGGCGCAACGTGCGGAGTTCCCGGACCCTGCCACGGGCGTTCAGCTGATCTTGGCGGAAAGCCAGCTCCTGCGGGATGCCAAGCGAAATGGAGACGCCTACGATTTATTGACCAGCGCCCTGGAAAAGCATCCCGGCACGGTGGATTTGCTCTATGACCGGGCCATGGTTGCGGAAAGGATCAA
>JBGAUM010000026.1:0-31092 GCA_044228625.1 Usitatibacteraceae bacterium | reverse complement strand
GCCGCGCCTGGTCATGGGCGGGCGTGCCCGGCTTGGTCCGGACCACGGCATGCGAGTCGTGACAATCGGCGCAGGTGGCGTTGGTTTTGGTCGGGTCGTCCTTGTCCACCGCGGCGTGGACGGAGCGCTTTTGCGACTCAATTTGCGACGCCACAAACCCAAGGCCGGGCTTTTCGGCCTGCTTGCCGTCTTTCTTCGCGGCCTCCCACAGTGCCACGTGGCACTGTTTGCACTCGGCGGCCGGTGCCGACCCGCGCTGGTGCTGTGCCTTGCTGTCCGTGATGTTCTGGTGGCAATCGGTGCACTTCAAGGAGGCATGCACGCTGGCGGCGAACTTCTCCGGCGTAACCGCGTGCAGCACGCGCTTCTTGCCTTTCGCGTCCTCGAGATTGATCGCGGGTTTGTCCTTGGCGTGGCAGGCCAGGCAGCTTGCGTCATCGAGTGCGCCGGCGGCCGGTGCCGGGCTGGGCGGAGCCGACCATGCGAGGGAGATGCCCAACGCCAGAAGCCAGGCGAATGGCATGAAACGATGAGACCGGTGTGCAGTGTGGTTCATGGATTCTCCCTTGGCGGCCCCAGGCAAACAACTGGACCCACTCTTATCATGAGGCCGCGATTTGGTCGGCGGTTGATGTGAATCAAAAGAGCCCGTGTCGCGTTTTGTATGTTGTCATCAATGCCCCGGCACGTTTCGTTGATCGGGTGGCGTTGCAGTTCAATCCCGTCTTTGGAGGTCTTATGAAGAACAGTCTGATCCTGGCTTTGGGTGCGGCAATCGTTTCGGTCTTTTCCGGCGCCTCCGCGCTCGCCGTTGACGAGGACGCTGCAAAGGCGCTCCTGAAGAAGAGCGACTGCACCAAGTGTCACGCGGTGGACAAGTCCAAAAAGGGTCCGTCGTACAAGAAGGTCGCCGAAAAGTGGAAAGGCAAGGCCGACGCGGAAGCCAAGTTGATCGACAACATCACCAAGGCCCCCAAGGTGAAACTGGACGACGGCACGATGGAAGAGCACAAGGTCGTCGACACCAAGGACCCGAAGGAAATCAAGAACCTCATCGCGTACATCCTGTCGCGCTGATCCCATGCCGCAATAGTGCGGCAGCGAACAGGGGCGGAACGCTTTGGAACACGTCAAGGTGGATGTGGCGATTGTCGGGGCCGGCGGTGCGGGGCTTCGCGCCGCCATTGCCGCAGCGGAACTGGATCCGTCCCTCAAGATCGCACTGATCTCGAAGGTGTACCCGATGCGCAGCCACACCGTGGCCGCGGAAGGCGGTTCCGCAGGTGTGGTGCAAGCGCACGACAGCCTCGATCACCATTTCCACGACACGGTGGCAGGCGGAGACTGGCTGTGCGAACAGGATGTGGTCGATTATTTCGTCGCGCATTGCACCGAGGAAATGGTGCAGCTCGAACATTGGGGCTGCCCGTGGAGCCGCAAGCCGGACGGCCACATCAATGTGCGCGCCTTCGGCGGCATGAAGATCGAGCGCACCTGGTTCGCCGCCGACAAGACCGGCTTCCACATGCTGCACACGCTGTTCCAGACCTCGATCAAGTACCCGTCGATCCGGCGCTTCGATGAACACTTTTGCGTGGAGTTGCTGGTCGAGGACGGCCGCGCGCGCGGCGTGGTGGCGATCGACATCGCCTCGGGCGCCTTCAAGCTGATTGAGGCCAAGGCGGTCATCATCGCCACCGGGGGCGCGGGCCGGGTGTTCCGCGAGAACACCAATGGCGGCATCGTCACCGGCGACGGCATGGCCCTGGCCTACCGCAAGGGCGTGCCGCTGCGCGACATGGAATTCGTGCAGTACCACCCCACCTGCATGCCGGGCACCGGGCTGTTGTTCACGGAAGCCTGTCGTGGTGAAGGTGGATTGCTGGTCAACAAGGATGGGTACCGCTATCTGCAAGACTACGGCCTGGGTCCGGCAACGCCCAAACCGGTCAACAAGGCCATGGAACTGGGGCCGCGCGACCGCTTGAGCCAGGCATTCTGGTACGAGCAGCAGAAGGGCCGCACACTGGAAGGCGTGCATGGATCGTATGTGCACCTGGATTTGCGCCACCTGGGCGAGGCGTATTTGCGCGAGCGCCTGCCGCAGATTTATGAAATGGCGGAGGAGTTCCTCGGCATCGACCCGGCCAAGGCGCCGATCCCGGTGCGCCCGGCCGTGCACTACACGATGGGCGGCATCCAGGTGGACGGGCACTGCGCCGCACCACTGAAGGGGCTGTACGCGGCGGGCGAGTGCGCGAGCGTGGGAATCCACGGCGCCAATCGGCTGGGTTCCAACTCGCTGGCCGAGTTGGGCGTTTTTGGCAAGGTGGCCGGCGAGGGCGCGGCACGTTTTGCCCGCGAACATTCAGGATCCGCATCCAACCTCGAAATTCAGGCCAACGCTGTCGAGCAGCGCGTGCGCAATCTGGTTCGCAACGACAAGGGCACGGAGCGTATCGCCACGCTGCGCAAGGAAATGGCCACGACGATGGAACAGGGTTGCGGCATCTACCGGACGGGCGATGCCATGCAGGCCACGTGTGACAAGCTTGCCGAGCTCAAGGACCGATTCACCCGCATCCGTCTCGATGACCACAGCAGCGTGTTCAATACCGAGTGGCTGGCCGCGATCGAACTCGAATACCAGCTGGACGTGGCCCGCGCCATGGCGCACTCGGCGGTTCAGCGGCGCGAGTCGCGCGGCGCGCATCAGCGGCTCGATGGTTTCACACAGCGCGATGATGCGAATTTCCTCAAGCACAGCATCGCCACCTTCCAGCCGGGCGCGGCACCCACCATCGGTTACCAGGACGTGAAAATCACCCGCCTGCCGCCGGGTATCCGTGCCTACGGCGCAGCAGGCGCCGCGGCGGAAAAGGCGGATGCCGAACGCAAGGCCAACGTGGGGAGCGCGGCATGAGCGGCGATACCAGCCAAAGCATGAAGACGATCGAAATCGAAGTGCTGCGCTACCTGCCGGAAACGGATGAGCAGCCGCATTTCCAGACGTTCGTCGTGCCGTATACCGACGACATGTCCGTGCTGCAGGGATTGCAGCACATCAAGGATGAACTCGACGGGTCGTTGTCCTACCGGTGGTCGTGCCGCATGGCGATCTGTGGCAGTTGCGGCATGATGATCAACGGCATTCCCAAGCTCGCGTGCCACACGTTCCTTCGCGACTATCCGGGCAAGGTCCGGGTCGAGGCCCTGAACCATTTCCCGATCGAGCGCGACCTCGTCATCGACATGGGCGATTTCGTGGAGAAGCTTGAACGCATCAAGCCCTACATCATTGAAGAATCCCCCAAGCCGCTGAGCGAGGGGGAACACCTTCAAACGCCGGCCCAATTGGAGGCTTACGAGCAATTCAGTTCCTGCATCAATTGCCTGCTCTGCTACGCGGCATGCCCTCAATACGGGCTCAATCCAAAATTCCTCGGGCCTGCGGCGACTGCACTCCTGCACCGCTACAACATGGATTCGCGCGACGACGGCAGCGACGAGCGCATGCCGCATGCGCATGACGAGGATGGCGTGTTTCATTGCACGGCGGTCGGTTACTGCTCCGAGGTGTGCCCGAAAAAAGTGGACCCGGCCAACGCAGTGAACATCAACAAGAGCGAGAGCGCCAAGGATTATTTCCTGCGCTTCGTGGCGCCGAAAGGAGCTGCGGAATGAATGTCCCCGCCTCCCCGCGCCGGCCCTATCGCCGCTCCATGGACGGATGGTGGCGAAAGAACCCGTACTTCGTTGAATACATGATCCACGAGGCGACGGCGCTGTTTGTGGCGATCTACGCGCTGATTCTCCTTGCGGGGGTGGTGTCGCTGGCAAACGGCCGGCACGCCTGGGCCGCTTGGGTTGCATGGGTCTCGAGCCCGGTGTCGATCCTCGTTCACGTGGCGATCCTGATCGCATTCGCGTACCACGCGTGGACCTGGTTCCACATCATGCCGCGGACGTTGCCACCGGTCAGGGTCGGTGGAAAGCGGGTGGCGGGCGAAGTGATCACGCGCGCGGGACTGTTGGCGGCGACGGTCTCGAGCGCCGGCGTGCTGGCCCTTGCCTGGTGGTTTTCAAAATGAAACGCTCCAACGCTCCCATCTTCTGGGTTTTGTTCGGCGCAGGCGGCATGCTGGCCGCACTGATCGGCGCCGCAATGGTTTTCGTGACCGGCATTGCCGTTCCGACCGGGTTTTTTCTGCCAACGCGGCTTTTCACCTATGAAAGCGCCTTGGGCTTTGCACAGAATTGGCTGGGCAAGGGATTGCTCGTGGCCGTCATCACCTTGTTCCTGTGGCACGCCGCGCACCGTCTGTATCACGCGTTGCATGACCTCGGCGTGCATACCGGTGCACTCGCATGGATGGCCTGCTACGGCACAGCACTGATCGGCACGTTTGCCGCTGTCGTGGCGCTGCTCTCCATCGGCTTTTGACGCCGCGGATCACGCGTCAGAGCGTAATCACCAACCGTTGGTAGAGACCGCCGAAGTACGTTTCCTTTTGAATCTGCGCGGCGTCGATTCCCTCGGGAAGCCACGTGGCAATTTCTTCACGCCACAGGTCCAGGGCAAAAGGCTCCAGCATGTTCAGGATCGGACGAAAAAAGTAGCGCATCGGATGGCCGTGCCGGGGCAGGTGATAGTCGACGATGACGATCTTGCCGCCCGGTCGGGTGACGCGAACTGCTTCGGCCAAGGTCGAGCGCCGCACCGCTTCGGGTTGCTCATGCAGCAGAAAGAACAATACGGTCTGCGAATAGGTTTGGGCATCAAACAGCAGCGCCGCGGAATCGCAAAGATGCGTGCGCACGGGCGAATCCGCTGGAAGCTTGCTGCGCAAGTTGCGCAACTGGATGGGCAGCACGTCAATGACATCCAGTTGGCCCCCTTCACCAACGCGGCGCGCCAGCTTGGGTGAAAAATCGCCGTACACACAGGCGACCTGGAGCGTCTTGCCCTCAAGCACATCACCCATCGCCTCCAGCGCCGCATCGCGCAGCCGCGAGAAATTTCCCCACAGGATGGCATTGACGAGCCATTGACGTTCGAACATGGTCACCGCCTTGGGGTGCACGTAGGCCCACCAATAGGTTTCGGTCAAATAGTCGGGGATCATCTGGGGTGGGGGCAAATCCAGCGGGATGGACACATTTTTGTTGGACATTATTGACTCCGGATTTCACATACCACGTACACCAGTACGATTGAGTATCTTCGCCAACGGGCCGCCTGATTTGACGCCTATCAAGGTCGTCGCACAAGCAAAGGGCCATTGGGATGTCGCTCTCTCGGGATTTCCCCGAGAGGGGAAGAAGGGACCGCACTTTCCATCCCCCACGGGTTTCGCTACACTGCGCTCGGGATGGTGCCATGGGGTGGCACGTGCGCATCGCAGCGGGGGAGCATGGCCGATACAACGGGGCGAACCTTCATTTGCAGCGTGGTATTCGTCGATTTGGTCGAATACTCGAAGAAGTCGGTCGCCGAACAGATCCTCTTGAAGGAAACCTGCAACGCGTTGATTGCCGAGGCGATCGACGCGGTGCCGCCGGACGCGCGCATCGTTCTGGATACCGGGGATGGCGCCGCCATCACGTTTCTGGGTGACCCCGAGGATGCACTGTTCGTGGCGTTGAAGCTGCGCGATTCGATCGAGGAAGCCTTGACCTCGCATTCGATCGGGATCGGCCGCCACAAGGCCAATGGCCATATTCGCGTCGGCGTGAACCTCGGGCCGGTCAAGATTGCGACCAACGTCAATGGGGGCGCCAACATCGTCGGTGATGGCATCGCGGTGGCCGAGCGCATCATGGGGTTTGCGCTGCCGGGCCATATGCTGGTGTCTCGGTCCTTTTATGAAATGGTGTCCCGCCTCTCGGACGACTATGGCTCACTGTTCCGGCCCGATGGGCAGCGCACCGACCCGAATGGCCGGGTGCACGAACTGTACCTTGCGGGACGCGACCCGACCGCGTTGCAAACCGCAGAGCGCGGCGCACGCGAGCGCAAGAAAATCGCCAGCGGCGACCACGCGCCTTTGCCGAAGGCCTCCGTGGCCCGCGGTGGCCCCGCCCCAAAAGCAGCGGGGAGCACCATTCCCCCCGCAGCGCCATCCTCTGCATCCAGCACGCTTCCACCCCGCACGCCAACCGCAGAAACCTTGGCCGCAGTGTCGACCGGCCAAATGCAAGCGCCGGTCATCGAGCCTGTTGCCGGCGCGACCGCTGGACCCCACAGCTTTTTGGAGGATCGCTACAAAGTCGGCTTCATTGCGTTGTTACTGACCTTGTCGGCATCGTTCCAGGGGTTTCTCATCTGGCAAAAAAAGTCCGCGCCCGAGCCCTTGGCGGTCGCCGAGACGACACCCGTCAAGCCGCCTGAAGCGTTGCCCGCACCGCGACAAGAACCGCAAGCCCCCACGACCCCGGCCAAACCGTCATTCGCCCAGCCTCCGGCCCCGAAAGCGACGGTCGTCGAGGCCCCTTCCAAGCCGGCGCCCCCGGAACCTGCATCAAAGCGGCCTCCTGAGAAGGAACCTGCGATCCAGCGTCCGAAGGATACGAGCCCGTCTGAAAAGCCGAAACCGGATCCGATTCCCGAGCCGCCGGCCAGGAAACCCGCTGTCGACAATGTGACGAAACCGGCAGCCTCGGAGAAGCCACCCGTTGCGACTGCCCCTAGTACCACCAAGCCGACATCGCCACCTGTATCACCTCCACGCAAAACGGAGCCGGCACAGCCGGCATCCTTGCCCCTGCAGTTGCCGCCCACCGCGCCGGTGCAGCCCAGCCAGGCCCCGGCACCCGCCCCCGCGCCCCCAGTGGCTGCGCCGATCGAACCGCCAAAACCGGCGCCCTCCCTGCTCATCACCAAGGTTTCCGGCGCCACGGTGGAATTCCCGCCCGAGGCCGTGCGCGCCGGCGTGACGAGCGGCTATGTGCGCGCCCGGGTGCGAATCGACGCGAATGGCGTGCCGGCCGAGGTCAGCATCGTGGAGTCGCGCCCCAATCGTGTCTTTGACCGCGCCGTGAAAAATACGTTGAGCCTGTGGCGCTTCAACCCCGGTGCCGACAATCGGATTTATGAAGCGCAAATTGATTTCAACCGTTGATCGTTGCGAGACGCGTCATGCCCCAGCCCACCATTGAAACCCTCGGTCGCTACAAGGTCCTCGATCTGCTGGGGCGCGGCGCCATGGGCGTGGTGTACAAGGCGATCGATCCGGCGATTGATCGCGTGGTGGCGATCAAGACCATCAACCTGACGTTGTCCGATGACGAACTTGCCGAGTACGAGGCGCGCTTTGCCCAAGAGGTCAAGGCCGCCGGCCGCCTCAACCATCCGAACATCGTGTCGATTTACGATGTGGGCAAGACGGACGACTTCGCCTGGATGGCGATGGAGTTCATCGACGGTCATGAACTGAAAACGCTGTTGCGCGGGCAAAAAGCCCTGCCGGTGAACGACGGGCTCGACATCATCCAGCAGGTGGCGGAGGGCCTGGCGTTTGCGCACGGCAAGGACATCGTGCATCGCGACATCAAGCCCTCGAACATCATGATTACCGAGGATGAGGATCACGCGATCGCCAAGATCACCGATTTCGGGATTGCCCGCATGTCCTCGTCCTCGGTGAAGACCATGACCGGCATCGTACTGGGATCGCCGCGCTACATGTCACCGGAACAAGTGCTGGGCAAGAAGGTGGGTCCTGCATCCGACATCTTTTCGCTGGGCGTGGTCATGTTCGAAACATTGACCGGGTCCGCACCATTCGACAGCCCCAGCATCAACTCGATCATGTACCAGACCGTACATGAACCCTGTCCCCAAGCATCAGCCCTCAACGGCGAGTTGCCACCGGAGTTGGACCGCATCGTGTCCAAGGCGATGGCCAAGCTGCCGGAGGAACGATTTGCCTCGATGCGCGAGTTTGCCCGCGCCATTCGGGACGCGCGTCAGATGTTGATCGAACCGGCTTCGCCTGCCCGGGCCTCGCTGCTCAAGACACTTGGACCGATACCTGCACCGGCCAAGCCTTTGGCGAACCTGCTGGATGGCCTGGCTGCTCCCGCGCCGCTGGATCCTGCCGAGTTGACCCGCGTCGCGCCGCGTGAGGCGCCAAAGCCTGCTGCGCCCGCCGTGTCCGGGGCGGCTTCCGCGCCGGCGCCTGCCGCAGCGTCACCCGTTGCGGCAAAGCCCATTGCTGCCGCGCCATCGGAAGCCACCGACCCAAGGGGCACGACGCGGCGCTTGTCGAGGGACTTTGATTCAACATCGGCCACGCGCAAACTCGCCGCATTGACGGAACAGATCCGCGAAGTGGAAACGCTGTTGAAGGACGATGCGCCTCCGCCCCCCGCGGAGGCGCCTGCCTCGCGGCCATCCGAGACACCTCCCTCCGAGGCCTCACGCAAAGCCATCGAGCTGGATCCCACGCGCGCCTACCCGCGGCCCGAGCGGTCCTTTCCGATGGGTGCTGCGCTTCTGCTGGGCGGTTTGGTCGCGCTCAATGTCGTGCTGTTTGTCATGTTGATCGCGTAACACCGCGCGATCCCTTCACTCCCAGGTGATGGCATCTCCAACGCGGATGATGCCCCCGGCGTCCGGAATGCAATTGGTTCCGAACATGGGTCCATCCGGCGTTCTCCGGAACGTCGACAACGTCGCAAGCGGCTCCGGGCCCCGGAGTTCGCCGGTCAACTGATCTGTGGTCGTGACCTGGCAACGCACGCAGGGACTCGCCGCACGGAACGCAACACTTCCCATTCGGATTGGACCCATGCGGTCTTCCGCAAAAGCCTCGGCGCCCTGCATCACCACATTCGGCCGGAAGCGATTCATCGTCACCGCTTCCCGCCCGTTCTCGGCAATGCGCCGGTTCAATTCCGCAAGCGACGACATGGAAGCCAGGAGCACGGGGTATCCATCGGCAAAGCTCACGATGTCGCCCGGCTGGCCGCGCCCCTCCTTGAGCGCGCGCTCGGAGTCGTCCGGCATGTACACCAGTTGCACCTCTTCGCCGAGGCACTCGGAAAGCAGGGCATCTGCGTCCGTTGACACCGCATGCGCCTGCACTTTGGAGGACCACACGCGCACTTCGCGTGTGGCGCGGGGTGGCGGCGCGAGCGGCACCCGCACGCTGTCGCCGAATGGGTTGGTCATCAGCAATTCGCCGCCTTCCATCGCAGTTTTGACCGTGGCCATCGCAGGAAGCTCGCGGATGGTCTTGAACTCGCCCATGCTGTCCACCACCAGGAAGCGCCGGTCGAATTTGAGGCCGCGCGGCGTGACTTCGGCCTCGCGGACTTGGAACCCGCCGAGCGATTTGACCGGATACAGGTGGATCGAAACGATTTCCGCAGTCATGGTCGTTGAATCAAATCGTGATAATGTTGTCCCCCGCCAGTATAGCGGCGGCTTACAAGGGTCCCGGCGCCGCCGGGTTCTTTCAGTAGTTAAGTCTCCACAGGAGCTCTACATCATGGTTGATCTTTGGAAAAAGCTGTCCGGCGAACTCATCGACATCATCGAGTGGCTGGACGATTCGAACAACACGCTCGTCTACCGCTTCGAGCGGATGAACAACGAAATCAAGTACGGTGCAAAGCTCACCGTGCGCGAAGGCCAGATGGCCGTGTTCATCAACGAAGGGCAGCTGGCGGACGTGTTCAAGCCGGGCATGCACACGCTGACCACGCAAAACCTCCCCATCCTGTCCACACTGAAGGGCTGGAAGTACGGATTTGAATCGCCGTTCAAGGCCGAGGTGTATTTCGTCTCGACCCGCAAATTCACGGACCTCAAGTGGGGCACGCCGGGGCCGGCGACCATGTGCGACAAGGAGTTCGGCATCGTCCGCGCGACGGCGTTCGGCATCTACACGATCCGCGTGAAGGATGCCGGCATCTTCATCAAGGATGTCTCCGGCACGGAAGGCCGTTTCACGACCGAGCAGATCCAGGAAAACCTGCGCGGAAAGATCGGCCTGCGCATTAAGGAAGTGATGCCCGAACTGGGCTTGTCGATCATCGATCTTGAGGCCAAGGTCTCGACCATGGGGCAGATGTTGCGCGAGCGCATCGGGCCTGATTTTGAATCCATGGGAATTGAACTTTGCGAGGTGCAGGTTCAAGACGTCGGATTGCCGGAAGAAGTGGAAAAGGCCATCGACAAGCGCGGTGCCATTGCCGCCGTTGGAAACCTCCAGGCCTATACGCAATACGAAACTGCCAGCGCCATTCGCGATGCCGCCACCACACCGAACAGTGCAGCCGGTGCCGGCATGGGCTTGGGCGCCGGTTTTGCGATGGGGGGTGCCATGGCCGGTCAAATGGGCGCGGCCATGCAGGCGGGTGCCGCCGGCATGGGGGGCGGAATGGGAGGTGGCGCCGTGCCGCCGCCATTGCCGACGGCGGTTGCGTTTCACGTCGCCATCAATGGCCAACAGGCCGGTCCGTTCGACCTCACGGCACTGCAAGCCCATGTCACCAGCGGCACCTTGAAGCGCGATTCCCTGGTTTGGAAAGCGGGCATGGCGGCCTGGACCCAAGCGGGGACGGTTCCCGAGCTGGGCGCATTGTTTGCCAACGTGCCGCCGCCGATTCCGCCGGCCTGATTTCACGTCCTGTGAACGATCGACCCACTTCCGCTCGCGGAAGTGGGTGTGAGAGAGGGTATCGCCATGTCCATCACCGTCCGCGCCGCCGAGCCGGAAGATTCCGACGCCATTTGGGAAACGATGATGCAGCCGCTGGCGCAAAGCGGCACGCTGCAAATTCCATTGTCCTCACGAGAGACGTTCCGCAAGCGCTTGGCCGAGCTGCCGGCGGGCAGCCATTTGTTGGTCGCAGAGTGCGACGGCAAGGTCGTCGGCAATGCAGGACTGATTGTGGAAACCCGCCACGTGCGCAGGAAGCATGTGGCGTCATTCGGCATCTCCGTGCATGACGCCTGGCAGGGCCGCGGCGTGGGCACGGCCCTGATCAGTGCGGCAGTGGATCTCGCCGACCGTTGGCTCAATTTCACACGCCTGGAATTGACAGTGTTCACCGACAACACGGCGGCCATCGCGCTGTACAAGAAGTTCGGTTTTGAGATTGAAGGCACGCACAGGGCGTATGCGTTCCGCAATGGCCAGTTTGCCGATGTGCACTCCATGGCCCGGCTCAAATTGTGACCATGCAAAATCCCAATCCTTCGCAAACCACGCTGGACCAGATGACGGCAGCCACCGTCAAAGCGTTCCCGTGCAAGTCCTGCGGCGCCAAGTTGTCATTCGCACCGGGCAGCAAGACATTGAAGTGTCCGTATTGCGGTGACGTCAACGACATCCCGGAAACCGACGACCTTGTGCAGGAACTGTCGCTGGAAGAGTGGCTGGCCAAGCTCGAGAAGGACAGCGAGACCTTTCAGCAGGAACAGGTGAAGTGCAAGAACTGTGGCGGCGAACAGACGTTGCCTTCCAACCTGTATGCCTCGGCGTGCACGTTTTGCGGGACACCGATCACGTCGAAATCCTACGCCCAGCGCCTCATCAAGCCCAAGTCGCTGGTGCCGTTCAAGATCACCAAGGTGCAGGCGCAGGACAAGTGGCGAAAGTGGATCAAGGGGCTTTGGCTCGCACCCTCGGCGCTGAAGAAATACGCGCAAAGCGATGGCGGGATCAAAGGCATCTATGTGCCGTACTGGACCTTCGATGCGCAAACGTACACGCGCTATTCGGGCCAACGCGGTGACGATTACACGGAGCAGTACCAAACCACCAACAGCAAAGGGGAAACTGTCACCGAATCGCGCACGCGCACAGAATGGACCAGTGTCTCGGGCAACGTGTCGTACTTCCACGATGACGTGCTGGTGTCGGGAAGCAAGAGTGCGTTCGGCGGCAAGTTGCCCGACAAGGGAGGCGCCGTCGAGGCGCAGCGCGCGCTGGCGCAAGTCGGTGGCATTGCGGGCGGCGCGGTCGGCAGCATGATCGCAGCGAAATTTTCCGCGTCGATGTCGCGATGGAACACGAAAGAACTTGTTCCGTACCAGGACGAATACATCACGGGTTTTCAGGCCGAGGCCTACCAGGTGGGCCTGCGCGCTGCTTTCGGCACCGGCAAGCAACTCATCGACGCAAAGATCGAGCAATTGGTACGCGCGGACATTGGCGGCGACCACCAGCGGATTTCATCCTTCAATACCCAATACAGCCACCTGACGTTCAAACACATCCTGCTGCCGATGTGGGTTTCGGCGTACCTCTATGGCGGCAAGACCTACCGGTTTGTCGTCAACGGGCAGACGGGTGAGGTGCAGGGGGAATCGCCGAAATCAGGCTGGAAGATTTTCTTTTTGGTGTGCGGAATTCTGATCGCGCTGTTTGTATTCCTCGCGGTGTTTGGAGGGCGGCATCGATAAGTCGCGGCGCAAGACTAGTACTTGCGCCCCGAAACCAAAGTTGGCTCAGAGACCGAGTTTCTGTCCTGCAATCGTTACCGTTTGAACATCGCAAGCATCCCGCCCGCTGCGACAAACAGGCTCCCAATCCCGCGGTTGGTCCAGCGGATATGCCCCGGGTCTTTCAACAGGGCCAGCACTTTGGCTGCGAATGCGGTGTAGCAACCCATCGCGACGATATCCACCGCGACCAGCGTCAAGGTCAGGATCACGTACTGCGACAACGTCGGCTGCGATGGGTCCACGAATTGCGGCAGCACGGCGAGCAGGAACAGAAGGCCCTTGGGGTTGGTCTGGCTCACCAGAAAACCTTGCAGGAAGATGCCGCGCGTGGACGTGTCCTTGAATTCCGTCTTGGCGGCGATCTCTTCGAACGGGACCGGGGGCTCGCGAAACTTCTGAATGCCCAACCAGACGAGATAGAGCGCGCCGCACCACTTCATGACTTCAAAAGCGGTCGTGGAGGCCATCAGGATGGCGCCCAATCCCAGCGCGATGATGGTGCTGTTGACGATGATCGAGGCCTGCATGCCGAGGCAATTCCACATGCCGCGGCGCCATCCATATTTCATGCCGGCAGACATGCTCGACAGCGCGCCCGGACCGGGCGAAAAGCACAACAGGATCGTCGCGGCAAAGAAGGCCAGCCAGGTGCTCAATGTCATGGAACGAGATGCCTCAGGATTGAAAACTCAAGGACTGGCGCGGCGTTTGGGGCGAAAAAGGCTGGAGCTGCACGCCCAATCACGCGTTTCGGATTCTACCGGCAATCGCCACCAACCCTGCCGCGTGGCGGTTGAACACGCGATCAAGGCGTGATGATGACTTTCCCCACGGTTCGCCCCGCCTCCGCATACGCAAATGCCTCGCGGGCCTGATCGAGGCGAAAGACCTTGTCCACCACCGGCACGATCTTCCGGTCTTCCAGCAATTTCGCAATGGCGGCGAGCTGCTGGCCGGACGGCGTCATGAAGTGATAGTCGTACTTGACGCCGCGTGCTTTTGCCAGCGCCATCGGCTTGCGGTTCATGGTTGCCGCCAACCATTGCTTCCACTTCGCCAAGCCCCAGTCTTTCATCACCCGCGGCGTCGGGATCGAGCCGATGCTCACGACCCATCCGCCACGCTTGGCCACGGTGATGGAGCGCGTCAAGACGTCCCCGCCCTGCGTGTCAAACACAAAATCGGCGTCTTTCACCACATCCTCGAAGCGTTGGGACTTGTAGTCGATGACGCGGTCGGCGCCGAGGCGTTTGACCAGCGGCCCGTTGTGCACGCTGGTCGTCGTCACGACTTTTGCGCCAAGCACTTTGGCAAGCTGGATCGCAAAAGTGCCCACGCCGCCGGAGCCTGCATGGATGAGCGCGAGTTGGCCAGGCTTCAATCCCACCATGTCTCGCAGCACCTGCCAGGAGGTCAAGCCGACCAGGGGGATCGATGCCGCCTCGACATGGGTCAGGTTGGCGGGTTTCAATGCCGCATCAGACTCGCGAACCGCAGCGTATTGCGCAAAACTGCCGATGGTGGATTTGTCGAGTCGCGCAAATACTTCGTCCCCCGATTTGAAGCGCGACACTTTGGAGCCGACCTTTACCACCACGCCCGACAAATCCTGGCCAAGGATCAGCGGAAGGCGGTACTTGATCATGATCTTGAGTTTGCCCTCGCGAATCTTCCAATCCACCGGATTCACGCTCGCGGCCTTCACCTGGACCAGCAAATCATGCGGACCGCATTCCGGGCCGGGGCGTTCACCCACGATCAGTTGCTCCGGGCCGCCAAATCGTTCGATATAGGCGGCCTTCATGCGCGTTTCCCCAAAGCATCCAGCTGGCGGTCCACATGCGCCTGGTTGGCGGCTACCGCCTGAGCGGCCATGCCATCCACCCACTCGGGGGCAATGAGCTTGACCCACTGTGCAAGCTTGGCCTTCCCGGTCATGACCACTTCCCGCTGGCGCGACTCAATGGCCGGCACGATCAGTGAAACGCACTCGTCGACACTCATCACTTTCTTGGGGTCCACCGGATCGACCTTTGCCGATTCACCGTTCGCAGCCGTGGCATTTTCACGAATGCCCGTGGCCACGAAACCCGGGTAGATCATGGTCACCGACACGCCAGACGGTTTGAGTTCGATGCGCAGGGAATCAAAGAAACCGCGCATTGCGTGCTTGGAAGCGGCATACCCACTGCGCGTCGGGACGCCGGTCAATGCGGTCAGGCTGGCAATTCCGACGATGCGTCCGCGTGATTTTTTGAGATGGGGCAACGCGGCATGGACGCCGTACACCGCCCCCATGTAATTGACCTGCATGAGGCGCTCAAGCATCGCAGGATCCTCGATATCCTCAAACCTTGCCCACATCGTGGCGCCCGCGTTCAGGATCAGGCCGTCCAACGCTCCGAAATGCCGGATCGTGTCATTGACCACGCGAACATTGTCCTCGCGCCGCGTCACATCGCAAGGGAGCGCCAGGGCTTGTCCGCCGCTGGCGCGAATCGCGAAATCGACGCACGCTGCAATTCCGCAAGCCTTCTGGCCGTCAACACGACTTTCACCCCGCGCCTTGCAAGGTCGACTGCCAGCGCTTCGCCGATGCCGGTCGAAGCCCCGGTGATAAGCATCACTTGATTGCGCATGGGCATGTTGTTGTCCGCGGCCGTCACTTCGCGCCGCGCAGCTCCCTTCTTTTCATCAATTTTAGCCCCGACCAGTCCGCGTCGATCGCGCACACTTTCACGTCCACCCAGCCGGAGGGAAGCACCACCGTCCGGATGCCATCTTCCGTCAAATCGCGGAACAGCGCCGAGGACTTCTTCGGCCAGGCGACCCACAAGGCGCCGTCCTCGCGCATCTTCGCGGTCACGTCGGAAAAGTGCCGGGACAAGGCGGCCTGATCGGCGCAGAACAAGAGGGCCAACGCCATTTGGGCACTTTGCCGGGTCATCAAGCGCGCTTGGGGTGGCAGCGGGTCAAACAGCGCATCGATCCCCTTGGGCGCACCGATCAGGGTCAGGGTGCCGCCCTCCTTCAAACCGATTTTTTTGGGCAACGGGGTTCCGCTGTAACCGGCAGGTGCCGGATTGCGCTTTGCTGGCGCGGCCCTCATTTTTCCGTTTCCACGTCGGGGATATGGTTGAACGCGATCGCAAGCTTGCCATGGTCAATGGCGCGATGGGCCCCGCCAAAATACGCTGCATGCTTGCCAAAACGCACGTTCAAGGAATCGATCGCCGCATTGAGCTTGGCTTTCGAAGCACTCTTTTCCAGTTCGTCGAACAGCCTGCCGCTCTGCGTCTGTGCGGAAGAGAGGCCCGAAAGAACGACCGCCACCTGAAGCGGCGTCAGCGCCTTTTTCTTTGGAAACTTCAACCAAAGCTGGTCCAGTGCATGCATCAAGTCCAGGGTGTCTTGCGTTTCCAGGAACCGCGTGGCGTTCTCGAAGGACGGCCCGTTCAGGAACTTGACCTTGATCGCCATGTCGCTCGTAAATTGACCGACCTTGCGAAGCCGCATCGCCGCTTTTTGCGTCAGCCGGTTGATCACGGCATATGCGTCATCCTTGTTGCGGACTTCCGGTGCCAGGACGTGCGAGTGGCTGATTGATCCCATGCCGTGATCAATGTCGTGCACCTCCTCGCCGCGCAGTTTTCGCCAAAAGCGTTCACCGCCGACGCCACCCCATACCGTCCTCAATTGGTCCGGTGACTGCGCATAAAGGTCGTCGATGCTCAAGATGCCATGTTTCGCAAGGCGCGCCTCCATGTTCTCCCCGATGCCGTTCAGGGCCCGGACCGGAAGGTGCCGGATTCTTTCCGGCACATCGGATTCCTCCAGCACCACCAGGCCATCCGGCTTTTGCATGTCGGAGGCCAGCTTGGCCAGAAAGGTATTGGGCGCCAGTCCGATCGACACTTTCAGGTACTCGCCCACCTTGTCGGCCATGTTTTGTTTGATGCGCTGGGACAGTTCGATCGCCTTGTCGCGGGCCTTGAATCCGGCAGGAAGGTCGCAAACCATTTCGTCGATGGACAATACTTCGCGCACCGGGGCCACTTCATCGACGGCCTTGACCGCACGATGATGAAAGTCGATGTAGAGCTCATGCCGGGCGACGACCAGTGCAATGTCAGGGATGCGCTTCTTTGCCTCGCCGACGTTGGTCAGCGTCTTCACGCCAAATTTCTTGGCTTCGTAGCTGGCGGCGATCAGGCAGGTGGTATCCGCAAGCATCGGCACCACACCAACGGGCCGCCCACGCAACTCCGGCCGCACCTGCTGTTCGCAAGACGCGAAATAGGAGTTGAAATCAACCAGAAGCGACGTCAGCGGCATCGCCCCATTTTGCACTTGGAATCAGGGCGCGTCAGCCCCCGCAAAACCCCTACTCCTGCGGGATGTCGGTCAGGCGCAGAAAAGTCGCGGCCAACGCCTCGAATCCGCGCTGATCGTCCAGGTCGAATCGGGCCAACTTGGGGCTGTCGATGTCGAGCACGCCGATGACACGGTCTCCGACGATAAGCGGCACCACCACCTCGGAGTTCGACGCCCCGTCACAGGCAATGTGCCCGGGGAATTCGTGGACATTTTCGACAAGCTGGGTTCGACGCGACGCGGCAGCGGCGCCACACACCCCGCGGGGCACAGGAACCACGGGAATCCGGACGCAGGCCGGCTTGCCTTGGAATGGACCGAGGAGCAGGTCGTTGCCGCGCATGAGATAGAGGCCCGCCCAATTGAGGTCAGGCACCAAATTGAAAATCAGCGCCGAGAGGTTTGCCGCATTGGCGATGAAATCGCGTTCGCCTGCGAGCAGGCTTTCCAGCTGGCGATCGAGCTCGCGGTAGAACTCGGCCTTGCTACCCGCAGTAAGTGGAGTGACTTCGAACATGGTTTCACAAAAGGAAATGGCGCGCCTTTTGAGGGGCGCGCCAGTATAGCAACCGGACTAACCCGGCGATCGACCGTTGAAATTACTTGGTCGGTGCGGGCTCGGTCGTCTGCTTGTCGTGCTTTTGCTTGGCGATTTTCTTGCTTTGCTTGTTTTGCTTCTTGGCAATCTTGGCACGCTCTTTCTTGGTGACCTTGCCGTCGGCCTTGGCCTTGTCTTCTGCCGCCTGGACCTTGGCTTGGCCTGCATCCAGCTTGGCCGCCTCTTTCTGGGTCAACTGGCCCGATGCAACGCCTTGTTCGATGCGCTTTTGCTGGTTGTCCTGGCGCGCGTCCACTTTCGGGGTGGCGGGAGCTGCCGGAGCGGCGGGGGCTTGTGCGAAGGCCGGGGCAATCATCACGGCCGCGACGAGGGAAGCAATCAAAGACGAGCTTTTCATGGTGTTTTTTCCTAGTTTCAAAACGGTTTAGGGTCTGCGAAGCGTTGTCGCAGTCTGCACGACATTCAACGCGCAAGGCGTCGGGATGTTGACTCGGCGCGCCGGCGATTGTATCGAGGCGTAACAACGCCTGGCGCAACGGCATCTCTCGAGTACCGGCGAGCCTTCCGGGGCATTTTCCCCCTGAAACCCTCGCCAGGCCTTGAGTTTTCCGCCAATTCCCTATGGTCACAGACCGTTACGGATGCCGCAAGGTGGTGCACCTTATAATGCGCCCTCTTGTTTTCTGCCGGGAAAATCCATGCGCCGCTCTTTGCTGTTATTGGCTGCCACAGCCTTCATGTCCACCCAACTGCTTGCCCAGACTGCTCCCATGCCCACGCCACCTGTCGCGGCCAAGAAGCCGCAAACCTTTGAAAAATTCGGTGACAAGCGCGTCGACGACTACTTCTGGCTGCGCGACAAGAGCAATTCTGAGGTCATTGACTACCTCAAGGCTGAGAACGCCTATCGGGAAGCCATGATGGCGTCTCTGAAGCCGCTGGAAGAGCAGCTCTACAAGGACATGCTCTCGCGCATCAAGGAAACCGACGAAAACGTACCCTACCGCAAGGGCGAATACTGGTACTACTCGCGCACAGAAATGGGCAAGCAGTACAACATCTATTGCCGCAAGAAAGGTTCATTGGATGCAAAGGAAGAAATCGTCCTCGACCTCAATGAATTCGGCAAGGACAACAAGTTTGTCGGGCTGGGTGCCTACAACGTGAGCCCGGATGGAAAGCTCTTGGCTTACTCCACGGATTTCACCGGGTTTCGCCAATACACCTTGAGGGTGAAGAACCTGGAAACCGGCCAGACTCTTGCGGACACCGCAGAGCGCGTCACGTCGATCGCGTGGGCCAACGACAACAAGACCTTGTTCTACGTGACCGAAGACAAGACCACCAAGCGATCGGACCGCATGTTCCGCCATGTGCTGGGCGGCAAATCCGAAGAGCTCTACAACGAAAAAGACGAGCTTTACAACATCGGCGTGGAAACCACGCGCAGCCAGGGCTATGTGACCCTGGTGTCGGAAAGCTCGGAGACCAACGAAACATGGCTGTTGGATGCCAACAAGCCGGATGGCAAGTTTGTGTCCTACCTGCCCCGCAAGGAAAACATCAAGAACTACATTGAACACGCCGGCAAAGAGCTGTTCATCATGACCAACGACAAGGGCCGCAACTATCGGTTGGTCACTGCGCCGCTCGGCAAAGCCGACAAGGCCAAATGGAAGGAATTGGTTCCGCACCGCAAGGACGTAAAGATCGACGGCGTGGACATGTTCAAGGATTTCTTCGTCGTGGTCGAGAAGAAGAACGGCCTTCCGCAATTGCGCATTTTCGACATGAAGACCCGGAAGCCGCACAGCATGACCTTCCCGGAACCGGCGTACGATGCATCTCCCGGACAAAACGCCGAGTTCAATACGAAATTGTTCCGCTTCAACTACGGCTCGCTGGTCACTCCGAATTCGGTCTATGACTACGACGTATCGACGCGCGAGCGCACGCTGAAGAAACAGCAGCCCGTGCTGGGGGGCTACGACACCAAGGACTACCAGTCCGAGCGCATCATGGCCACGGCAAAGGACGGCACCAAGGTGCCCATTTCGATCGTCTACAAAAAGTCGCTCAAGAAGGCCGGACCCCAACCGACCCTGCTGTATGGCTATGGGTCCTATGGCATCTCGATGCCCTTGGCGTTCCGGTCGAATCGGCTGGCCCTGCTGGACCGCGGCATGATCTTTGCCATCGCCCATATCCGCGGAGGCGGCGAGATGGGCAAGCAGTGGCACGACGACGGCAAGATGATGAAGAAGATGAATACGTTCACTGACTTCATCGCGTCGGCAGAGCATTTGATCGCCCAGAAGTACACGGAGCCAAAACTCCTTGCGATTCAGGGCGGCAGCGCCGGTGGTTTGTTGATGGGCGCGGTGACCAACCTGCGTCCGGATCTGTTCAAGGCGGTGGTTTCACAGGTGCCGTTTGTGGACGTCATGAACACGATGCTGGACTCGACGCTTCCACTCACCGTCGGGGAGTACCTCGAGTGGGGCAACCCGAACGAGGAAAAGGCGTACAAATATATGCGCTCGTATTCACCATATGAAAATCTGGAGAAGAAGGCATATCCCTCGATGCTGGTCGAAACATCGCTCAATGATTCCCAGGTCATGTATTGGGAACCGGCCAAGTATGTCGCCCGCCTGCGCACGCTCAAGACCGACAAGAACCCGCTGTACCTGAAGACCGTGATGGAAGCGGGTCACGGGGGCGCATCCGGCCGCTATGATGCGCTGAAAGAGACGGCTGTCACCTATGCCTTCGTGCTGTCGGAGCTGGGCATTTCGAAGTAATCCCTGCGGCGTTCAGTCGTACCTCCGTCCCCGCGCCAGCGGGGACGATTGTTTCTGGCGCCACATTTCGAAATCAGGCAGCCCGCCAATGCAACTTCATTTCAGCAACAGGACCTTGTTTGCCGTCTGCGTGGCGATTTGGGGCTCGACCTGGCTCGCCATCACGTACCAGCTCGGCGCGGTGGCGCCGGAGATGTCGGTCGGCTACCGATTTACCCTGGCGGGCCTCGTGCTGTTCGGATTCTGCAAGTGGCGGGGCATCCCGCTCGTGTTCGGCCGCGCAGCCCATGTCGACATGTTCCTGATGGGACTGGGCATGTATTGCGTGAGTTACATCCTTGTCTATGTCGCAGAAACCTATATCGTGTCCGGCATGGTGGCCGTCGGCTATTCGGCCAGCCCGATGTTGGCGATGTTTGCATCGCGCCTTTTTTTCGGCACGCCGATCACACGGCCGGTGCTGATGGGCTCCCTGCTGGGAATTGTCGGGATCATTCTGGTGTTCTGGCATGAATTTGCCCACGTCGGTGAGAGCCGGAATGCGACGCTGGGTGCGTGGTACACCATTCTCTCGGTCCTGATCTCATGTGGCGGCACCATGCTGGCGATGCGCGTCCAGAAACGCAAGTTGCCCATTTGGCCCACGATGGCCTGGGGCATGTTTTATGGCGGCATGACCGCTTTGCTGATCGGCCTTGTGTTGGGGAAACCATTGAATTTCGCGTGGACGATCCCGTACGCCGCCACGCTCTTGTATCTCACGTTGCTGGGTTCCATCGTCACGTTCGCCTGTTACCTCACGCTTGTGTCACGCATCGGCGCAGCGCCAGCCTCGTATGTAGGCGTCATGACGCCGGTCGTCGCCCTGGTCGTGTCAGCCCTGTTCGAAAAATTCACCTGGGGCGCCTTGACCCTTGCTGGCGCAGGACTTCTGGTCATCGGCAACGTGTTCATGTTGCAGGCCAAGAAACCCGCCTGACCGGACCGGACGCGCGCTAGGTGGGGACCGGAAATTTCCCGGCGTTTTCCTGCATGTAGGCGCGCAGCGATTTGTCCGCTTTCTTGCGCACCGCACCCTTGAACGGGCCGAACCATCCCAGCAACAGCCCTGGCGCCCCCAGGGCCTGTTTGGCCCACATCCAGAAGTTGAAGCGGTCGATATGCCGCACGATCTTGCCGTCCTTGAAGGCGAACATGGCGGAAATCTTGTTGTGCACCTTGCGACCGGTTTGCGAAAAGGTATAGATCGCATCCCAGCGCGCACGCCCCCCCTGGTCATCAGCGCTTGCGTCAACCAGGATGATTTCAAGGTCCTTGCCACGCGCGGTGAGCATCGACCACATGGCCGTCGCTTCGGGTCCGCGAAGGCTTTGGAACGCCGGGTCGGAAAAAAAGACGTCCCGGTGGTAGCACGCCGCCATGCCCTGGGCATCACGGACTGCAAACGCAGCATAAAAATTGCGGATCAGTTGTTCGTTTGCATGCATTTCACTTCTCCTCGGCAATGTCGGCAACGGTGGCACCACTGATCTGCCGCAGCACCGCCGGTGACACCTGGACCATGGTATTCGGGTGACCCGCTGCAGGCCACACCGCTTGAAAACCCAGCAAGTCACGATCCATCAAGGCGATGGGCGGTGTTTCGTGCGCGATGGGCGCCACGCCACCAATTACGAATCCCGTCGTGGCGCGCACGAAATCGGCATCGGCTTTTCCAATGGCCTGGCCGATGGCGGCTTCGACCTTTTTGCGATCCACACGATTGGCACCGCTGGTGATCACCAGGACCGCGCGATCATCTGCTGCGCGAAAGATGATGGATTTCGCAATTTCCGACACGGAAATCCCCAGCGCCTCAGCCGCCGCCTGCGCAGTATGCGTCGCCTCGCTCATGACCCGGATCGGCGTCGGGACCCCCGCGGCATCCAAGGCGGCACGAACGCGCCGCACGGCGGGATGCGCGTGGACGGCCTCGATTTCTTGACTGACATCAACCACATTTTCCCCCTGCATGGTCGCCATTGCCTCAATTCGATTGATTCGAGTCAAGGTGCGTTTTTTTGCCCCGGTTTCATACTTTGGGCCTGAAAAATCACGGAGGTGCATGTCATGTTAAGCGACATCGAGATTGCCCAGAAGGCGAGCATGAAAAAAATCCAGGAGATCGCCGCGAAGATCGGCATCCCTGAGGAGTCGCTCGAGCCCTACGGCCGCTACAAGGCAAAAGTGTCGCTGGAGTATGTGGATTCGCTCAAGGGCAAAAAGGACGGCAAGCTGATCCTGGTGACCGC
This sequence comes from Usitatibacteraceae bacterium, assembly GCA_044228625.1. Lineage (GTDB taxonomy): Bacteria > Pseudomonadota > Gammaproteobacteria > Burkholderiales > Usitatibacteraceae > UKL13-2. The sequence goes on along the minus strand of JBGAUM010000026.1, from coordinate 8,604 downwards.
CATCTCGCCCACGCCGGCAGGCGAAGGCAAAACCACGACCACAGTGGGATTGGGAGACGCGCTGAATCACATCGGCAAGAAGGCGATCATCTGCCTTCGCGAACCGTCGCTTGGCCCGGTGTTCGGAATGAAGGGCGGTGCGGCAGGCGGCGGTTATGCCCAGGTGGTGCCGATGGAAGACATCAACCTGCATTTCACCGGCGACTTCAATGCCATCGCCTTGGCCAACAACCTGTTGGCTGCATTGATCGACAACCACATCAGCCATGGCAATCAACTCGGCATCGATGTGCGTCGCATCGTCTGGAAGCGCGTGATGGACATGAACGACCGTGCGCTGCGTGACATCACCATTGCCTTGGGCGGCCCGGCCAACGGGTATCCGCGCCAGGACGGGTTCGACATCGTCGTGGCGTCCGAGATCATGGCCATCTTCTGTCTCTCGACGTCAGTCAAGGATTTGAAACAGCGTATCGGCAACATCGTTGTCGCCTATACCAAGGAGCAGAAACCGATCCTCGCGCGCGACCTGAACGCCCAAGGCGCCATGACCGCGTTGCTGAAGGACGCCTTGCTGCCCAATCTCGTGCAGACGCTGGAGAACAACCCGGCGTTCATTCACGGTGGGCCGTTTGCCAACATCGCGCACGGTTGCAACTCGGTCATCGCCACACAAACAGCCTTGAAACTGGGTGACTATGTGGTGACCGAGGCGGGCTTCGGGGCCGATCTGGGCGCAGAAAAATTCATCGATATCAAATGCCGCAAATCGGGATTGCGCCCGTCGGTCGTGGTAATCGTCGCCACGATCCGCGCGCTCAAGTATCACGGCGGCATGGATGTGAAGGAAGTGTCCAATGAAAACGTCGCGGCGCTTGAAAAGGGCATCGTGAATCTCGAGCGTCACATCCACAACGTGACGCAAAACTACGGCCTGCCTTGCGTGGTTTCGATCAACCATCGCACACATGACACGGAAGCTGAATTGAAGCTGCTGGTGGAGCGCTGCGAAAAGATGGGCGCCAAGGTCGTAGTCGCCAAGCATTGGGCCGACGGCGGCAAGGGTGCGGCGGACCTCGCCCGCATGGTGGTCGACATGTGCGAGAAGCCGGCCGGATTCAAGTTCGTGTACGAGGAGTCCGCGCCGCTGTGGGACAAGATGAAGGCCATCGCTACCAAGATCTATGGCGCGTCCGACATTACGGCGGATTCCAAGGTGCGCGCGCAGATCAAGAAGCTGCAGGAGGACGGCTACGGCCACTACCCGATTTGCGTGGCCAAGACGCAATACTCCTTCTCCACCGACCCGAGCCTGCGCGGTGCCCCGTCGAACCACGTCGTCACCATCCGCGAGGTCCGGCTGGCCGCTGGCGCGGAGTTCATCGTCATGATCTGCGGCGACATCATGACCATGCCGGGCCTGCCCAAAGTACCATCGGCAAACGCCATCGACGTGGGTGACGACGGAAAGATCGTCGGTCTGTTCTGAAGCGCATTCTCTTTTGACGGCTCCTTGCATCCGCCCGCCGCGCGTTCGCGTAGCGGGCGATGCGACCTGAATCCGGTTCTCCTCCCCTTGTTTTCATCTCCGGCGGCACTGGTTACCTCGGGTCGGCGTTGATTCCCGCCCTGCTGCAGCGCGGCTGTCGTGTGCGCGCGTTGGCACGGCCGCACAGCCGCGCCCGGACGATGGCCCAGTTGCCGGCAGCCGTTGACATTGTTGAGGGAGACCCGCTGGATGCGCGGAGCATTGCACGCGCAGCGGCCGGCGCAGACACCTTCGTTCAGATGGTCGGAGTAGCGCGCCCGAATCCGTCCAAGGCGCGCGAGTTCCTCGACATTGACCTGGCGGCCGCGGAAGCGGGACTCGACGCGGCGGTGGTCGCGGGTGTGCCGCACCTCGTCTATGTGTCAGTCTCCCAGTTTCCCGATGGCCGCATCCCCGCCATGCGCGCATACGTCCAGTCGCGCGCCGCCGCAGAGGAGAAAATCCGCCAGCGCGTGGCGACGGGTGGTTTGTCCGCGACGTTCGTGCGTCCCTGGTACGTGCTGGGGCCAGGGCATCGCTGGCCGCTGCTGCTGCAGCCGCTCTTGGCCCTCGCGGCTTGGTTCCCGGGTCAGCGCGAACGCATCGAGAAGATGGGACTGGTCACGCGCGAAGCATTCACCGATGCGATGCTGCACGCGATCGCCCATCCCCCGGCGGACATTCACGTCATCGACGTGGCCGGCATTCGCAGGATCAGCAGGTTCGCGCGCTCGCTGGTGTGACGCCCGGGCCGTGCGCGGACGGATGCCCGATAATGCGGCATGACCCTGCCGACCCTGTCCCGATTGGCCGATGCCCTGGCGCACGGCCGCACCACCGCCGAATCGCTTACCCGCGATTGCCTGTCCCGCATCGACGATCCGGCTGGCGAAGGTATCCGCGCCTTCATCGAGGTGTTTCGCGAGAGCGCGATGGAGGCGGCGCGCGCTTCAGACTCGAGGCGTCAAGCCGGAACCCCAAAATCGGTCTTGGATGGCCTGCCGATTTCGATCAAGGATCTGTTCGACGTGGAAGGGCAAATCACGCGCGCCGGGTCCATGGTTCTCGGCAGCGCGCCGCCAGCAACGGTCGATGCGCCGGTCGTCGCACGCCTGAAGGCTGCCGGGGCCGTATTGATCGGCCGCACCAACATGACGGAATTTGCCTACGGTGCGAATGGCATGAATGCGCACTATGGGACGCCGCGAAACGCGTGGGATCGCCCCAATCAGCACATTCCGGGAGGATCGACCTCGGGCGGTGCGGTCAGTGTCACGGACGGCATGGCCGCCGCTACCCTAGGGTCGGACACTGGCGGCTCGGTCCGGATCCCTGCCGCGCTTTGCGGCCTTACCGGGTTCAAGCCAACGCAACGCCGTGTATCGCTGGAAGGGGTCTTCCCGCTGTCGTTCACAAGGGACTCGGTCGGACCATTGGGCGCCAGCGTTGCTTGCTGTGCCCTGCTGGATGGCATTCTGTCGGGCGTCACACACCCGAATTTGCCGGGTGTTCCATTGCAGGGCCTCCGGCTGGGCGTCCCGAAAACGGTTCTGCTCGACGAGCTGGACCGCGCAGTGGCGAGCACGTTCTCGCGCTCGCTGTCCGTGCTTTCGGCTGCGGGTGCGGCCATCGAGGAATTCGATTTTCCGGTCCTTGAACGGGAACGAGCGGGCAGTGCAAAGGCCAATTTTTCCGCGGTGGAAGCCTACGCATTGCACCGCAACCGCCTGGAACAGTCTCCCGAAAAGTTTGACCCGCGAGTGCGTCAGCGGCTGATGCTGGGTGCGTCGATGAGCGCGGCAGATTACGTCGACTTGCTGTTGCTCCGAAAATCCTTGATCGCTGAGGCGGATGCGGTCACCGCACGGTTCGATGCGCTGGTCGCGCCGACGGTACCCATCGTGGCACCGCGTATTGCCGAATTGGAAGCGTCCGACGCCGACTTTTTCCGCATCAACAGCCTGCTGCTTCGCAACTGCGCGCCGTTCAATGTCCTCGACCGCCCCTGCGTCTCACTGCCCTGCCAACCGCCGGGCGAGGGGCCGGTGGGTTTGATGTTGATCGGAGAAACGATGGGCGACAGCCGAATTCTGGCGATCGCCATGGCCGTGGAGGCCGCGCTGAGCCGCTAGCGAAACCCTCAGAATCCGCGGGTCTTTTTCTTCCAGGCCTGCGCCTCCTCATGATCCTTTTGCATTCGCTTGGCGGCCTGGCGCTTGTCCCAACCGAGCATGGGAGCAACAACCTCCCACCAAATAAATGCAACGCCGAAGGGTGCCAGCACCCACAACCAGGACAAATTCGCGGTGGGACCCACTTCCACCACCTTCAACAATACAAGAATGACACCGATCACAACGAATGGCATGATGAACTCCTGCACAAAGGCATTGCTGTCATGAGCAACAAGTTATCACAATCCACCTCGCCCTACCTGCTGCAGCATGCGGACAATCCTGTGCATTGGCGAGAGTGGAGCGCCGAGGCGCTCGCGGAATCGCGTGAAACCGGCAAACCCATCCTGCTTTCGATCGGCTACTCCGCGTGTCATTGGTGCCACGTCATGGCGCACGAATCGTTCGAGGACGAGGGGATCGCGGCGGTCATGAACGCGCATTTCGTAAACATCAAAGTCGATCGCGAGGAGCGGCCCGACATTGACCAGATCTACCAGACCGCACACGCCCTGCTCACGCAGCGCAACGGCGGATGGCCGCTGACCATGTTTCTCTCCCCGGATACGACCCCCTTTTTCGGCGGTACGTACTTTCCGAAAACCGCCCGTTATGGACTCCCCGGTTTCGGTGACCTGCTCAAGCGTGTCGCGCAGTACCACCGCGAGCGTGGCGAGGAGATCCAAGAACAAAATGGCCGGCTGATCGAGGCACTGAATGCCCAGCAATCGGCACCCACCTCGAGCGGGGCGCTGGATCGCGTCCCGCTCGAACAGGCCTGGCGCGAAATGCGCGCGGGCTTTGACCCGCAGTGGGGCGGTTTCGGGCAAGCCCCAAAATTTCTGCATCCTGAAATGATCGAATTCTGCATGCGCCGCGCGGCCCTGCACCAGGATGTGGAAGCGCGCCATGTGGCCTGCCACACGCTTGAAATGATGTGCCGAGGCGGATTGTTCGACCAGCTCGGTGGGGGCTTTGCACGGTACTCGGTGGATGAGGAGTGGGCCATCCCGCATTTCGAGAAGATGCTCTACGACAATGGGCCGTTGTTGCGACTTCTTGGAGACGCATTCCGGATCGCCGAAAATCCGGCGCAACGCGCGCTGTTCCAGCGGTGCGCCTTCGCAACGGCGCAGTGGGTCCTGCGGGAAATGCAGTCGCCGGGCGGCGGCTTCTACTCCACGCTGGATGCCGACTCCGAAGGACACGAAGGCAAATACTACGTTTGGCGACGCGACGAGGTTCGCGACGCGCTGTCCGCCGCAGAGTGGGCGCGCGTGGCGCCACTCTGGGGTCTCGACCGCCCGCCAAATTTTGAAGGAGAGTCTTGGCACTTCATCTTGGCGTCGTTGGAAGGCTTCGAGGATCCACTCGTCGAATCAGCACGCCAAAAATTGTTCGACCGGCGCGAACACCGAGTCCGGCCCGGTCGCGACGACAAGATCTTGGTCAGCTGGAACGCGTTGATGATCGAAGGGATGGCGCGTGCTGCTGTTGCATTTGACCAGCCGGAGTGGTTGGCGTCAGCGCGGCGCGCCTTGGGATTCATTCGCGGTTCGATGTGGGATCCCCATCGCAAGCGGCTGTTCGCGACGCACAAGGACGGTGTGAGCCGGCTCAATGCTTACCTCGATGACTATGCCTTCCTGATCAAGGCCGTGCTTGCCGTGGCAGAGGCCGACTTCGATCCGAACGAATTCGCATTTGCGCGTTCGCTGGCCGATGTGCTCATCGAGGCGTTCGAGGACGACGACGCAGGCGGCTTTTTCTTTACCTCGCACGATCACGAACAGCTCATTCAGCGAACCAAACCTTCCTTCGACAACGCCACGCCGTCCGGCAACGGCGTGGCCGCCTTTGCGCTCCAGCGCCTTTGGCATTGGACCGGCGATGCCCGGTATGTGGAATCTGCGGAAAACGCGTTCCATGCGTTTGCCGGGGCCATGCGCGAACGCCCCAGCGGGCACGGCAGCCTCCTCGGCGCCCTGGACGAACATTTCGACCCGCCCCGTCTGTTGATCTTGTCCGGTCCAGCCGATGGGGTTCGGGCTTGGCACTCGACGGTTGCCATGGAATATCGTCCCAGTCTTTTGGTGGTGTCCCAGGCGCCTGGCATGAAACTGCCTGAATCGCTTTCGCGCCCGGCCACTGAGCGGGTCAACGCCTATCTCTGCCAGGGCGTTACCTGCTTGCCTCCAATTGCCGACCTTGATCAATTGCGGACAGCGCTGAATGCCCCTATAGTGCTGGCCGAATCCTCATCCCCCAACGAACGGAGATCCTGATGAAGCGAATTGCCCTCGCCATTGCCGCAACACTTCTCGTCGCCGGCCAGGCGCACGCCGACGAAGCATTGGCCAAGAAGCACAACTGCACCGCATGCCACTCGCTGGACAAGAAATTGGTTGGCCCGGCCTATAAGGATGTGGCCGCCAAGTACGGCAAAGAGAAGGACATGAAAAAGGTTGAAGCTGCATTGTTCGACAAGGTCAAGAAGGGAGGCATGGGCGTTTGGGGTCCGGTGCCGATGCCGCCCAACGGCGCAGTTCCCGACGATGACATCAAGAAACTTGTGAAGTGGGTGCTCTCGGTCAAATAGTGCCACGCGCACCTTCAAGAAAGGGCCGGAAATCCGGCCCTTTTTCATTGGGAACACCGGCCGATGTTGTTTGACAAGGGACAATCGGCGTTCCCATAATGGGCGGTTTTTCGGGCCGTTGCCCGCCAACCCCTATCCCACCCCCCTTACCATTCGTTTCCAGGAGTTGATTCGATGAAATCGTCCACCAAAGTTCTTGTCACCGCTTTGATGTCCGCCGGTCTTGTGACCTTGGCCGCCTGCGGCAAGAAGGAGGAACCGAAACCCGCCGCAGCGCCTGCCGCGCCCGCCGAGCCCACGGTCGTCGTCAAGATTGCCTCGATCGCACCGCTCACCAAGAAAACCCCGCACTTGGGCAAGGACAACGAGAACGGCGTGAGACTGGCGCTCGATGAAGCCAACGCCGCCAAGATGAAGCTGGACGGCAAGCTCGCCAAATTCGAAATCATGGGCGAGGACGATGAAGGCGACCCGAAAGTTGGCACCACCGTTGCGCAGAAAGTGGTCGATGCAAAGGTTGCCGCGGTGATCGGCCATCTGAATTCCGGCGTGACGATTCCCTCGTCCGAGATCACCAGCAAGAATGGCATCCCGTTGGTTTCGGGTTCCGCCACCAACCCGGCGGTGACGGAGCGCGGTCTGAAAGGCGTGTTCCGCACGGTGGGGCGTGACGACCAGCAAGGCCCGGCGCTGGCGACCTATATCGCCTCGGAATTGAAGGCCAAGAAAGTCGCGCTGATCGACGACAAGACTGCCTATGGCGAGGGCTTGCGTGGAGAGGTGGAAAAGAAATTGAAAGCCGACAAAGTGGCCGTGGTCGACAAGCACACCACCACCGACACCGACACCGATTTCAAGGCCATCCTCACCAAGATCAAGGCCAAAAATCCAGATGTGATTTTCCACGGTGGCATGGACCAAACCGGCGGCCCGATGGTGAAGCAGGCCCGTGAACTCGGGATCAAGGCGATCTTCGTGTTTGGCGACGGCGCTTGCACGGACGAAATGGGCAATCTCGCCGGCAAGGAAAATGCCGAAGGATTGGTGTGCTCGCAAGCCGGCCTGCCGCGAGAAGCCGCCAGCCCGGAATTCACCAAGGCGTTTACCAGCAAGTACGGCGAGATCAAGCAGTACGCGCCGTACACCTACGACGCAACCCGCGCTGTGCTGGAGGCCATGAAGAAGGCCGGTTCGGCAGACCCCGCCAAATTCGGCCCGGAAATCTACAATGTGTCCTTCACGGGTGCGACCGGCAAGGTGGAATTCGATGCCAAGGGCGACCGCAAGGACGCCGAGATCACCATCTTCAAGATGAAGGATGGCAAGGTCATTCCGGAAGCCGTGATCAAGGGGGGCGTGTCCACCAAGTTCAATTTGCCGCAACCTGCGCAACCCGCCGCCGCAGCTCCAGCTCCAGCTGCTGCACCGGCAGTGGCACCGGCCAAGGACGCCAAGCCTGCGGAAGCACCCAAGAAGTAGTCTTTTCCGGCACATAAAAACGGCACCCCTGCGGTGCCGTTTTTTTTGTGTCACGATGTCGCCGTTTCCAACCTTGCGTCTCGCATGGATACTTTTCTTCAGCAGTTGATCAATGGACTGACCCTGGGCTGCGTATATGCCGTGGTCGCATTGGGCTACACGATGGTGTACGGCATCATCCAGCTCATCAACTTCGCGCATGGCGAGGTGGTCATGATCGGCGCCATGGTGGCCTTCACGGTCATCACCGCCCTCGCAGGCAGCGGCGCACCACCGGCCATCATCGTGCTGGCGGGCATCCTGGCCGCCATCCCCGTATGCATGGCCACCGGCTACGTCGTGGAACGCACCGCCTACCGCCCCCTGCGCAATGCGCCGCGCCTGGCGCCGCTCATCACGGCCATCGGTGTATCGATCATCCTGCAGCATGTGGCAATGATGATCTGGGGCCGCAACTACATCTCCTTCCCGCAGATCGTCGAATTCACGCCGATCCACATCACCAGCAACCCCAACGGCGCCACCATCAGCAACATCCAGATCGTGATCATCGTGATGTCCATCATCATGATGGCCCTGCTGCTGGCCCTGGTGTACCGGACCCGCATGGGCATCGCCATGCGCGCCGTCTCGCAGCGCCCGGATGTGGCGGGCCTGATGGGCGTGAACATCAACAACATCATCTCCTTCACCTTCATGATCGGCGCGGCACTCGGTGCCCTGGCCGGCGTGATGGTCGGCAGCTACTACGGCATCGCCCACTATCAGATGGGTTTCCTGCTGGGACTCAAGGCCTTCTCCGCCGCGGTGCTGGGCGGCATCGG
>JBGAUM010000025.1:0-31660 GCA_044228625.1 Usitatibacteraceae bacterium | reverse complement strand
CGGTAAAGCATCCACCCGCAATGCCGACCAGATGCGGTAGCGTGGAAATCGTCCAGAACAACGTGGTGCCGCAGCGTGCGCAGAAGTGGCGTGCTTGATCGTGATTCATCGCGGCGTGGTGGAACGCGTACTCCTGCATCGCGCCGGTTTGCTCCTGCACCTGTTCGCACCGGAAGTACGCGGACATCCCGAAGGCACTGCCGGTGCGTCGTCGGCAATTAGCGCAGTGGCAGACTCCGAATTGATCGGGTTCGCCGTCCACGGTGATAGACGCATCGCCACAGGCGCAACGCGCAATGCGTTTCATGCAGCGTCCTTGCGTTGCACCAGGTCCCACAGGTTGCCGTAGAGGTCCTTGAACACGGCCACGGTGCCGTAACTGAATTCGGTGGGTTCGCGCGCGAATTCGATTCCGTGCGCTTTCATGCGCTCGACATCGCGCTTGAGATCATCCGTTTGCAGGAACAGGAACACACGCCCGCCGGCCTGGTTGCCGATGAATCCCTGCTGCTCCGGCTTGTTGGCGCGGCCCAGGACAATGGAGGCGCCCTCCGAGCCGCGCGGCCGCACCACCACCCAGCGCTTGTTCTGTTCCGGCTGGAATGTGTCTTCCACCAACTCGAAGCCGAGCTTGCCGACGTAAAACGCGATCGCCTCGTCGTAGTCCCGCACCACCAGGGAGACATGCAGGAGGGATTGCTTCATGCAGATTTCTCCGTCAGATCACACCACATGTGGACTTTGCCGCGATACGCGCCGTCGGCAAACACGGCGCGCGGCTCAGTGCCATAGGCCACGAACCCGCAGGCCTCATACAGCGCCGCGGCGGGCGCATTGCCTTCCGTGACCGTCAGCATCACTTGCTTCACCCCCGGGCGGGCGCGCGCGGCCGCGAGGACGGCATTCACCAGCGCCTGCCCTGCCCGCCTCCCGCGCGCCTCGGGCGCCACGTACATGCCAATCAACGCCGCCTTGTGGCGGGTTTTCTCCCGCGCTTCGAATTCCAGCGCCACGCTACCGCACAGGGCACCATCGATGAACGCACCGAACGCGCGTGCCGCGGCGAGTTCGTGGCCGATGCGTTTCACCCACCACTCGCGCGGCTGCACCGCGCGTTCGGCCACGGTGGAGGTGAATTCCATGGGGTGCTCGGCATAGGCGCGCAGCATCAGGGCGCGGTAGGCGTCGGCGTCGTCCGGCACCAGCGGGCGAACTAGACAGTCACGCGCCAAGCTTCGCGCCCTCCATGCGGGCGAAGCGCGGCTGCATGCGCCCCTCGAACTCACCGACTTCGACGAACATCGCGTACGGCCGCACCCACCAGCCAGAATCGTTGTACAACGGTCGATAGACCACCACGACTTCCATCGTTTCGCTGTGGCGGGCCACCCCCATCACTTCGTATTCACCACCCTTGTAGTGCCGGTAACGGCCGGGGGTGATCGTCGGCAGCGGGGGAAGATCGGCCATGGAAATCAATCCAGTTTCACGTTGGCTTTTTTCACGGCGGCCTGCCACTTCTCCAACTGGCCCCTCATGAAGCCGGTGAACTGCGTGCTGTCGAGATAGGCAGGATCCGCACCTTGCGACACCATCTTGGTGCGCACGTCTTCGTTCGCCAGGGTCTTTTTGAACGCTTCGTTAAGCTTTGCGAGCACATCGGCGGGCAGTCTGGGCGGTGCCAGCACCCCGTAAAAGCCCACGACTTCGAAATCCTTGATGCCCACTTCCGCCATGGTGGGCACGTCCGGAATCGCGCTGTTGCGTTCCTTGCCCGTCATGGCCAACGCCCGCACCTTGCCCGCTTTCAGGTATTGGCTCACCAGCGGAATCGACTCCGCCATGAACTGCACCTGACCCGCCAGAAGGTCCGTGAACGCAGGGGCTGAGCCCTTGTACGGGATATGCACCATCTTGATGCCCGCCGCGTCTTCCAGCATTTCCGGCACCAGGTGTGAAATGCCGCCATTGCCCGCGGACCCGTAATTGACCTTTCCCGGGTTGGCCTTGGCATAGGCCACGAATTCGCTGAACGTCTTCGGCGCAAAGTCCACGTTGGTCACCAGCGCCAGCGGCTGCTGGGCCGTGCGTGCGATCGGTGTGAAATCGCGCAGCGTGTCGTAAGGGTCCTTGGTGTACACGTACGGGTTGATGACCATCGCGCCTGTATTCGCCATCAGCAGGGCAACATCAAGCGCGGGCTTTGCTTACTTCTTTGCTGGCGATGGCGTTTCCAGCGCCGGGTCATAGTCGACCACCATCGCTCACGCCCAGGCCTTCGGGGCTGGTCCACCAGCAGCGCGCATGCGTATCTAGCGGTCTGCTGGCAGCGACACGATATCGGCTTGTCTGGAGCAGTTGCCATCGCTAACGCCAATAAATGGCCGCAGCAGGGCTTTACAGCATGCGGCGACTACTTTTCTCTTCGGCTTTCATGGCGGCACTTTGCTCAAAAACGGGGGCGGCGGCAAGAATGCCTTCACGCCCAGTGATTCGAACACCTGCGCAGGATAGAACATCGCCCCGCCCTTCATGGTCATTGCAATCTTGCGCACGGCGCCGATGTCCTTGGTGGGGTCCTCATTCATGAGTACGAGGTCGGCGTCCTTGCCAACCTCGATGGTGCCGGTGCGGTGTTCCACTTGCGAATAGCGCGCTCCATTGAGCGTGGCAATCTGCAACGCCTGCGCAGGCGTCAAACCGGCCATCACGTACAACTCGAGTTCGCGGTGCATCGTGAACCCGGCAATGTCGTCACTGCCTGCCAGGATCGGCACGCCGGCGTCGTACATTTTTTTTACCAGGCCCAACAGCTTTTCATAGGACTTCCTGAACGGCTCGGCATTCTTGTCGTTCACATCCATGGAGTTGGTGAGCCACGCGCGGCTGATGGACGGCGGCATATTGGGCGAGACCATGCGGAACGAAGGGTTCGGCGCCCCCTGGCGTTGCAGGAACATGGCTTCAAACGCGGTCAAGGTCGGGTCGACAGCCACCTTCTTGTCCACCAACAGCTTGACGAAGTCCTTGACCTTGTCGCTCTCCAGGTCGATTTGGTTGGCGTTGTCGCCCACCAGATAGAAACGCAGCAGCGTGCGGGTGTCGTCATCTTTCTTGGTAAGGAAATTGAGCACTACCTGGTTGATGTGCTGGATTTCGTCAAACCCGGCACGCACCGCCTCCTCGGCACGCATGAACGCCGGGATGTGGCCAGAGACGCGGATGCCACGTTGGTGCGCATATTCTGCGATCGGCGCCACCCACTCGGGCTTGATGGAGTTGTACAGCTTGATCTGGCGATAGCCGTGCTGGGCGTACCAGTCAATGGCCTTTCGCGCTCCGTCCACGTCGTCCACCACAAACCCGCCATAGGACGAAAACGGGCTCTTGCCCTCGATGTAGCCCGCCGGCACGATGGTGGGGCCGATGGCGTCGCCCTTGTCGATGCGCGACTTGAGTTTGTTCAGGAATGCATTGTCATTGCCCATGTCGCGCAACGTGGTCACCCCGCCCGCGATTTGCAGCACTGCGTCCCACGGCCCGGTGTGGCCGTGCATATCAAACAGGCCCGGCGACAGGAACTTGCCGGTGCCGTCCACGACGGTGGCCTCGTCATGGATTGGTGTGGCGGGCGGCAGGATGGCCGCGATGCGCCCGCGATACACGTGCACGTCAGCTGGGCCGTTCATCGTGGCACGGCGGGCATCGAACCATTTCACGTTGCGGATCACGATGGGGTGATCGCGGCGCACGGCGAGCTTGTCGATGAGCGCCTTGTGCGATTTGGCGTCCGCGTCGATCTGGATCTTGAGCAGCGCTTCGTGGTTGTTCTCCCAGCCGGTTTCCAGGAAGGCAAACGACGGTTCCACGAAGCCGAGCATTTTCTGCGTGCCGTTCCACATCCAGACGTAGGACGGAGACACCCCCAAGCCGCGGATGGCGTACAGGCTGGCCTTGCCGGTGCGGGGCTTTCCCGGCCCCTTGTGGGTAACCGTGGCCTCGGCAAGTTTGTCGATGGACAATTGCCCCGACGGCAGCGACGCCAGCTTGCGATCCTTGGCCTTGAGCAGCGCGCGCGCGATCACGGCGTTGAATTCAGGCGAACTCTCAATGGCCACGTACTGGGCCTTGCCCGGCACATCCTTCTCGGCCTTGTCGGCCTTGGATTTCCACGACACCTTGTTGCCGGCGCGCGTGAATTGTTCGTCGATGGGCGCGCCAAACGTGGATTTGCCCGTGGTCTTGAGCGAGGTCAGCAGGCCCTCGGCATCGACCGTGATGTCCTCGAAGATGTCCGGACCGCGGCCATTGTCGCGGTAGCTGAATTTCACACGGACCTTGCCTGCCCCCAGATCCTCGACGGTCTGCACGCCGGCGGGTTGATCCTGGATGACTACCTGGTAGGTGGTCGTGGTTCTGGCTTCCGCCCCACAGCAAAACGCCAGCGCAAAAGCAGCGCCGACCAAGGGCCACCACATCGACCTGAGGTCCTTCAAACAAATCAAGCGCACTTCAGGCCTTACTCGATCGTCGGCAACACCTGCCCGATCACCTCGATGATCTTGTCGATCTGGTGCTGTTCAATGATGAACGCCGGCGAGAGGGCAATGTTGTCGCCGGTCACGCGAATCAGGACGCCCTTTTCGTAGCACTTCAGGAACGCCTCCATCCCGCGCGCGCCGGGGGCGCCGGGCCGAGCCGACAACTCGATGGCAGCCACCAGCCCAAAGCTGCGAATGTCGATGACATTCTTAGCGCCCTTCAAGCTGTGCACCGCCTCCGACAGCGCCGGCGACATCGCCGCCGCGCGATCAAAGAGTTTTTCGTCTTCGTAGAGTTTCAGCGTGGCAATGCCCGCGGCACACGCCAGCGGATGCGCGGAATACGTGTAGCCATGGAACAGTTCGATTGCGCCGGGTGGCCCGCTCATGAAGGCATCATGGATTTCCGCGGAGCACAAGACGCCGCCCATCGGCACCGTGCCGGAGGTCACGCCCTTGGCGAACGTGATCATGTCCGGCTGCACGCCCAAAACGTCGGCGGCAAACGCCCCGCCCAAACGGCCGAACGCGGTGATGACTTCGTCGAAAATCAGCAGGATGCCGTGCTTCCTGGTGATGTCCCGCAAGCGTTGCAGGTAGCCCTTCGGAGGAAACAACACGCCCGTGGACCCGGCCATCGGTTCCACGATCACCGCGGCAATGGTCGAGGCATCGTGCAACGCGACGATACGCTCCAGTTCATCGGCCAAGTGCGCGCCCCATTCGGGCAAGCCCTGCGAAAACGCGTTGTGTTCCAGGTTGTGGGTGTGCTGCAGATGATCCACGCCGGGCAACATCGTGCCGAACATCTTGCGATTGGCCACCATGCCACCCACCGCGATGCCGCCGAACCCCACGCCGTGATAGCCGCGCTCACGGCCGATCAGCCGCGTGCGGGCGCCCTCGCCCTTCACGCGCTGCCAGGCAATCGCGATCTTCAAGGCCGTGTCCACCGCCTCGGAGCCGGAATTGGTGAAGAACACGTGCTTCATGTTCTTGGGCGCGATGTCGACAATGCGATTCGCCAACTCGAACCCCAGCGGATGGGCCATCTGGAACGGCGGGCAGTAGTCCAGCGTCGCGGCTTGCTTCTGGATCGCTTCCACGATGGGCTTGCGATTGTGGCCGGCGTTGCAGCACCACAGCCCCGCAAAGCCGTCGAGGATGGTCTTGCCCTCATCGGTTTTGTAATACATGCCCTCGGCGGACGCCAGGAGCCGTGGCGCCGACTTGAAATGCCGGTTGGAGGTAAACGGCATCCAATAGGCCCCGAGTTGGTCGGGGTGCAGGTGAACTTGGTCTGAGAGCGTGGTCATGCCGGGATTCCTTGCAGCAAAAGAAGTAGTTTAGCCACTTCCCCTCGCGTTGCCCGGAGTTCAACGGATTCGCGGGGAGATTTCAGACCGTGCCGCGCACCAGGCGATTTTTCCCGGCGTTCTTTCCGGCATAGAGGCCGGCGTCGGCGATTTTGAGCAATGTTGCGGCATCGACGCCGTCCACCGGCGCAAGCGCGTATCCAATCGTGGCGCCGATGGCAAACGCACGGTCATTGACGGCATACGGCGATATAAAGGCGTCGAGCAGTTTGGTGCCGATGTCCTGTGCCTGGCCCACACCTGAAAGCCCTGCGGCGACGACGACGAACTCGTCGCCACCAATGCGCGCGACCGTATCGCCTGAACGGACGGAGGCGCGCAGCCGCTTGGCCACGGCGATCAGGAGCTCATCACCGGCATCGTGTCCGTGCTGGTCGTTGACCGGCTTGAACCCATCCAAATCGATGGCATACACTGCCAGCGCCTTGGCCGTCGACGCATCACGCACCGCACCCACCAACGTCTCGTTGAGACCGCGACGATTGGTCAGCCCGGTCAACGGATCAGTGTGCGCCATCGAAAGAAGGGACTCACGCTCGCGCGTGGCGCGTTGCGCCTCGCGGTGCAGCAAGGCCGACCGCAGGTTGGCGATGCGCATGAAGACCAGCATGTCAAACGTGGCGCCAATCTGGAACGAGTGCAACGTCCAGGTGTTGGCCCCGACATACCCGCGCACCACGCCCACCATGACCGCACTGGCAATAAAATAGCCCACCCACGCAATGATGAAGTAAGCACCGGTGCTGTCACCCCGCTTTTCACGCTGAATGGCGCCGGGAAGACCCATCAGGGCGGGCGCCAGCCCCAACGTGCTCATGAAGACACCCACCGTCTGGATGCTGATCAAGTCCAAAGCATGGGCCACCGCCGCCGCAAACAGGACGCCTGCCACGATGCGGATGGCCTTGCGCATGCGCCGCCCGAGATCCGAACCCAGCGCATCCTCCACGAACAATGCGGTGGCCCCGGCGGCCATCAGGGCCGTGAAGCCGGCGAATCGCTTTTGCAACCAGGCAATATCCGTCCAGAGGTACTGTTCGCCGATCCCGAAAAAGTGCACTGAGAACAATGCGCTCATGGTCACCAGCAAGGCGTACTTGGCGTAGAGGGCCTCGCGCAGGCTGAACCATTTCAGCAAGCTGTAGAGGACCAGGAAAAGCGCCAAACTCGCCAATACGCCCTGCAGCATCTGCTCGTTCAGGGCCCGTTCATGAAACGCCGCCACCTTGGCAATCGAATACGGAAGGATCTTGGCGCCGACGCTGTCAACACGAATGAAAAGCTGGTAGGCCTTGCCGCGATCCACCTGCAGCAGGGTGGCATGCGTGCGACCGGTCATGGGCCGCTCGGAAGATTTCACCTCGTTGCCCATGCGAATCTGCTGAATGACCGAACCACCCGCAACGACAAACACGTCGATATCGTTCAACAGCGTGTAGTCGAAGTCCAGGACCCAGTCACCATCGGTGTTGCCGGCGGCCTGAAGGTTCACCATCAGCCAGACAGCTTCCTTTCGCATGCCCAAGGTTGCATGCGCGCCGGTCGGTGGCATGAACTGATGGCTTGCCGCGATGGCATCCTGGATGCGCAGGGTCTTGTGGGCGTCGTAGAAAACGCGGGTGTGCGGCCACAATTCGATACGGCGCATGGCATCTTCCAGGACGACCGGTTCAGTCGCCCCGGCACCCGGCGATGCAGACAGGAAAACGGCCAACCACAGGCCGACGAAGAGTCTGAGCATGGAGCCTACTTTTGGCTCCAGCGCGTCAAGATGCCGTCGATATGGCTGCGCAAATGTGTCGGCATCTTGAGCGAACGGGTCTGCGCCATCATGAGCTTGTAGGTCAGCGGCTTGCCCAGTATCTTGGTGAACCACCGGGAAAGGGCGAAACCGGGAAACACGGCGCCGACCACGGTGTCAATCACATGGATTGTCGCCATGATCACCGTAAACAGAATCTGGGACAACACGGGCACGGGTGCGTTGATCCCCAAGTCCTCGGCCATCTGCCGCCCGCACAAGTGGCGCGTGAGCAGCACAGGAAATGGCTTGAAGATGTTCCACTCGAGGACACCGGACATCGCATTCATCAACGCATTTCCCAGCTCCGGCCGCGGATCCGGCGTGTCCGGGTGCCGTTGTTTGCGCTCAAGGATGCGCATGCGGCCACGTGCTTGCAAGGTGTCGAACATCGACTTGGCGCTGACCATGTCCCACACCATCCATCGATCTTCAATGCCGAGGAAATGGCCGGCCACGTTCCACGCATGCAGAAACGCCTCTTCATCCTCTTTCTTGTACCCCAACCCCAACACATGCAGGCTGCGCAAATACACGTACGAAAAAGTGAGCAGCGTGTACGCCAGCTCTTCCTGATTGCAGGGCAAGCCCTGCTCGCCCACATTCCACCCCATGCCAAACAGTTTTTGATGCATGTCCCGCGTTGCAGCCAACGCCTCAATCGGCGCCACCACGCCCGCCCCATCTGCACCGTCGGCAGACTGGAACGCCAGCAGGGCGGCACCTGGGTCTTGACGCAGGATGAGGTTGCGAACCGTCGCGTGGATCAATCGCACCTTGAGGACTTGCGCGATGCCCAAACCGGTCGGTGTGCACATGCCCCCTTCATTCATCACCGGGAAGATCATGGCGCCGGTCTGCCGGATCCGGTAATCGGTATGGTCGACCAACTGGCCCGTGGCATTCAGGACCGCCGAGAGGTCCGGCAGCACGTAACACTCCGGCAGGCTGGAGCAAAAAAGCAAGACCACCGAAAGCACGCCGTTGTCCATGAACAACGCTTCCGCGCGTTCGATCTTTTGGGCATCGGCCCAGGACGGCATTCCGCGTGAGGCGGTCAGATAGGTTCCCAACGCGCTTTGGACAGGCGCCACCATGCCCCGTTGCGGAGCGGTCCAGTTCTGCACGGCGTCATTGCTGGTCCAACGCGAGAAATCGGTCGTCACTTCATTCAGGCGATCCCAATGGTCCCCCCATTGTTTCGCAACCTGCTCGGCCAACTTGAGCTTGTCTTCAATGTCCATGGGTACGGGCGCCGGGACAGCCCATTTGCCCATGATTTGCCTCACGGCATCATCCGCCCACGGGTCCGCAATGAAACGTCCGGCATCCGGGTCGGTGTTCGTGGCGTTTGGAGGTGCGGGAGGCATTGCAGGTCCTGTGGGTGTGCATTCTTTTGCGGCAAGACTTTAACACTGGATGGAGCGCCAGAACCGTGCGCCCAAAACGGAAACCCTAGCACTGGCGCGCCGTTTGGGCGCTAATCGCCTCGAATGCCGCGTCTGCTCTAGGGTTTGTGATTCTGCGGCTCACCTCATTTCGTGCACCGCAATCTGCATTTCGTCCCGTCGCCGGCGACAGCCGATTGGGTCGTTCCTACACTGGCGGCCATTACATCCGGAGAGACACCCATGAATAGCCCCCTTCGCCTGAAGACTGCCACGCTGCTGATCGCCGCCGTGCTCGGGACCGCCAGCCCCGCCCACGCCGGTGTGGTGACCGCCGTGTTTGACGCGCTGGGCCTTTCGGGTTCGAGATCGACCTACGAGGTCAACGCCAACGGCCAATCTTTCCGATCAAGGCTGACCGGCACCATTGAATTCACGGAAGCCGAAGACGACGTCGCCAAACTTTCCGGCCGGCTGACCATTCTCGACAAGCGCGCGGGAATCAGCCGAATGATCGATTTCAAGTCTGACGCCAGCGCGCCCGGCGGCATCAAGAAAACCTACCGTCTAAATAACTCGGATGCGCCGATCGACGACGCGGCCAAGCAATGGATTGCCGAGGCGATCGGCCGACTGGCGCGGGAAAGCGCGCTTAACGTCGATTCGCGCGTGAAAAAGCTGATGGCCAAGGGCAGCGCCGCCGCCGTGCTGGCGGACACGGACCGTATTTCCTCGGATTACGCACGTGCACGCCACCTCATGGCTCTGGTGGCCCTAGGCACGTTATCCGCAGCGGAGACTGACAAGTTCCTGGAAGTGTCGCGCCCGATCGATTCGGACTATGAAAAGCGCAATGTGCTCATCGCCCTTCTCGGCAAGCAGCCGCTGGCTGCCGGCGGGCAGATTGCATTGCTCAACCAAGTGGCCAAGATGGATTCCTCCTACGAGCAACGTCAGGTCCTTGCGGCCCTTGCGCCAGGATTGGCGGCGGGTGATGGCGTGACTGCTGCGTGGCGCGCCGCCCTTCATGGAATGGATTCGGATTACGAAAAGCGCCAAATTGCCGATGCGCTCTCCAAAGGGACCAGCCTCAACGGCGAAGCGATCGATCGCGTCATTGCGGTGGCGAACGAAATTGATTCGGACTACGAACGAGCGAGCGCCTTGATCTCTTTGTCGCGTCACCTCACCACGCCCACGGCCAGCCAGGTTCAAGCCTTTGTGGCCTGCGCACAGGAAATCGACTCGGACTACGAAAAGTCACGGACGCTGGGATCGCTCGTGAAACAGGCCAAGCTGGATGCTGCGGGATATGCGGCGCTCATTTCAGCGGTACGTCACATCGACTCCGACTACGAGGCCAAGAACGTATTGACCCAGATCGCGCGGCGCATGCCGGCGGACTCCACCCTGGTCTCCGCCTATCGCAAGGCGGCGCGCCAATTGGGCGACTACGAACGGATGGAAGCCGAAAAGGCGCTGGACCGCCTGGCGCTCTAGGAATTGAACATTTAGTTAGAGGCACCGAATCCGCGACTGCTCTTGCATCACCGGTTCGCGAACTATCAGTTTTCGGTGATCGGTTCCGGTTGCGCGGCACACACGCGATTGCGACCACCCTGCTTCGCGCGGTAGAGCGCCGTGTCTGCCGCACGCAACATGTGCATCCAGCGTGAATTGGTCAGATCTTCCACGGCATCATCGCTGGAAGACACACCAATGCTCACCGTGACCTGACCGGCCCCTTCAACCGGCAACGGTGCGGCCGCCACGGCGAGCCGGATCCGTTCGGCCAAGGCCGTAGCATCTGCGCGGGAAGTCGACGGCAGCATGGCCAGGAACTCTTCACCGCCCCAGCGAGCCAGGGTATCGGTCTCGCGAATGATCGCCTGAATGGCGCGCGCCACCGTTACGATGACCTGGTCGCCGACATCGTGCCCGAACCGGTCGTTAACCGACTTGAAGTTGTCGATGTCGAGAATCATCACGGACGTTTCCGCGCCGATGCGGCGTGCACGCTTAAGCTCGGCGGACGCGGCCGCCTCCATCGCGCGCCGGTTGGTCAGCCCGGTCAGCGAGTCGGTTCGCGCTTCGACCTTGAGCTGCATCTCCAATGCGAATGCCTTTCGATTGGCAACTTCAAGGACTCTGGACAGGATCATGCCGACCAGCACCGCCAGCACCAAGAAGATCGTCGAATTGACGATGGCGAATTGATTGAAGGGCCCCAGCATCAGGATCAGGGCAATCCCCACGGACGGAAGCGCATAGAGCCTGAGCAGGTCGCGCCGATCCATGGCCAGATACGGCCCGACCAATACCAGCGAGACCAGGCCCGCGATGCCGAATTCATAGCCCTGGTCGAGCACCAGCAGGGCGCCGGCTACCGCGAGGGTCGTCGCCGCAAACCGTGCCTTCGCAATCGCCGGGGCCCAGTCCACACGGCCCGACTGCTTTTGGAGGATCCCCAGCGCGATCGCCATGGTTGCGCCCAGCGCGCGAATTGGCAACGCATGCTGCCAGCCGGTAGGATCCACGTACCAGTCCCAGATGCAAAACACCATGACGAGGCCCGCCACGAACCCGTAGGTCGTGGCATTGATCTCGGCCAGCGCGGCGCGACGCGAGGCCTGGAACTCAACCTCCCATTCGGGTGAAAAGCGTTGTGGAACCAAACTCATGATCGTTGATCGGAGAATACCGGAATTGTGCGCGTTCCGCGCCAACGCAAATCAACTACATTCCCCAACGACCCCAAGGAGAACATCATGAACAAGAAAACAATTGCTGTCATCGGCGCCACTGGCGCACAAGGCGGTGGCCTGGTCCGCGCCATTCTGTCCGACCCGCAAGGGGGCTTTGCCGTCCGCGCCATCACGCGCGACGTGAACTCTGACAAGGCCAGGGCGCTTGCGGCCCAGGGGGCAGAGGTGGTGGGGGCGGATATTGACGACGAGGCAGCACTGACCCAGGCCCTGTCCGGCTGTTACGGGGCGTTCTTTGTCACGTTCTTTTGGGCGCATTTTTCGCCGGAAAAGGAGAAGCAGAATGTCGCTACCTTTGCACGGGCGGCCAAGGCGGCCGGCATCCAGCACGCCATCTGGTCGACACTGGAAGACACGCGCAACTGGGTACCGCTCAGTGACAACCGCATGCCTACCTTGATGGAACACTACAAGGTGCCGCATTTTGATGCCAAGGGGGAATCCAACGCGCGCTTCACCGAAGCCGGCGTGCCCACGACTTTCCTGTACACGTCGTTTTACTGGGACAACTTCATTTACTTCGGCATGGGCCCCAAGAAAGGCCCGGACGGCCAATACGCCATCACGTTGCCGATGGGCAAGGCCCCCATGCCGGGTATCGCGGCGGAAGATATTGGGCGGTGCGCCTATGGCATTTTCAAAAAGGGGCCGGAGACCATCGGCCAGCACATCGGCATCGCGGGCGAACACCCCACAGGAGAGCAGATGGCCGCAGCGATGGGTCGTGCACTGGGGGTTCCAGTGAAATACAACGCCGTATCGGCCGCCGCGTTCCGCGCATTTGGCTTCCCCGGCGCCGAGGATCTGGGCAACATGTTCCAGTTCTACGAGGAATTCGCGGAGGACTTCTGCGCCAAGCGCAGCGTCGCAGCCTCGAAGGCACTCAACCCCGCCTTGCAGTCGCTCGACCAGTGGCTTGCCGCGAATGCCAAGCGCATTCCGCTGGAATGACACCACGCGTTCCTGTTGTTTGACCCGACAAGAATCCGCGGACAAGACACCGATTCAAGGTGCGGTGTTCGACCCAAACATGGGCCGGCGGCCGCACCCGATCCCAGGTTTGCATCGGGTTCCATCTGCGGTAATCTGCAGTCTTGCCAGTCGATTCGTTGCAAAGGAAACTGCCCATGTCCCCCGGCCTTTTGATTGGTTGGATCGTCACTGCATTCGGTGCCATCGCAGGCGGCGCCATTCTGGGCGCGTACTTCATGCCCGATTTGATGCCCAAAGTGTTTGCCTTGTGGCTTGCGTTTCCGATCTGCATCGGCGTGGGGCTGTCCATTGCGATGATGTTTGCTGCGAGGGCTGGAGCTGCGCCCTTGATGCGGCTGACCGGCCATTTCTTGGCCATCCTGGGGGTCCTCGCCGGGGCTTTGGCCATGGCGGCGTTGATCAATCTTTGGTCAACGCCCTACCCCACGGGACCGCTCTGGTTCCTGCTGGTCGTTGCCATGCCCGTGGGTCTCATGCTCTTCAACAGCGGCAAACTGGTGACCGAGGCGGGGCAGCGGGAATAGCGTGCTGCACATGTCATGGCGTTGTCGTGACACATGGCATAGGAGGCCCCTCTGCAGGTCGCCCGCAACAGCACCGACACGCGTACCGTCGATGCCAACCCGCGTTTCTCCATTCGCGGGCTTTACCCCATTTTGTGGCAGGGCATCAGTCCGCGTTGGGAAACCTCTAAGGTAGCATGGTGCCCACGCGGCTCTTGGAGGCGTTCACGTCACTCGACGTGATTTGTCCATCCCCGTTGAGGTCGAATTGCAAATTGGATGGCAACAAGGTGCGCCCGCTTTGTGCCTTGAGTGCTGCAATGTCCGCGGCAGTCACCCTTCCAGAGGCGGTCACGTCACCTGCCAGATAACCGACAGCGACATTGAGCAAGGCCGCGAGCGCATTGATCCCCGAGATCGACACCTGCACGCGCTTACGATCCAGCCCTGCGGGCAAGCGCACCAGTATGTTGTTACCGTCAAGCTCCATCGACGAGACAGCCAAGCTGTTCATGTTGGAGTCCGTGGCCGTCCCCGAGCCGACAGCATTGATGGCGTCGCTCAGCTGAAAAACAATGATGGGCGCGCCTGAGACCAGTCTCGGTTCGATGGTTGGATTGCCGTTGACGGATTGCGTGAGATCGATTGGCAAGTCGCGCGATGCGGGCGCGGCCAGCGCGAAACGCGAGGCCGCAGCCAACAGAGTCGGTGCGGCAGTGGATGCGGGCGTCACATTTGCCGCGGCCGAGTTCGCACTGACGCCGATCGCATTTTCTGCGCGTACTGAGCATGAGTACGTGACATTGTTGGTCAGCCCCGTCACCACGAGGGGCGATCCCAGGCCCAGCGCAAACACGCCGTCCGGTTGGCACGTGGCGCGAAAGCCTAATGCCGTAGTTCCGCCAGTGCCGGGGACGAATCGCACCACGGCTTGCGCATTGCCAGGCGAAACCGAGACCAGCGCCGGGGCAAGCGGCGGGCTCGCCGGGGCCGGTGCGAACGACACGCCGACGGAGCGAGACCCACTCAGCGCGGCCACTGTACAGGTCACGCCATTGACAAAGTCGCAGCCTGACCAGTTCGCCAGAGAAGATCCCGCGCTCGGCGCGGCGGTGAGGACCACCGAGGTGCCGGTGGAAAAGTTCCCGCTGCAACTCGATGTGCACGCGAGCGAAGCGGGATTGGAGACTACGCTGCCGGACCCGGTACCCCCGATATTGAGGGTGAGCATGACCGTGGCCGCTGCACCTGGCACAATGGAGATGGCGTTTGAAAACGCGCCCTGGCCCGCGGCATTCTGCGCGCGCACGGCGCAAGATTGGCTCATTCCGTTGGTCAATCCGGTGACCGTCACCGGCGATTGAACGCCGCTCGCGGAGAACGCACCGCAGCCCGCAATGTAGTTGACGATGCTGGACGCACCGTCGTTCTGCGGGGGCACGAAGAACAGTGTGGCTTGCCCGTTGCCCGGGTTTGCGCTCAAGAGCGTCGGCGCTCCCGGCGTCGCGATGCCATTGCCACTCGTCAAATACTGGCTTTCGAAGAACCCGCCAATGTCGGAAACGATGGTCAGTGTTCCAGAGCGCTCACCCGGCGCGCTCGGCGAGAACGTCAGCGAAATCTCGCATGTGTCGTCTGCCGCGACGACGCGGACACAGTTCGACGTGGTGCTGAAGTCCCCCGTGGCCTGGACGGAAGTGATGGTGATCGCCTGCGTGAGTTCGCGGTTTTTCAACGTCACGGACCGCACCGGTGCACTAGTGCCGACCACCTGCGGTGTCGTGAACACCAAGTCCTGGCTGGACGTGCCGAGGGTCAACTTGGCGGAGGAGGAAATCGTGCCTGCACTGGAAAGCACCGGGGGCGCGCCCGCAACGACGTAGCCGAATGTGCCGTCGATGACGCGAACACGATGATTGCCAGTGTCGGTGAAAACGAAGTTGCGCTTGGGCGTAATCAGCAGGGCCGTCGGGTTGCGGAGACTGATGGCACTCTGTTCGATGTAGTCGCCGTTGAACGTCGCCACCCCATTACCGATTACCGTACTGATGAGTCCTGTGGTTCCGTCGATGCGCCGGATGCGGTGATGACCGGAATCGCTCACATACAGGTCACCGCCGTTATCGATCAGCACGTCTTGGGGAAACGACAGGCTGGCCAGCAGGGCGGACCTTCCATCCCCCCCAAAGGAGGTCCCCCCATCGCCGGCGACGGTGCTGATGGTTCCGTGGGAGACCTGTACCCGGCGGACGCGATGATTGTTTGTATCCGCGACGTATATGTTTCCGGACAAGTCCACGCCAATGCCGGCCGGCGCATTCAGCATCGATGCGACTGCAGGCTGGCCATCGCCTGCAAATCCGGCCGATCCGTTGCCCGCCACGGTGGTCATCACGCCGGTAACCAGATTGAGCTTCCTGATGCGGTGATTGCCGGTGTCTGCAATGAACAGGTTGCCGGCCAAATCGAGTGCCACGTCTGACGGCGAGGACAATTGTGCCGAAATGCCCGCCCCCCCGTCCCCGCTGAATCCGGCAAGGCCATTGCCCGCGACCGTCGAAATGACACCGGTGATGGTGTCGATCTTGCGCACGCGATGATTGAGCTGATCGGCGATGTAGAGCGACGCACCACTTGGCGTCAGCGCCATGCCCGCAGGCGAATTCAACATAGCACCTGATGCAGGCCCGCCATCGCCCGCAAAACCCGCCACACCATTTCCGGCCAAGGTTTTCAATTGGGTGAAAGGGGTAGTGACCGTGTCCAGCCACCGGATGCGGTGATTCTGCTGGTCCGAAAAATACAGGCTGCGATACGCTTCGCCCGCAACCCCGCGCGGCGCATTCAGGCCGCTTGAGAGACCCCCTCCATCGCCATCGCCACCGAAAGCACCGATGGCCGCACCGGTCCCCACGACGGTGCTGATGACACCATTTGCGCCTGAAATCTTGCGCAGTCGGTCGATTTGCCCAAGCGATCCGGCCAGGGTACTGTTATCCGCAACAAAGACATTGTTTGCGCCATCGACGACGAGATGCATGGGCGTGCGAAGACTCGCCGCGGTGGCGGCCCCTCCATCGCCTGTGCTGGCATCGACGCCGTTCCCGGCAATCGTGGTGATCGAGGCATTGCTGGCCAGGACCTTGCGGATGCGATGGTTGCCCGCATCCCCGATGTACATGTTCCCCGCCGCGTCGAAGGCAACGCCATACGGAGTATTGAGGCTTGCCGACGACGCCGGGCCGCCATCGCCGGCAAATGCGGCGCTACCATTGCCGGCAACGGTTGAAATGAGATATGTGGAGAGGTTGACCCTCCGGACACGGTGATTGTTCCTGTCTGCAATGAACAGATTGCTCGCGGAGGGGTCGAGCGCAAGGCCGCCAGGCTGATTCAGCGCGGTTTCATACGCCAGACCACCGTCCCCGGAATAGCCTTCCGTGTAGTTCCCGGCCAACCGATTGACGGTGCCCCCTGCCGAGGACATCGTCAAGACCACATTGTCCTTGCCGACGGAAAAGTACAACGTGCCATCGGGGGCGACCACTAGCCCATCGATCACCCATCCGCAACTGCCCGGGACCGTGCTGATCAACCCGGTACTCGCCGCAATCTTGTAGATGCACCGCTGGCCGGGACGCGTGAATGCGGCGGCATACACATCGCCATTTGAGTGCGCCGCAGACGAAAAAATGGTCAGGTACGCGTTGATTGCGGGCGTGCCATCGCCGGGGTAGTCCACGTCCGGCCCACCCCCGGCTATGGTCGAAATGACACCCGTCGATGCGGTGATTTTTCTGATGCGACGATTGGTCTTGTCCTGCACGTAGATGTTTCCGGCGGCGTCTTTCGACAACGCCTCGATGAAGAAATTGCTGGCGCTGGTCGCGAGTTGGCCATCGCCATAGAATCCGCCGGCGACGCTGGACACCGTCGCCGCCTGTGCTGCATTTGCACAAAACACGAAGGGAACGAGCCACGCAAAAAGGCGGGCACGCCACCGGAGGCTGGCCAAGCCTTGCACAACGCTTGGGACGGCGTTGGCGGGGAATAGGGTACGCAGGGTGTAATGCATCAGGCCTTGGATATGAGTTGCGGGATTGTTCGTTTTCTAGGGCATCCGGCAGAAAGTCTAGACTTTCCAACCAAGCCTGAATCGGTTGCATCTTGCCATCGGTCCAGTGAAGGATCGAATTCCAGTGACTTTCTCAAATTTCATCGCCAATGATGGCTGCAACGCTGATCCACAGTTGTCAAGAATTGTGTACCGGCCCGTATCACCGCGAGCGAAAAGCACGTTCACGGCAATGCAGCGCACGATTTCGCCATTTGCCACGCTGGGTGATGCAAACATTTACAGAATTGACTTCGCGTGCCCTTCCCAGAGTGCAGTGGCCGATCGCCGAAGGACATCCGGGTCGGACATGTACCCAAGCGCGCCAGCAGTGCCGGGGATTCACCGATTTTCCACGTGTCATGTCGGGGCTGCAATTCCCAAAAACTCCGGCTTTTCTAAAGAGCGCAGTTGAACCATGCGCCAAGTCACAAGCACCAACAGCATTGCTGCAATGGCCAAAGCGGAAATCAAGTGGCCGTAGTATTCCCAACCACAGCCCCGGCACCCACGCCGTTCCCAGCCATAATCACCCCAAACGCCGCGTCCCTATTGCACTTTGACCCATCGTTGACATGACCTTCACCCTTCCCTCCCACATCGGCAAGTACCCAGTCCTCGAAGAACTCGGTCGTGGGGCGACGGCACGCGTATATCGTGGACGGGACGAATTCGCCAACCGCGATGTCGCGATCAAGGTCTTCGATTCGCGCGCTTTCGCGGAAGACAAGCCGGGCAACGATGAACTGACGCGCAACGGCTTCTTTGTCGAGGCGGCTTTGCTGGGAAAGCTGGATCATCCGCACGTGGTGCGCGTGTTTGATGCGTGCACGGGGCCGGAGGATTACTACATCGTCAGCGAATACGTGCAAGGCGGCACCCTGGACCGCTACACCGCGGAAGGCATGCTGATGGACGTCGAGCCCGCCATCGACATCGTTTACAAGTTGGTCAAGGCACTTGAATATCTGCATGCAAACGGCGTGATCCACCGCGACATCAAGCCGGAGAACATCTTCATCGGCAATGGCACGGACGTAAAACTGGGAGACTTTGGCGCCGCGACGGTCGCGGGCCTGTCGATTTCCCAGGACGTTGCGGTCGGGTCGCCGTTGTACATGTCCCCACAAAGGCTGGAAGGCGAGCCAGCGGACGTTTCCAGCGACATCTACTCAGTTGGCGTGCTGTTTTATCAACTCATGACTGGTCACCGCCCGTTCGTGGCAAGTACCCTTGCCTCGTTGCTTTATCAGATGGCGCATGTGAAGCCACCTGCTCCAACCTCGGTACGGCCGGAGTTACCGAAGGCGGTGGATCAGATCGCGGAACGAACCCTTGCGCCGTCACCATCTGAACGGTTTGCAGACTGGCACGAATTTGCGGACGCCTTGTCGGCATTGTTCAGAACGGGCGAAGGCCGCATTCGCCGCGAGTCGCTGGTCACGGCGTCCGGTCGCTTCGAGGTCCTCCGGCAACTGCCGTTCTTCGCAAACTTCACCGGCGTGGAGTTGTGGGAATTGGTCGATATTTCCGAGTTCAAGCAGTGCGTGGAAGGCGACGTGTTGATGCGCGAAGGGGAAATGGGATCAGATTTTCTGGTCCTCATCGAAGGCAGTGCACGCATTGTAAAGAACGGCAAGGCCATCGACCTGGTGCAGTCGCCGTCGACCCTCGGGGAGATCGCATATATCCTCAAGGGAAGCGTGCCTCGTAACGCCAGCGCAATTGCGCTCGATAGCGGATTGACCCTTCGAATTGCCAATGAAAATGTCGCGATGCTCTCGTCGTCCTGCCGAAGCAAGATCGAACAGCGGTTCCTGGAAATCCTTGCGCACCGGCTGATCGATGTGAACCGGCGCCTCAGCCATGTCTGAACCTGCCGAGAAGGGCTCGCCTCGCATCGCGGCCCTGCCGGCGGCGATTCTTGCCTCTGTCTTGTGCTGGACACCCCATGCCTCAGCCGGCTGCAGCTCGGCCTTGCTGACCGGGCACGCCTCGATTCTGCAAGCGGCAGAAGGATCCGGGCCCGACAGATCTGGCGTTCAGGGCTGGTACCTTGAACAAGTTCAGCGCGGTGCGGCCGCTGCGGTCCTGCGAGACATCGATGGGAAGCTCGCAGCCGGACAGTTGCAGCCGACGGCAATGCTGGAGGCTGTGCGCGCGGTGGCGTATTCGTTCGACGGCGACGAAGAAGTCGCCCGCCAGTTTGCCGATCGTGCATTGGCCGCGAAGGGGCTCAACCCGTTGCAGGAGGCGGAAATCCAGGCCACTGTTGCCACAGTCTTTTTGCGAATCGGGCTGCGTGCGCGCGGCTTGGAGCTGCTCACCACCGCATATCAGACCTACCAGACATCTGGGGACACAGTGGCCGGCGCACAGGTGCTCGCCAACTTTGCCCAAGCTGTGCGGGATCCCGCCGTTGCCTTTGCAGCGGCTAGCACGTTGCTCGCAAAACGAGAATTGTTGGCACAACAACGCAGCGGAGCCGCAGCACTGATGGTCGCGGCACGGGTGGCCGCGGTATCGGTCCCAAAGGACCAGGAAAACGACGTACGGCGAGCGCTTTCGGATCTGCAGGCCCACTGGAACAAGGACAATGCCGACCTGGGCGCGACAGCATCCTATTGGCTTGCCATGTTGGATGAAAAGAGCGGGAAGCTTCATGCGGCGCGGGAAGCCAACCAAACCTTGCTGGACCGCGCGACGTTCAAACGCATGCCACTGAAACCGGATTGGCTTTGGCAACGCGCGAGACTGTTGAAGACCATTGGCGAGACGCTTGCCGCAAAAGAGGCGTATGCCGACCTCATTGCACGTCTGGGCGCTGCGAAAGCGACGCTCGATCCATCGTTGTTGGCGGTCGGCAGTTCATTCCGGGAACGCTATGCCGAGGCGTACCTGCAATATGCCGACTTGCTTTTGAGGGATGCCAAAGATTCAGACCCGGTGCGCAAGGCGGGACTCCTGGCACAAATACGTGATTTGATCGAATTCACCAAGACCGTGGAAGCGGCCGATTATTTCCGAGACCCCTGCATCGGGTCCGATTTGCAGACGCGCGTCGTTGAGGCAGCCGACCGGTCTGCGATCACGCTTTACCCGATCGCCTTGGAGGATCGGCTGGAGCTCCTGGCGGGCCGTGGTGATCGGCTGGAGTTGGTGACCCTCCCCGTGACCCGCAAGGACCTGACGCAAACGGTGAATGAATACCGGCGCCTTCTGGAAAAACGGACCACGTCGCAATACCTGCGTCCCGCCCGGAAGCTTTACGATTGGCTGATTCGCCCCGTCGAACAGAAATTTGGCTTCGCCGCTGATTCAACCTTGGTCGTCGTGCCGGATTCCATGCTGCGCACGGTCCCCTTTTCCGCGCTGAATGATGGCGACCGGTTTCTTGTGGAGAAAGTGCCCGTCGGCACCACCATCAGCCTGACCCTCACCGACCCGAAACGGCTGGACCCTACGCAACTGCGTTCGGTGGTCAAAGGCCTGACGGAAGCAAGGCAGGGATTCTCCGGGTTGCCGGCCGTGGCCGATGAGGTGCAACAGATCGGCAAGATTCTCAACACCACGCCGCGCCTGGACCGTGATTTCACGGAAGCTGCATTCACCCAGGACTTGGCCCAGCATGCGCCGCGCGTGGTGCATGTGGCCTCCCACGGGCAGTTTTCGGCGGACCCGCGCGATTCCTTCCTGCTCACGTACGACACCAAGATGAATCTCGACAAGCTGCGTGCAGCGATTGCTGCCGGCAGCGACGGGCAAGGCGGCACCGGTGCACTTGAACTGCTCATGCTATCCGCCTGCCAGACCGCCGTGGGTGATGAACGCGCGGCCATGGGGTTGGCTGGCGTTGCGTTGCGTTCCGGCGCACGCAGTGCGCTGGCCTCGCTGTGGTATGTCAATGACGAATCTACAGCCGAGCTTTCCGGCGCGTTCTACAACAATCTCGTCGGCCGAAAGCAGACCCGCGCAGGAGCACTGCGTGAGGCGCAGGTCTCAATGATCCGTTCAGACAAATTCGGACACCCGGCCTACTGGGCGCCCTTTCTCATGGTGGGCAGCTGGCTGTGAGCGCGCGCCGGCATTTGAGAGACGCCATATTTCCAGCGCTGCTGATCGGCCTCCTCGCAGGCGCGGCTACCAGCGGGTTGCGCCACATCCGCGCGCTGGAGGCCATGGAGTTCGCCCTGCACGATCGTCTGAGTGCGCAACGTCCAGCGCGCGAGCCGCATCCGGACATCACCGTCATTTATGAGACCGAGGCAGACCTGAAACGATTTGGCCATCCGCTCAAAGACGGTCTATTTGCCGAGGAGCGCTTCAGAAAATTGCTGGCCATGAAGCCCCGTCTGATCGCCGTGGACAAGTATCGGAACTTGCCACGTTGCCTCCGGGAAGCGAGGCGTTCAATGCGGTACTGAAAGACAACGAGAACATTCTTTGGGTCGCCAAGCATGGCCGCAGCGAAGTTTGACGGCGTGCCACCTCCAAAGGTGTTGGCGGGAAGCGGGCGTGTGGGCTGCGCAGATGTGCCGATCGACAACGATGGCCGCGTGCGACGTTACATGCTGGCCATGGGCGGGGGCAGCCAAGTGTGCCCTTCCATCAGGTATCTGACGGCGGCCTTGCTGCTGGCCGAGTCCGGCCCAGTCAGCCGGCTTTGATGACAAGGCCAAAGGAACAGTCACCTTGGGTGCACACCGCGCACAGTTGTTTACCGGGCAAGAGGACCCTATGTTGCGGAGGATGCCCGCGGATACCAGCTTGCGATTGGATTTGACCGCGCAAGTGCGCGGTCTTTCACGCTGTCGCCTTTGATGGTGCCGTACCGGCAAATGCCGCTGACCGGAAAAACCATCCTGATCGGCACCTCGGCCATCAGCCTGCGCGATGTGTTTGACATTCCATCAAGGGAAGGTCGCGAGGCAGTGATGCCCGGGGTGATGGTCCATGCGATCGCCATTGGAGAATTGCTGGACGCAGCGTCCGGGGCGGCACGTCACAAATGGTGGAAGTTCCCACCATCATGCTTTGTACGTTTGCCATGGCCTTGATCTGCGCGTCGCTGATGCTCTCACCCCTTCCGATCCTTTGGGCGGGTGCGGCGGGCTTGCTGGCCATCGGATTGTGGCTTCCGGTGTCGTTTAGCGCTGCGGCGGGAGGGATCACCCTTGCGCCGTTGGCCCCAATGTTTGCCGGGCTATTCGCGGCCACAGTTAGCCTGGTCTGGCGTGCGTGGCGCGAGGCACGGGAGCGTGGAGAGCTGATGGGGTGGTTCGGCAAGCATGTCTCCCCAGAAGTGGCCGAAGCCATCTGGAAACAGCGCGACCAGTTTGCCGAAAAAGGGGGCATGCCGCCGCAAAATGTCAGGGTGAGTGTGCTGTTTGCCGACATTCGCGGCTACACCACGGTGAGCGAAAGTCTCGGCATCGATCGCATGATTCCGTGGCTCAACCGCGCCATTGCGGAAATGGTGGCCGCGGTGACAGAAAACAAGGGCGTGGTGACGCGCTTCGCGGGCGACCAGGTCATGGCGGTCTTCGGGGTGCCGGTGGCTCGCACCACGGATGCCGAGGTTTCGGACGACGCACGCAATGCCATCGAGGCCGGGCTCGCCATGGATCGGCGGCTTTCCGCACTGAATGCGCAGTTTTCAAAAGAGAATCTACCTCCCGCCCGCGTGCGGGCCGGCATTTTCAGCGGCGAAGTGGTTCAGGCCTTGCTGGGAAGCAACCACCGGTACGAGTTCACGGTGCTGGGCGATGTCGTCAATACCGCATCGCGCCTCGAAAGCTACAAGAGCACGGAAGACGATGGCGCCGCAGCGCGGGTGTTGATTGGCGGCCCAACCTACGAATTGGCCGGCAAGGATTTCGAAACCGAATTGCTGGGCGCGGTAGAGTTGAAGGGCAAGACCAAGGCCGTCGATATTTATCGGGTCCGTGGACGTCGTTCGTTGAACCAGGAGTGACCACATGAAGTATGCAAATCAAGGGATCCCTTTCCATTATGGTCCTTGGCGCATGTGCAAGCGCTTTCGCCCAGGACAAGTCCGCGCCCGCCAAACCGGTGCCTCCACCCAAACAGGAGGCCCCTGCACCCAAGGACGCAAAGGAAGCCGGTGCGATCAAATTCCTTCCGCCGGGCGACGGCAAACCCGATGCGGGAAAGACCCAGCCTGCCGCGACGCGTGGCTTGAGATTCCTGCCCCCGGGTGATGGCAAAGCCAGCAGCCGGATTGAGGGCGGCGCCTCGCGGGGCGACACGCGCGAACTGGCCATGAGCGTAATTGCACCAAAGGGAACTGGTTTGGCGTCTTCCACGCAACCCGACCTGTATTGGTTTGTATCGCGCCCCGTGATGGGCGAAGTGATGCTCACCGTCACCGCCGCGGATGGAAAATCGATTGACCCATTGTTTGAAGGCAAGCTCGCGTTGCCCGCCAAGCCCGGAATCCAGCAAGTGTCGCTTGCCAAGCTTGGCGTCAAGTTGAACTCCAGGATCGATTACGAGTGGTCAATCAGTATTGTCGCGGCGGGGCAATCGCACTCGGGCGATGTTGTTGCCAGTGGCCAACTCCGCGTTGCCGAGTTCGACCCGGCAAAAGCGAAGATGCTCGGTGCAAAACCCTTGGTGGATCGCGCCATCGAGTTGGCCGCCAACGGATACTGGTATGACGTGGTCGACCTCATGCGCGGCCCCGGCGCAGAGGCACTGCAAGGCGATGAACTGGCGATGTACGAGTCTGCCGGGCTGGCCCGCGTGGTGCGGTTCCTGCGTGAAGGCAATTAGCCCTGCCGAAAGCCGAACTTGGATTCTGCGTGAGGCGAGTGATTTAGATATTGGCCTCCTGACCGCCCCGCACTCACCTGGCGGCGAACCTTTCGACACGATTGTTTTGCGACTAGTCGCGCGCCGGATACCCCACCGTCACCGCGAAATGCACCCCCCGGTCCTGCAAATTGCCGGACGACTTGAAAGCGCGATTAGAGGGCCATGCATAAGTGGCATTGAGGCGCAAATAGCGCAGAAGTGTGACCTCGGTGGCGATGCCCACGCTGGAGATACGCTTGGGCAAGCCATCATCCCGTGAAAACGCATGGGTCCCCTGCCCCACATCGGCAAACAGCGTAAAGGACGTTTTGGCAAATGTGACGGGTTCATAGACCTTGCTTCCCGTTTCAAGCTTCACGATGGCGCCGCGATCCCGCAAAAAGAGATTTTCCCGGTACCCGCGCACACCGTTCACGCCACCGAAACTCAGGCGCTCCGCCGGAGGCAACGTTTGCGACGTTGTTTGTGCATCGAGGCGCGCCTGAAGAATGAGCGCCCCATCCAACATCGATTTCGCCGCTGTGGCCCCCAACTGATACAAGCGGAAATCCGGCGCGACCGCGCCGGGTAACCCCGCGTCCGCCACCGGCCGCACGGTGCCTCGTGTCGCGATGATGCGCACACTGGCATTTGCAAACGTCCCACGCCACGCGTAGTCGGTCGACAGACGATTTGCACGGATCGTGCTTTCCCCTTCCGCGATCCCAGGCGTGAAAGAAAACGGAAACCCGAGCAAGGAGGTTTCCGATGTTTTGTCCTCGCGCAGCGCGCCAGCAGACCAAACGTGCGTGGGAGTCTTTACGAACAATGCATTAATTCCCACGCTGCGGGCACTGGTCACTGCCAGAATGTCGAGGTCCTTGAATACGCGCGGCTCGATGGCCCGCGAATCACCCTTGCTGCGCGCAGCCAGAACGGTGAAGTGCGTGCCAGGAATCGGAAAGGCGTAGCTTACAGAGGAATCCGACAAGCCCTCGGTGCGGCCGGCGCGTGCTTCGAGTTGATCGCCCCACCCCAGCAACGATCGATGCTGTGCACCGACTTCCCGGCGAACGGCGCCAATGCCGGGGTTGCGGTTGTTGGCTGCACTTACCCAGGCGGCAATCGGTGGCGGCTCCTCCACTTTCAATACCAGTGTTGCGGTCGACGGATTCACATCGCCGATGGCGAGATCCGCGTTGATGCGCTTTACATGCGGTGAATCGCGCAACAGGCCGATGCGCTCCTGCAAACGATTCACGTTGAGGGGCGCCTTGGTGTCGGGCCAGATCTGGTGATCGAGAACCCTCGGACGCACCCAGCGCAGCGTGGGCGAGAACTCGATGCGATCGATGGTGACCTCACGGGCATGAAACACGACTTCGCCACGCTCAATGGCTTGATCTCCCAACACCACCCCAGACCCTTTGTAGCCGCGCTCCTCATACAGCAAGCTCAACTCACGCTGGATGGCGGCCAATTCAAAACCGCCGATCCATCGCCCGCGCCAGCGGGCGGAAACGCTTTCGATCGCTGCCTGATCCAGCACTGTTGCATTCACCACACGCAAAGACGCCAACTGAAATTTGGCGCTCAGCTTTTGATGTGCTTCTTGGGCACCAAGGGTCACGGCTGCGCATGCGGATGCGATCAGTACAGCACGGATTCCAGCGCGCATCAGCGCGCCCATGGGCGTTCTTCGCCTTCCGTTTTCGCTGGGCTGGGCAGCAACGCCACTCGCGGCGGGACGCGCTTGGGCTCCACGCTCATCGCGGGGAACAGGAAACCCTCGCGTCGCCCAAAATCCTCGTCGATCACCCGCAATGCCAGCGATGCACGACCTTGCGAGCGCGGCATGGCACACACCCCGCCCTGGGCCACTGCTGCGTCGAGGAACGATGAACTGACCGCAAAGAGCGCGCCCGACAAATCCGCCGCGGGAGAAGAGAACACCACGGTGCCATCAATTCCAAGTTCCGAGGAAGCGGAGACCTGGGAACCCGAATTGGTAAGAATGTTCTGGGAATCAATCAGGATATTCCCGCCGCGGCCGCCGTATGCATTTGCGGACACGACGCTGTTACGCAGCAGCAGCGCGCCGCCTTCCAGATCCAGATTACCGCCATCTCCTTGCCCCGTCAGCACTTCGGCACTGACGCGTGAGGTATCAAAGATTGAGGTGCCCGCCGACGAAATGGTCATGTTTCCACCGTCACCACTCAGGGCGCTGGCCGAAACCGTGCTGTTTCGGAGCAATAGCGAACTGGCGCTCATGACAATGCTGCCGCCGACCCCTGCGGCTCCAATCACTTGAGCTGTCACGCGCGACCGATCCAGCAATAATCCGCCAGAGGCATGCAACTGCAGCGTGCCACCGGTGCCGCTGAACGTGTTCGCGCTGACCTGGCTTTGGCGAAACACGAGGCTTCCTCCGCTGACAGTCAGATTGCCACCGCTGCCAAGTCCGCTGGCCACATCGGCATTGAGTGTTGAGTTCGTCACAGCCACACTTCCGCTAGCTTGGACGCTGACACTGCCGCCGGCGCCGCTAAAGGCATTGGCCGAAACGGCAGAATTGCCCAGGCTAATGCTCGCGCCCTGCAGCACCACATTTCCGCCATTCTGTATTCCTGAAGCGACTTGCGCGGCAATGGTGCTGTCGGTGGTGTTGAGTGCGCCACCGGCGCGGATCGTCAGGTTGCCTCCGGTGCCGCCCACCGAGCTTGCGGAAATGCGTCCGCCATTTTGTGTAAAGCTTCCCGTAGTGATCTCGACGTTGCCGCCGGCACCCGTGCCCGCGCGAACTTCAGCGCTGATTTCACTACCCTTCGCCAAAGTCATCGGGCCCTGTGTACTGATACGAACATTTCCGCCATCTGACGCCTTGGCCCGCCCGAAGATGGTGGCCTCGGAAAGTTCAATTCCCTGGCCGGAGACCACCGTGATATCACCAGCGTCACCCAAGGCATCGCTTTCCGACGAGATCTTGCCGCCTGAATTCACGGCAAGACGCTCATCCACCGTGATTGAAATATTGCCCCCGCGCCCTGCGCCAATCGTGCCGGCATTGATCTCTCCCATGGAAAAGATCTGGATATTGCGGGCACGAACCAGGATGGAGCCACCCGGCGCCGCTGAGTACGTTCGTGCAAACAGCCCGGAAAACCGGTTGGGATCAGTCCTTGCGATTCTGAGTAACCCAGTCAACCGAATGTCCAATGTGCCGCCGGCCCCAAAGGCGCGCGCATCGCTCGAGACTTGCCCGCCAAGTACGTCCATGTCGCGGGCACGAACGCGAATATCCCCCGATGGCCCGCTGCCTTCGCTTTGCGTCTGGATCAACCCGCGATCCAACACTTGCACTCGGTCCGCGGTGATTTCAATGGCGCCGCCATCGCCTGAGGTGAACGTGTTTGAGACGATTGCGCTGGCCTTGGGGGTGGCACCCAACAGGCTAACACCGAAAATAATGACGTCTCCCGATGCCACGATTCGAACCAAGCCACCATACCCAATCGCGCGCCTGGCGGACGAACTGCTGATCTCGCCACCGTCGAGAATACGAAGGCTTCCCGTCGTAATCGTGATGGATCCGGCAAAGCCACTGGAATACGCGTTCGAAAAAAAACCGCTTGGAATCGACTGGCGACCCAGCACGTCGTTTTCATCTGCCAACTTGCTACCTTCGAGGCGATCGCCGATAAGCTGGATGTCTTTGGCATTGACCACCAAGGGCCCGCCCTGCCCAGAACCGCGTGTAGAGGTATCGATTTGCGACCCGCCGCTCAGGACGATCGTGTCCGCATTGACGGTGAGTCCTTGTGATGAGCCCGTGGAAAGCGCCACGGCTTGAATCGCGGACGCGCCGGACATCAATAGATTCTGTGCGGACACGGAAACGCGCCCGGTATCGCCGCCCCCAAAACTGTTTGAACCGATGAATTGGTCGCCCAGTTTCGGATCGTTGGTCATGACAAGGTTGCGTTGCACTTCAATGCTGATGTCGCCTCCACGTCCCGTCGTGCAGCCCGGGTCACAGCTGGTATCGATGGCGCTCTTGTCCTGCATCATCAGGTCTTTTGCGCGGATATTGATGTTTCCGGCATTGCCCCGGCCCGTGGTGAGCGAAAGAACGGACGTTTCCTTCAAGGACAATAAATTCGCCGCATCAATGTCGATGCCACGGCCATCTCCAAGGCGTGAATTGGCCAGTACCTGCGCCTTTTCAAAGAAGACATCGCCACCGCGAATGACGACGCGGCCGGAGCCGTTGCCGGACGCATTTTCATTGACGGCAACAATGGTGCCCCCCAGCGCTTCCAGTGTGCCGGACGACACTCCGCGGGTAGCGCGGCCATCCAGCGCAACATCTGCGGTACCTCCTGTCGCTGCAATGGTTGCATGTCCCCCCAGCACGGAGAGAATCGAAAGCCGGGTTCCCGAATTCGTCAGGCGTACATCGCCGCCGAACAAGCCGAGCGCTGCGCCGTTACGGACGACGAGTTGCGTGCCGGTCAGCGTGATGGGCGCGCGTCCACCCGAAAACTGGAAACCCGATGGATCTGAAAATGGCAGGGATCCACTATCCAAGGTGGGATCACCACTGGAGGCAAATTTTGATCCGTCGGCAAACACCAGATGACTGCCGGTACTGGCGTAAAAACTGGCTGTCAAGTTCAGGGATGCCGAAGGGCCGAACATGATTCCTGACGGATTGAGCAAGAACAGGTTTACGCCGGTAGACGCGCTCAATTGGCCGTCGATGTTGGTTTGCGTGCCGCCAGTGACCCTTGCGATGATATTTGCAATTTGGCTACCGCCCAGAAAATTGAGCGTCTGGCCGTTGTTCACATTCATGGTTGCGAAACTATGAAAGAGGTTGGGACCTGATGCCCGGCCGATGGTCGGCGGGATGACGAAATTCGGGCCGTTGAAAGTTACGCGGGGGCCAAGCGAACCGTCGGTGGCAACTTGAGCGCTCGAAGATGCCGAAATCACAAATGCTCCAACGAATGCAACATGGCACAGCGCAATGCGGTGCGGTGAAGTCCCTCGATATTCGCGGCTCTCAATGCCCATCATCAACCATCACGGGTGTTCAGATTTTGAAATGAATGGAGTACCTGTCAAATTGCTCGCACACAACTTTCACTCTAGCATCCACGCGGCCCTTGAACGCCTATCGCCCCAAACTCCGCGCCAGTGCATGACTTTATTTTTGGATTTCTACTGTACCGCCCACCCTGCCCTGGCCTTTGCCATGGTAAGGTCTGCGTTGTCGATGGTGCCGGACTGGTTGAGGTCGAGCTTGTAGTTGGCCGCCGTGACCGGGGTGCCCATGCCGGCGGCCTTGGCCTTGATGGCACTGAAGTCCGCACCGTTGACCTTCTGGCTGCCGTTGATATCGCCGACAAGGAAGCCCAGCGAGACGCTGGCCGTGCCAAAGCCGTTGATGCCGGCAAGTTGCACCGTGACGCGCTGGTTGTCCGGGATATTGGTCAGCGTGACAACAACGGTGTTGCCACTGGGGGTTGTGTAGGCCTGGCCGATCGGCTGGGCCGCGGCATCGATTACCGTGGCCGTGCCGGCGGTAGCGATGGCGGTGCCGAAGTCGAAGATGAGGGTATGGCCGCGCCTGGCATCACGTGGCTCGATGGTGATCGGCCCATTAATTGGGAGATTCAGGGCAATGGGCAGGAACTGGTCGCCGGCACTGCCGTGGTTCTTCCTGGACTGCACGCTCAGGAGCGCGATCGTCGGGGCCGTCGGGGTGACGCTGTTGGAAGCTGCTGACGGGGAGGAGGATCCGATCGCATTGGTGGCCACCACGGTGCAGCTGACCGGGGTGCCGTTGGGGAGGCCCATGACCGTGATCGGCGAGTTGGCCCCGCTGGCCATCTGGCCGCCACAGGTGGCGGTGTAGCCGGTGATGGGGCTGCCACCGGTGTTCATCGGCGCGGTGAAGGCGATGGTGACCTGGCCATTGCCGGCCGTGGCGGTGCCGATGGTGGGTGGGTTGGGTACGGTGAGCACAGCAAAGGTGGCGGTGACCGTACAGGCCGCCGTGATGGTCCCCGTGGTGTACGGGCTCGTGGTCCCTGGCGTGCCGGAGCAGCCGCTGATGTTGGTGAGCGTGTAGCCCATCGCCGGGGTCGCGGTACAGGTAGTGGTGGAACCTTGGTTGACCGGGCTGGTGCAGCTCACCGTGCCACCCGCCATCGGGCTGGCAACTCCAGAGACGACGTAGGTGGTGACGGTGGATGTGAAGGTGGCGGTGACGGACTTGGCCGCGTCCATGGTGAGGTTGCATGTGCCGGTGCCGGTACAAGCGCCGGACCAGCCGGTGAAGGTGGTACTCATGCCTGGGTTGGCAGTGAGAGTCACCATGGTGCCGCTGGTGAATGATTCGGCACAGTCGCCGGGGCAGTTGATGCCGGTTGGGGCGGTGATGACGGTACCCGTGCCGGTGCCAGAGATGGTGACGGAGAGTGGATAGAGCGTCACTGCACTGGAGATCGCCACGCCTTGGAGCGTGATGGTCTTGCTGCCGGCGTTGGTGGTCAGGGTCACCGCCCCATCGCGGGCATTGGGGCCACTGGGGTTGAAGACCACCGGCAGGTTGCAGGTGGCCGTGGGGGCCACGCTGGCGCAGGCGTTTGGATTGGGGAGACTGAAGTCGCTGGCCCCGGCGGTGATACTGGCGCTGGTGATACTGAGCGTGGCGGTGCCTACGTTCTGGATGACGATGTTGGTGGGGTCGCTCGGCGTGCCGATCGGCGTCGTGGCAAACACCAGGTACGGATCGTCCTTGGTGCTCACACCGGTCACCTTGAGGCCGGGGGAGGCCGGGGCGATGGCCTTGCCAAACAGGTTGCGCAGTTCAGGGGAGCCCGGCAGGTCGGCCACGATCTTGAGGTTGCCCGCGTAGTCGCCGGAGGTGGTGGGGTTGAAGGTGACGCGGAAATCGCAGGACTCATTGGCGTTGAGCGATGTGTTGCAAGTGAGTTTCTGGACATTGAAGGCGCTGCCCGCGCTGTTCTCCACCGTGACATCGACACCGGACACCACCTGGGTCAGGTCGTTGTTCTTGAAGGAGCCGTCGATGTTGGGTGGGGTCGGCGGATTCGTGTTGATGTTGCCGAAGTCGTAACCGGTGGCCAGCCCGTCGATGGTGACGATGGAGGTACCGGAACTCGAGGATCCGCCGATGGAGGTAACCACGTTGCCGGCAAAGGCGGCGATGCCGGCATCGCCCCGTAGCAGGTTCAAGGCACCCGAGTGCGGGCTGTAGTTACCGCTCTTGTTGCCGACTTGGCCAAAGAAGTTGTCTCCCCACACATAGAGTTCGCCATTGGTGCGTAGC
>JBGAUM010000024.1:0-31556 GCA_044228625.1 Usitatibacteraceae bacterium | reverse complement strand
TTCGACGACCGGCCAGGCGGTCAGAGAGGTTTCAATTGTCCATTCAGAAGCATGCGGACAGTACTTTGGCCGAATTCTTACTGGATTGAATCCTGACGCCCAAAGCCCTGGTTGGCTGAAGAAGAGGCTGGAACGTGCAGGGCTTCGACCGATTTCGCCATTGGTAGATATCACCAACCTGGTCATGATCGAGATGGGTCAACCCATGCACGCGTTTGACCATGGAAAGTTGCGAGGCCCAATTACCGTACGATTCGCAAGATCTGGCGAATCGCTCAAGCTTCTTACGGGAGTTGATGCAGAGCTCGACGAATCCATCTTGACGATTTGTGATGAATCGGGACCTGTTGCAGCGGGCGGTGTCATGGGCGGTGAATCCACCATGTGCACATCGGCAACCACCAGCGTCTTCTTTGAATCCGCGTGGTTTGCACCCGATGCAATACGCGGCAAAGCGCAAAGGCTCGGTGTCACTTCTGATGCAGCTTATCGCTTCGAGCGCGGAGTAGATCCGTCCGTTGGCCGAGCAGCGATTGAATGGGCGACTGCGCTTGCGAGATCTATTTGTGGCACGTCAAAAACTGAAATCGGACCGATGACGATCGCAAATGGCCGGCTTCCCACGCGATCTTCCATAGATGTACGGTTGGCCCGTACTTCGCAATTGATTGGGATGGAAATCTCAGGCGCCGAACAGCAGATTGCCTTGAAACGAATTGGCTGCGATGTCCATTCCTACGGAAATACGCTACAGGTTATCCCGCCTACTCATCGTTTTGACCTTGCGATTGAAGAGGATTTCATCGAAGAGATCGCGCGTATCCATGGCTATTCACGGATTCCAGATCGCCTGCCCATCTCAAGTCTTCCCATGGTGGCCAAGCCGTCCCAGCGACTCGAAAAATCCCAGCTGAAAAGCACTCTGGCCCGCATGGGGTTCTTCGAAGCAATTACGTATAGTTTCGTGGACCCGCAATGGGAGGAAGACTTCTGCGGGAACATGGCGGCAACGCGCCTACTTAATCCAATCGCTTCACACATGGCTGTCATGCGCTCAAGCCTCATTGGTGGGTTGGTGGGCGCGCTTCGCGGCAATCTCGCTCACGGCGAATCGCGGATCAAGCACTTCGAGATTGGCAGATGCTTTCTTTCCAATCAAGCTGATACGATGCATCAACCGGAACGCTTGGGCTTGATCGCGGCCGGTTCAAGATATCCTGAGCAATGGGGCGAGGGGGGCCAAAAAGGCCAAGAGTGTGACTTTTACACTTTGAAAGGGGAGGTTGAATCGCTGCTTGATCCCCGAACCACTTCTTTTTGCAGGGTTCACCATCCCGCATTACATCCAGGACGGGCTGCGAGCATTCAAATTGCAGGGGCTGATGTTGGCATTATTGGCGAACTGCATCCACGCTGGGTCCAGAAGTATGAACTTAGACATATTCCAATCGTGGCGGAAATTGGCTTGGATCACCTTTTGTCAGTACCCAATCGTCGGTTCGAGGAGTTCTCCCGCCAACAATCGCTTCGCCGCGATATTTCAATTTGTCTAGATTCACAGCATTCAATCGGAGTCGTTTTGGCTGCAGTTGAGGCCCTTAAGATCAAGGAAATCCAAGAATTTGTACCATTCGACATTTACCGAGGCGCAGGTCTGCCTCTCCGGGCAAAAAAGTGTTGCGCTTCGGGTAGTTATGCAGGATACTGAGAGGACTTTGACAGATTCGGACGCAGATTCAATACGCCTGAAAATTGTTAAGGTTTTAGGTGAGAAATTTGGCGCAACTCTAAGAAAATAAAAGATTTTTACTATGACGCTCACCAAAGCAGAGCTTGCCGACCTGATGTTTGAGAAAGTCGGGTTAAACAAGCGCGAAGCCAAGGATATGGTGGAGTCTTTTTTCGAGGAAATCCGCTTGGCCTTGGAGAATGGCGACTGCGTAAAACTTTCGGGATTTGGCAATTTCCAGCTTCGGAACAAACCTCAACGTCCGGGCCGCAACCCAAAGACTGGAGAAGAGATTCCGATCACGGCGCGACGTGTGGTGACATTCCACGCCAGCCAAAAATTGAAGAGCCTCGTGGAGAAGGCAAATGGACTCGGCGACGCACGATAACCTGCCTTCGATCCCCAACAAGCGTTACTTCACGATTGGTGAAGTGAGCGAACTTTGTGGCGTAAAACCGCATGTACTTCGGTATTGGGAACAGGAATTTACCCAGTTAAAACCGCTGAAGCGCCGAGGAAACCGCCGTTATTACCAGCATCACGAAGTAATTTTGGTACGCCGGATCCGCGAACTCCTATACGAGCATGGGTTTACGATCAATGGCGCAAGGAATCGTCTTGATGATCCCGCCGGAACAATGATTCCTCGCATGGAAGTGCCGGCAGTGCTGTCTACGTCGGAAATCAAGAGTGAGCTTGAGGCCGTCGTTGCAATTCTTTCTCGATAGCATTCCTGTTAGAATGCCGGGCTCGGTCGGGGCGTAGCGCAGCCTGGTAGTTAAAAAGTTCGAATCTTCTCGCCTGGACTCACCAGTGCTTGATCTTTGGACTGGCCCATTCGCCTTCTAAATGGTCAGCGTTGGCGCGTAATTTATAAGCGGTCATTTCGTTCCTTTTGGGTGGGGTGGGGTTACGCAGCGGGAACCTACAACGGGAAACGATCTGTGAAATCAGGTTGGCAATAAGCCGGATCGGTTTCTTGACGGGTCCACCTCGCTTTCAGGACTTATCCACAGGCGCCGACTGGCTCAGAAGAGGCCAGAAGGCGGCGACTGTGGGAAGTCCGGGTCCCTGGCGCGGCGGTTTGGGGGGTCCCGGATTGGCCAGCAAGCCGCCGTAAAACGCTTGCTGATGATCCCGCCGCAAACGCGGGGGCAACAAAAACACGGGGTTTCAGGAAACTTCCTCCAAGTCCGGTAGATCGAAAAACACCAGCCCGAGGTACTCCATCCCGGCCCGGTCGAAGCGCTGACCGGCAGGACTCCACAGGGTGTGGCCACTGACCGTCCAGCCCTTCCAAGCCTCCCCGGGCAGTTCCCGGCCCCGGAGGATGCGCATCAACTTGAAAGCGGCGTAGGGTGCCCGGACCTGTCCATTTTTTCAATACCGGACCGATCGCGGGCTCACCCGCAATTCGCGCAGGCTTCGATCAGCATTCCTGTTGGAATGCCTCCCCGTCGATGCTGGGGCGCTTCCTTGCCCGACGATTCGGCAGGGCGGGTACACCATCCACTGCCACGTCAGGGATCGAACTGCGCGCCGGTAGTCAGCCCTTTTTTGCAAATTCAGCAAGCGGAACGGTATCCCCGGTGGCCCAAGCCATCCGCGTCAATGTTTTTCCGTCTCCTTGGCGCATGCTTCACCTGGCGTTCTTGGTGCTGCGGATGAGTTCAGCCAGGCGCTGTGCCACGGTGAGCATCCGGTGGCACGTCGGTTCATCAACATCGAGGCCGTTTTGATGCACGGCTCGGTATTGAGCCATCAGCACGGCGCTGGCGGTTTTGGCCTCATCAACGGACAGGCTTACCGGGAGATTTGGCCGGCTGGCGGTGCTTTGCCGGGTTTTCCGGGATCTGGAGGTTGAACGGGAAAGCCGGGTTTCGGGGCTGATGAAACCGGCCAAAGTCGCGTGTAATTTATATTATGTCAATTCTTTGAGTCTCTTGAATTTAAGACAATTTAACTAGGTACACGTCTCCAACTCACAGACCAAACATCCAATTCGCCCGACCCGCCGTAATCTCCGAACTACGGAATCGACCGACAGTTTTTTTGCCCCGGAGAGAAAACAAATGGGTCT
Source organism: Usitatibacteraceae bacterium (assembly GCA_044228625.1). Taxonomy (GTDB): domain Bacteria; phylum Pseudomonadota; class Gammaproteobacteria; order Burkholderiales; family Usitatibacteraceae; genus UKL13-2. Next base: position 27,747 of record JBGAUM010000024.1, on the reverse strand, counting down.
TCGCACAAAATTCAATCTTTGTTCTGCTCGTCGTTTTTGCACTTGGACTCAGCGTGACGGGCTACGTCTCATATAACCTTCTTCAGCGTAATGCTCAGGATGAGGTCCTTCGAAACGCCGGCGTCATCATGGAGGCTGCTTTATCGATGCGTCATTACACCCAAAAGAACATCTCACCAAAGCTTGACTACCAACCAGACGTCTTTCTTCCCGAGTCGGTACCCGCGTTCGCGGCCACTGAGATGATGAACCAGCTACGAAAAAAGTACGAAAACTATCAGTACAAGGAGGCCGCACTGAATCCAACAAACCCCCGCGATCGCGCGGTGGAGTGGGAGGCCGATATCGTCAATGACTTCAGAAATAGCACTGGAAAATCCGAAATCATGGGCATGCGCATGGCCGCCTCGGGGCCAGCCCTGTATTTGGCTCGACCACTAAAAATTACCCAAGAAGGCTGTTTGGCCTGCCACAGCACCCCGGACCGAGCACCGCAACCCATGGTTGCCCTCTATGGGGGCAACAACGGTTTTGGTTGGAAATTGAATGAAACGATTGGCGCACAAATCGTGTCCGTCCCCATGACCGTGCCGATTGCCAATGCGGATCGAGCGTTCATTACGTTTATGGCCTCGCTCTCCGGAGTATTCGTCGTCCTGTTTATCATCTTGAACGTCATGCTGTCTTTCCTCATCGTCCGCCCCATTACAAACCTTTCCGAGGCCGCGAACGAAATCAGCACGGGAAACATGGAAATCCCGGAATTTGCAGACAAGGGCAATGACGAAATGGCCCTGCTGGCCAAATCATTCAATCGCATGCGCCGAAGCCTTCAAAAAGCCATTTCCCTCATCGACCAAGGCTAGAGCGCAAAAGATGCCAAGTGTGCAGTCCCTGCCCCGTGGACACGTCCTTAACGAGTACCGTTTTGATCAACTGTTGGGGGTTGGCGGATTTGGATTGACCTATTTGGCCACGGACCAAAACCTCCATCTCCCAGTTGCCATCAAAGAGTACCTTCCTACCGACATTGCGACGCGGGACGAAGACTCATCAGTTCGTCCATCACGTGACGCGGACAAGGAGAGTTTTGATTGGGGCCTTTCACGGTTCCTTGACGAGGCACGGACGTTGGCCGCTTTTCATCATCCCAATATTGTCCGCGTCATGCGATATTTTCAAGCCAATGCGACGGCGTACATGGTGATGGAGTTCGTCAAAGGTGCCTCGCTTTCTGAATGGATCAAATCACGCCGCCCTTTGACCCAGCAATCGATTGAAGCGCTTGTCATCCCGTTGGTACAAGGCCTTCAGGTTGTGCACAAGGCCGGTTACCTGCATCGCGACATCAAACCGGGAAACATATATGTTCGGGCCGATGGGAGCCCTGTCCTGCTTGATTTTGGTGCAGCGCGTTCTACAAAAACCAGATCTGAATTGACCGCCGTAGTGAGCCCAGGGTACGCCCCGGTCGAACAATACAGCGAGTCAAGTCCACAGGGCCCATGGAGTGATCTTTACGCCCTCGGTGGGGTCATGTATTGGATGGTGACCGGCAATAAGCCTGTAGACGCAACTGCCCGTTTGCGCGACGACCCACAACCCAAGGCAGCAGCCATTGGGAATGCCGGCTTGTATTCAAGAGAGTTTCTGGACGCCATCGACTGGGCGTTGGACCCCGACGATCGACTGCGACCTCGCGACGGTGCGTCATTCCTCGAGCGTATCCAGCGCGGAATTGCAACTGCAAACATGGGGATCACCGAAGGCCGTACGCTCACATTGCCTTTGGAAAAAACTCCACATTACGAGGATGTGCCAACCCAGCCGGCGTCAGCCCCCATTGAAACGGCGGTCCTGAAAGACATCGAAACTGAACTTGCCAAACGCATTGGCCCCCTTGCGTCAGTCCTCCTCAAGAAAGCGGTCAAGTCACAAATGACGCTTGATGGTGTGATCGAACAGGTCGCCCAGGAAATCGATGACGAAGAAGAGCGAACGAGGTTTACAAAGAAAATCCGTGGCAATACCCAGCCGCCCTCCTCACCTTCTTGGCGAGCCGGCCAAACGGAAGTTGCCACGCAGCTCGCCATTGCAAGATTTGACATAGCCGTCCTAGAACGGGCTGAAAAACGCCTGGCCCAACATATTGGGGCTATCGCGCGGGTGATCGTGAAGAAGGCGGCGATGAAAGCACGCGACGAAAGTGAGTTGTACCTGATGATTGCTGACGAAATTGAGGATCCTGCAGATCGAAAGGCCTTCATCAAGAAGGCCATTTCTGCCGCGGGCAAGGTCAACGACTCCTGAAACGGCCTAAGGTCTGACAATAATCCGAACGGCTTCACCCGTGCGCAAGCGGTCGAATCCTTTATTGATGTCATCCAGCGGCAAGACGTCACTCCGCAACTTGTCAACTGGTAGCTGGCCGTTTCGGTAGAGCGCGATGCATCGAGAAATGTCGCGTTGAGGGATCGCCGTCCCAATGTAGCTGCCCTTTAAAGTCCGCTCTTCCGCCACCAATCGAACTGGTGGGATCTGAAAGGTTTGACCTAGCGCAGGTAGCCCGGCAGTGGTCGTCGTGCCGCCTCTTCGAGTTACCTCGAACGCCAAGGTCAACGCCGGGATTGCACCTGCAGTTTCGATGGCATGATCAACACCGCCACGGGTAATCATTCGAACTTTCTCGACAATGTCAGGATCCTCCGCGCCAACTGCGGCACTGGCACCCATGACTTGTCCCAGCCGCAGCTTGGTTTCGAGTCGATCAATCGCAATAATTGGATTTGCGCCTGCGCATTTGGCCGCCAACAACGCGGCTAGGCCAACGCCGCCCAAACCAATGACAGCTACGGACTGGCCGGCGCGAACACCGGCGGTATTGACCACAGACCCGAATCCCGTCAGTACCGCACACCCAAAGAGCGCAGCATCTTCAAAGGGCAAGTCGGCAGGTATCTTGACGATAGACCGGCGGGATACCACCGCATATTCCGCAAATGCAGAGCAGCCCAAATGATGGTGGAGTGGTTCGCCAGCCACACCCAGTCGACGGGCGCCCCCAATCAACGTTCCCTCCCCGTTCGCAATGGCGCCTGGTTCACAGAGCGCGGGGCGCCCCTCTGCACATGGCTGGCAATGCCCGCAACTCGGCATGAACACCAAGACGACCCGATCGCCAAGTGTCAAATCGTCCACACCGGCGCCCACGGCACATACCTCGCCTGCAGCCTCATGCCCCAAGAGCATCGGCATGGGTCGAGGGCGGTTGCCCTCAATGACCGAAAGATCAGAATGGCAGAGTCCTGCAGCGCGAATGCGAACCAAGACCTCACCTGGACCAGGATCGCCCAGGTCGACAGTTTCAATGACCAAAGGTCGTGATTTTTCGTAGGGCGGGTTGGCTCCCATTGACCGCAAGACGGCCCCACGGGTCTTCATACCCCAAAACCATTCGGATTCATGGACTGCCAACGCCAGTGATCTGCGCACATGCGCTCAATCCCATACTCAGCCTTCCAGCCCAATGTGATGGCTGCCAGTGTCGGATCCGCATAGCAAGACGCAACGTCGCCTGGCCGTCTTGCAACAACGCGATAAGGAATCTTACGACCACTTGCTTTCTCGAATGCGCCAATCACATCCAGAACAGAATAGCCAATACCGGTGCCCAAATTCACAGCCAAAATTCGCTGGTCACCAGACAATGCATCCAGCGACTTGAGGTGCCCACGGGCCAAGTCCACCACATGAATGTAGTCTCGAACGCCCGTTCCATCGTGGGTTGGATAGTCACTTCCAAATACAGAAAGTTCAGGAAGTTTTCCAACAGCCACTTGAGCCACAAATGGCATCAAATTGTTTGGTATGCCAGCCGGGTCTTCGCCAATCAGCCCGCTTTCGTGAGCGCCCACGGGATTGAAATAGCGCAACAGTGCAAATCTCCAGCGTACATCCGATTTCGAAAGGTCCCGGAGGATTTCGCACACCATCAGCTTGGTTCTGCCATAGGGATTGGTCACTTGGAGCGGAAAATCCTCGCGAATCGGCACGCTTGCCGGGTCTCCGTACACCGTCGCCGACGAACTGAAAACCATGGTGTAAACACCTGCAGTGGCCATGGCCCTTAGCAAGGTGATCGTCCCCTGTACGTTGTTTTCAAAGTAATCCAGCGGCTTTTCCGAAGACTCCCCCACGGCCTTGAGACCTGCAAAGTGGATCACCGCATCAAATTTTTCACTTTGAAAAATGGCGTCAAGTGCCTCTCTATCGCGAATGTCCTTGTTCTCAAATCGCAGGGGGCGCCCCGCAATCTGCTCGACCCGACGCAAGCTCTCGCGCTTACTGTTGCAGAGATTGTCGACGACGGTCACTCGAAAACCGCGCGCGAGAAGTTCGACGCACGTGTGCGACCCGATGAATCCTGCGCCTCCCGTAACCAAAATTGACGCATTACTCATCGCTTGCCTCTAGATTGGAATACCTTGCCAAAGCCATGATTGATCGTGGTTTTTCCGGATTATCGGAGATAATAAAGCGGGAAGCGTGGTCGGCCGCAACTGATTGGCTTTTTGGGCAAATTCTGGTGGCCGCGCCATCGAAGTCTAAAGTTCACGTTCCGGAACATTGGAATGAATTCAATTTGACGTCCGGGCTTGCTGTCTTTCAATGGGGGTGATTATGTCATCGCGATTTCTTGACCAAAAACTCGATTGCTCAATGGCTCGGGTCGCCATGTTGCTGCTATTGGTGTTGCTTGGGGCCGGCTGTAGTTTCAATCGATTTCCTCCAGCTCCCCAGGTCGCGGCCTCGCCCGACTATCGCTACTTGATTGGGCCGGGAGACACGCTAAACATTGTGGTTTGGCGAAACCCGGAGCTCAGCACGACCGTGCCCGTGCGGCCGGATGGCAAGATTGCCGCCCCGCTGGTCGAGGACCTGGTGGCTATCGGGAAAGACCCGACAACGCTGGCGCGGGATATTGAAAAGGCATTGGCAAAAGTGATTCGCGACCCGGTCGTGACGGTGGTGGTCACCAATTTTGTAGGGCCATACAGCGAGCAAATCCGAGTAATCGGTGAAGCCGCGCGGCCGCAGGTATTGCCGTATCGCCAAAAGATGACACTCCTGGACGTGATGATCGCCGTTGGCGGTGTGACGGAGTTTGCAGATGGCAACGGCGCCTCAATCCTGAGAACCGTCGAGGGAAACAAGCAGTATTCAGTTCGAATCAAAGATTTGGTGAAGAAAGGAGACGTCAGCGCAAATGTCGAAATGCGTCCAGGCGATGTCGTCATCATCCCTCAGAGCTGGTTCTAGTCGGCGCTGCCGTTTTGAAGTCTTTCTAAGGTCCATTAAGCTCGAACTATGGAAGAAGTCTATCGTCAGGCCATGATCAAACTCCGCGGAATGTGGCAATTCCGGTGGCTCGGTTTGATTACGGCATGGATCGTCGGAGCCGCAGGTGTGGTTGCTGTGCTGTTGATGCCGGATCGCTTTGAGGCGTCTGCGCGGATCTTTGTCAATACCGCCTCCATCCTCAAGCCGCTCATGAGTGGCTTGACCGTGATGCAGAACGAGGATCAGCAAATTGCCATGCTAAGCCGCGTGGTGATCAGTAGGCCCAACGTTGAGAAATTGGTGCAACTGGCCGGCATGGATGCCGAAGCCAAATCAAAAGAACAATTTGACGCCTTGGTGGATCGCGTGTCTTCGCGCCTTCAAATTATGGGAAGCGGGCGTGACAACATCTACACATTAAGCTATCGCGATACCAATCCCGAACGCGCCAAACGCATCGTGCAGTTGTTTTCGACCATGTTCATCGAATCAGGGCATGGTGGAAAGGCCACGGACACTGATGCTGCGAGAAAATTCATTGACGAACAGATCGCGATTTACGAAAAGAAATTGCAAGAGGCGGAAAACCGCCTAAAGGAGTTCAAGCTGAAGTCCCTAAACCAAGGGGCGGGCGAGGTCAGTAACCATTTTGCACGGATGTCTGAGACGAGCGCCCTGTTGGAGCGCGCCCAGCTAGATCTGCGTGAAGCGGAGAACACCCGGGACACGTTTCGGCGGCAACTCGTGACGGAGGAGTCTGCACCAGTTTCGGCTGCCAATTCAATGCCTTTGCCTGGGCTGGCAGAGATCGACGGCCGGATCGACGCCATGCGGCGCAATCTCGACGGTTTGCTCCAGCGGTACACAGAGAATCATCCGGATGTCACAGGCGCCCAGCGCGTCCTCCGCGAACTCGAAGAACAACGTGCCCAGGTGATGTCAGCGCAGAAGCGATCTGGTAGCGTCGGAAGCCAAGCCTACCTGACCGGGCCGCGCGCCAGTGAGCAAATCAAGGTCTCGCTAGCAACAGCAGAGGCGGCCGTGGCTTCGTTGCGCGCTCGTGTCGCGGAGTATTCAAATCGATATGCCAAATTGAAATCTTCTGCCGGGCAGATGCCTCAGTTGGAAGCCGAATTAGCCCAGTTGAATCGTGACTACGAAGTCAACAAGAAAAATTATGAGACATTGGTTGCAAGGCGGGAGTCGGCCACAATTTCGAGCGACATGCAGGCCGTCTCAGGTGTCGCGGATTTCCGATTGATCGATCCACCAAGAGTTTCTCCAAAGCCCGTCGCACCAAATCGTGGTCTCTTGATACCGCTGGCCCTCTTGGCGGCCTTGGGTGCGGGCCTGGGCGTTTCGTTTCTGGCGCGCGAAATGCGCCCTGCATTTTTTGACGCCCGGTCGCTAGCTGAGGCAACCGGGCTTCCCATCCTTGGCGCGGTGACCTTGGTTATCAGTGATCAACGAAAACTTGCGGAGCGCCGCAGCCTGCTACGTTTTCTCGGCGGCGTGGGTGCACTGGTTGGAACATATGTGATCGGCTTCGCCATCGTCGCTTGGTATGCGGCCAACAGGATTGTGAGTTAGCGCCATGAGCCTGATTGAACGCGCTGCACAACGCTTGGAGGAACTGCGCAAGTCCGGTGCAGCCCTGAAGCCAATGACTTCTCCAAAGGCTCAGTCTACGGCTTCGGAGGCCTTGGCTGCGGAGTCCATCCATCCAACTGCAGGACCACCCCAGGCTCGCCAAGAGACAGCAAGGACTACAAAACGGTATTTTGAGCTTGACTTTGCGGACCTTTCAAAACGCGGCTTCATTTCTCCAGAATTGCAGCGCTCGAGGGTCGCCGAAGAATTTCGCGTGATTAAGCGTCCACTCATTCAAAACGCGATGAATCGGCCCAACCGTCCCATCAAGAATGGCAATCTCATCATGGTCACCAGTGCCGTTCCTGGTGAGGGGAAGACTTTTACATCGACCAATTTGGCGCTGAGCATTGTTTCAGAATTGAACAAGACAGTGCTTCTTGTCGATGCGGACGTTGCGCGCCCCTCATTGCCAAATGTTTTGGGAATTCCAACAGGGCCGGGTTTGATGGATTTGCTGGACAATCCGTCAACCGATATGGCGGATGTCTTGATCCGGACGAATGTTAACAACCTGAATCTGCTATCGAGCGGGAATCCTCATGCCCGTGCGACGGAGTTGTTGGCCAGCGATGCAATGAGCAGGCTCCTTGATGATATGGCAGCCCGCTATCCGGATCGAATTGTCATCTTTGATTCGCCGCCCTTGCTGGTGACCACCGAGTCTCGCGAACTCGCACGCCATGTCGGTCAGGTTGTACTTGTGGTCCATGCTGAATCTACTTTGCAGGCGGACGTTGCACGTGCGCTCGCAACGATCGAACATTGCCCTGTCAAGTTGCTGGTGCTCAATCAAGCACGTACTCTCGCCCAAGGTGCATATGGCTATGGCTATGGATACGGCTACGGGCGCTAGGCGCCTGTTGTGCGTGGCCGCCACCTTGTGTTCCGCGCTGGCGTACGCACAAACGGCGCAGCCGTCGATCACTTCGATCACGCCGGGAGTCATTGTCGGTGAGCAATATTCCTCCAATGCCTTTCCTCAGGAAGCTAACGACCGCAAGACTGCCTGGATCACCAGTGTTGGCGCACTGTTGGGTATCAATCATCGCGGACAAGGTCTGGATTTTTCGTCAGATATGCGCTGGACCAAGCAGTTGTATTCAAGTGCGAGTGAGAGAAATCATGCAGATCGGGCACTAAATGCCTCCGCACGCATCGAGTTGATCGACGACATTCTGGACGTTGGATCTCGGGCGTCGATTGCCCGGCGTGGTCGTGGAGCATTCACAGCTACCTTGCCTGCAGCCGGCGATAACGCAACAACCGCCGACCAAGTTGAAACCCGGCAAGCGAGCATCCGTCCAGCGTGGCATTCGCGCCTGGGTTCAGCACTTGTACTGCAGGCATGGTCAGAAACCACCAATAGCAAAACGGATGAGCCATCCGGACGCAATTCACGATCCACGGATTCCGTTGCGTCGGTGAGTTCAAATCGGACGGCAAGCGGCATGGTCGACTGGTCCATCTCCGCTCAGTCCCAACAGTTCGCTGGAAGCGACTTTGACCGCAGTGTACGCCGGGGCCAGGCTAGCTTAATGATCAATCCCGGAGATTCCATCGGCTTCTCACTGTTTGGTGGTCGCGAGCAAAGCGACCTCCAGAACGGGCTTGAGAGTTCTTCCACGATCTGGGGCGGCGGATTGCGATGGATTCCTCACGAAAGGCTTGCGATTGCTGCAACTGCAGGCAAGCGTTTTTTTGGGACCGAGTATGCGTTGGCAGTGGCTTACCGCCGCCCATTGTCTGCACTGCGGCTTGCGGTTGTGCGGGACATCGGTTTCCTCGGCGATCGGACCACCATTGGCTCAGCGAGCCCGTTTGTGGGTATGTTGTCGGAGCTATTGCGTTCAACAACGCCGGATCCCACTATCCGTGACAACGCGGCCAGGGGCCGTCTCCGCGAAGCCGGTGTTCCAATCGTGCTAGGTGCGCCGCTGGACTCGGCAGTTGCCGTACCTTTCTTGAATCAGCGCATTGACCTTGCGTACCTGTATTCTGGTATCCGCGAAACTTTTACCGTGACGATCGGGTACAGAAAACAGGAAGCATTTGCAGGCAATGCTTCCACGATTGCAGGTGTATTTGAAGATTCTCGGCAAAAGAATGCGGGCGTGATTTGGGCACACAGGCTCTCGAATACCCTCACTCTCAACTACAATTTCCAGTTCGTTCAAACTGAAGATTTGAAGACTGCGTTGCGACAAACAACGCAACGCCAACATTCGCTCAATACCACAACACGATTGGGGCCTCGGACCACTCTTTCACTTTCGGCGCGTCACTTGGACCTCCAAAGCAGCGTCATACGTGGCTATATTGAAAATATTGTGGGCTGCAACCTGGAAATGCGGTTCTGACCATCATGTATGAAGCCTTCTACGGGTTCACGGACAAGCCCTTCCAGCTAAATCCCGACCCGAATTTCTACTTTGGCAGCCAACAATTACCGGTGAAATTGGTGCCGGAAAGACCACTCTCGTTCGAAGCTTGTTCGAAAAGCTTGACACGACAAAACTTGTGGCTGCCCATATGGTCACGACGCAATTGGATGCGGCTGACACCTTGCGGATCGTTGCCGCTGCCTTCGGATTGGAGTCGGCTCGAAAGGAGAAAGCGGAACTGCTACTGGGTTTGGAAGCTTTCTTTGTCGCCACGGCTGCGGAAGGCAAGCGTTGCCTTCTGGTGGTTGATGAGGCCCAGAATCTGACGCCCGCTGCTGTCGAGGAATTGCGCATGTTGTCCAACTTTCAATTGGAGACGCACGCATTGCTCCAGACCTTTCTGGTCGGCCAGCCGGAGTTCAGAAATACGCTTCAGAGCCCGACGATGGAGCAATTGCGCCAACGTATCATTGCGACGGCGCACATTGGCGCCATGAGCGCGACCGAGACGCAAGGATATGTGGATCACAGGCTGACCCATGTAGGATGGAGCGGCTCACCCACCTTCAGTGCGGACGCCTATCAGGCAATTTATGAGCATAGCGGTGGAATTCCACGGCGCATCAATGCCATTTGTGACCGGTTGCTGTGGTACGGCTTCTTGGGCGACAAAAAGGCCTTCACGCGCAAGGAAGTCCTTGAGGTTGCGGAAGAAATGCGCGGGGAATTCAAGGGTCAACCTACCGTGGTCTTTGGCAACCAAGGTACGTCATCTAGTACCGCCAAATCCGAGGATTCTGTGATGGCGGCAAATGACGGTGTTCGCGACCAACTCGCGTTGCTGGACCGAGATTTGTTGCGATTGGAATCCACGTTGCTTCGTATCGAGCGAAATCACTTGGAAGCGACAAAACTTTCACGCCGGATGGTCAAAGTGCTCGAACAGGGCAATTCACCCGGTGACGACGCGTGAATCGCACTAGCCCGGCAAACGCAATCTGCGCCGGATGAACGTCACGAAAGACGCAGCTCCACCCATCGCTGTTGCCGCCCTTGTACTGGTGGTCATGGCTGTCCACGCAACCACATTTCGCAATCTGCTTGCAGTCGGCGAGGTGCAAGCGGAAGTGACGCATAGGGTTTTTGCACTCCCGGTATTCCTCGTTTTGCTATGGCAATCCAGAGGGTCGCTTGAGTGGGGAAATGCTTGCCCGAGCAAAGTTGGTATCGCACTGCTGACGACGCTTGGCCTCCTTTGGGCCGTTGGCGAATTGACATTCATTCGCGCACTCTCCGAGGTCGCAGCCATTGCCATGATTCCGGCTGCGGTTCTCGCCATGTTTGGCTTGAATTGGCTTTTTGTCCTGCTATTTCCCCTCTGCTTTCTATTGTTTGCGGTTCCGCTGCGCGGTCCACTGGTTGACTGGCAGGTCGCACTGACGGCAGATTTTGTGCACTTTGCGTTGCGAGTGTCTGGCGTTCCGGTCCATCGCGACGGTGCTTTCTTTGAACTTCCAGGCAGGTCGTGGTCGGTCGCAGACGAGTGCAGCGGCGTCGAGTACTTCAGTGCTTGTCTGATGTTCGCGACCCTGTTTGCCTGGACCTTCTATGTTTCCAATCGCAAGCGCACCTGGTTTGTTGTGGGAGCGACATTCGTTGGCATTGTCGGAAATTGGTTTCGCGCATACCTCACCATGTCCCTTTCCCACTTCTCGGGAAACAAATTGTTCGCGGAAGGACACGGCACGTTTGGCTGGGTTTTCTTCGCAATATTGCTTTTCCTGTATTGCTGGTTTGGATGGCAATTTCGAGACCCCGCTGCAGTCCAGTCCCCAGTCCTGCGAAGTTGGGGCGCAATCCGCGTGGTCCGGACACCGTGGAAAATTGGCGTGAGCGTCAGCGTGGCACTCGCGGGATTGCTCTTGTGGCCGATCGCAATCGCTGCCATGGCTCCGAATGGCTCTGCACAAATAGGGATTGTTGAGGCGCCCGAAAGGCTTCAGGAATGGCAGCGCGTGTCCGACAAATCCTGTCCTTGGGCGCCCAAACTTAGCAATCCGGCCTGGTTTCGCGGGTATTGTTACGCAAAACCAGATTCGGTTGCCCCAATCCATCTTGCAATTGGAGGATTCGCGCAGCAATCCTGGAATGCCAAGTTGGTCACGTCCGTCCACGAGATTGCACCGACGGGCTGGTCAATGGCGCAGCGAGGAAACTTCGTGTCCAAGCTAGGCGACTTCGACATCAATGGTCGTGCCGCCGTAGTTCGCAAGGGAGGAGAACGATTCCGCGTTTGGCAATTCTATGCCCTGCATGGGGATTTCACCGGATCGGATTTATCGGCCAAGTGGCGACAGCTGGTGGCGCGCCTCAAAGGCCAGCCAGACCGCTCCTATTGGATTGCATTCGCCGTTCGCGCAGACCAAGGTGTTGAAAACGCCGATCAAGTGTTGCGCGCATTCATGGGTGACAGTGGTCCGCTGCTCGCGAAGAGCCTGTTTCCCAAGCCATGATCGTCAAGTTTTCCATCGGTCGCGAGCACGGTCGTCACTTTCCCGCGCGTCAACCCATCGGGATCCTTCGTCGGATGCTTCCTTCTTCCAGAATGGCGCTTCCGTCTTCAGGTAGTCCATGATGAATTCACACGCTTTGAACGCGTCGCCTCGATGGCTGCTCGCCACCATGACGAGCACAATCTGATCCAAGGGCTTGAGCAAGCCGACACGATGAATGACCGTGACGTCAATGACGTCCCAGCGCCCTGTCGCCTCTCGGACGATTCCTTCTAGCGACCGCTCGGTCATCCCGGGATAGTGCTCCAAGACTAGATTGTTGACGACGGTATCATCGTTCAAATCCCGCACCAGCCCGACAAAAGACGCAATGGCGCCGACTTTTGGGTTGGCGGCCCGAATCATGGCCAGCTCCTTGGCAACTTCAAAGTCTTGCTGCTGAACCCGAATAATGGCCATCTTGGCAGTGGCGACGCGCATCAACCGCCGGTCACCGGCGGGAAAATGGCCACCTCATCGCCCTCTGCAATCGATTGATCCAAGGGCGACATGTCGTGATTCACTGCGACACGCCAGCGTTGTTCTGCAGAAAGCTGTTCCGCCCAAACGCCGCCTCGCATTCGCAACATATCGACAAGGGCAGCAACGGTTGCCGGTTGCGGAAGCGCGACCTCTTCGCGATCCCGCCCAAACGCCTCTCGCAGTGACGCGAAATACAACACGCGTACCATGCTATTTGACGACGTGGAGCTGGCCTTTACGAAGGCCAAGGAATTGCACGATGAATTTTGCAACACCTTCCGCGTCATCCAACGCAAATTGCGGATTTTCCGTGGCCAAAGGCTCATCGGTGGCCACGGCGACCACGGTGGGGTCACTTGGAAACAGCAGGGGCTTGTCATTCAAGCGTCGATGCACTTCAATTTTCGGAATGGCGTTGAATTTCCATCCTTCAACGATGACCACGTCACAAGGGGAAAATCGCTTGAGCTGATCCTCCAAGGAGGGCTCCGGCGCTCCGCGCAACTCGTGCATCAACACCCAACGATTGGAAGAACTGACCAACACTTCCGTGGCGCCCGCTTCTCGATGCCGATGCGAGTCCTTGCCCGGCTTGTCGACATCAAACTCATGGTGCGCATGCTTGATCAGGGAAACCTTGAATCCCTCCATGACAAGCTCCGGGATCACCTTTTCAATCAGGGTGGTCTTGCCGGAGCCGGAATAACCGGCGATGCCGATAATCTTCATGGAGGGATTCTAACCCCCATCGCGAACGGGATTACTTCAATTCAAGTCCCAGCGCATTCGCCGCAAACGCGAGAATGTCGCTGCGCTCGGCAATGATCATCGACGTGGGTTTCCCCGCACCGTGCCCCGCCTTGGTCTCGATGCGTGCCAGCACTGGTCCTGTGCTGGCACCGCCTTTGGAAAAATCCATGGCCGCTGCCTGCATTTCGGCAGTGTATTTAAAGCTGTGTGCCGGCACCACGCGGTCGTCGTGGTCTGCAGTGGTCACCAGTACAGGAGGGTAAGCTTTGTCCCGCTTGACGGTATGAAGCGGCGAATATGCATATAGCGCCTTGAACTCTTCTGCCTTGTCCGCCGTGCCGTAGTCAGAGGCCCAAGCCCAGCCAATGGTGAACTTGTGGTAACGCAGCATGTCCATTACGCCCACTTGCGGAATGGCAGCGCCGAACAACTCCGGCCGCTGATTCAATACAGCGCCGACCAACAACCCCCCGTTGGAACCCCCGTTAATTGCGAGCTTCTTGGGTGATGTGTACTTGTTGGCGATCAGCCATTCGGCCTGGGCGATGAAATCGTCGAACACGTTTTGCTTCTTGAGCTTTGTGCCTGCATCGTGCCATTCGCCGCCATATTCGCCACCACCGCGCAACACCGCCATCGCATACACACCCCCCATGCGCATCCATGTTGCAAAAGTCGCCGAATATCCCGGCGTCATTGGTACATTGAACCCCCCATAACCGTAGAGCAAGGTCGGATTATTGCCATCAAGCTTCAAGCCTTTCTTGTGGCCGATGAAGACCGGCACCTTGGTGCCATCCTTGCTGGTCACAAATTCGCGCTTGACCGTGTATTCATCCGGGTTCATCGCCGTTTTGGGGCGCTTGAACAGTTCGCCCTTGCCGGTCGCCACGTCGTAGCGCCAGATCTCTGTCGGTGTGGTGAGGCTGGTGAAGCTGAAGAAAGTCTCATTGCTCTTGAACTTGCCACCGAAACCGGTTGCCGTGCCGATGCCGGGCAACGCGACGTCGCGTACCTTCTTGCCATCGAGTGAATACACCTCGACCGCGCTAGCGGCGTCCTGCAAATACTCGGCAATGATCTTGCCGCCAACCAGGTTTGCCCCGGTCATGGCGTGTTTGGCAGTTGGCACCACTGTCAACCACTTTTCCGGGGCAGGGTTTTTCGTGTCGATGGCGATCACCCGACCCTTGGGTGCATCTTTGTCGGTGCGCACGTAGAGCTTTCCCTTTTCAATGCCCAACGGCGCATATTCGGAATCGAAGGTCAGTGTTACGGGCGCAGGGGTACCTCCGTTGAACGAACCCTTGGGAAGCGGCAGATGCATCAAACCATTCTTGCGGCCGGATCCTTTCCAAACAAAGATGATCAAGTGCTGGCCGTCATCACTGACACTGGCGCCAAAGCCCCATTCCTTTTCGTTCTTGTTTTCGAGGACCAACACATCCTTCGCCTGGTCTTCACCGACGCGGTGGTAATAGAGTTTTTGGTAGACGTTGGAGCCCGTCAGTTTTTCACCCTCTTTCGGGGCGTCGTAGCGGGAGTAGAAGAACCCTTTGCCGTCGGCGGTCCAGACCGCGGTAGAAAACTTCACCCATTTGATCTTGTCTGCCAAATCCTTGCCGGTGCTGAGGTCGCGAATTTGCCATTCCTGCCAGTCCGAACCTCCTCCGGACGTGCCGTAAGCCAACAGTTTTCCATCCCGCGTCACCGCCTTGCCGGTCATCGCGATGGTGCCGTCCTTGGAAAATCCGTTCGGGTCGAGGACCACTTGGGGCGCGTCGGTCAGCGTCTTGGCGGAATAAACGACCGCATGTTGTTGCAGGCCATCATTGCGCGTATAGAAGTAGCGGCCACCTTCCTTGAAGGGAATCCCAAACTTTTCAAAGTTGTAGAGCTCCGTGTACAACTTTTTGGCAGGCTCTCGCTGCGGCATCGCCGCAAGGTATTTGTCGGTGATGGCGTTTTGCGCCTTGACCCATGCCTTGGTCTCGGCACTGTTGTCGTCCTCCAGCCAGCGGTAAGGATCCGCGACCGTCACCCCGTGATAGACATCGGTTTGATCAGACTTGCGGGTCTCAGGGTAAGTCATTTGGCCTTGGGCAGACAGGGCAAGTGAGGCGGCTGCGGCCACCAGGACGGACTTGCGATTCATGGGGGACCTTTATGCGGCGGATGGAAAACGCCGCATTATGCCCAAAGGCGCGTCAACTGTTTTCGCCAGTTTGTATCAGCTTCAACTCGCCGGGCGGGGCAGGTTTTTCCAGCACCGGTTCATCCAGTTCGGCCTTCTCGATCTTCTGGAATCGTTCCGTGATCTTGCGACTGGAAATGCTCACCTGTTCGACGTCCTTGTTGGCTTGCCCGATGTGCTTGGCCAAGTCGTCCATGCGGGTCTGGAACCGACCAAAATCAGCGCCCAGCTTGCCAAGTTCGTCCTTGATGATGTGAATCTGCTTGCGGGTCTGGACATCCCGAAGTACCGCCAGCGCGGTATTGAGAACCGCCATCAGGGTGGTCGGCGAAACAATCCAAACACGACGCGCCTGGGCGTACTCGACCACATCGCGATGGTGTGCATGAATTTCCGCGAATACGGCCTCGGCCGGGACAAACATCATGGCGCCGTCGCTGGTCACGTTCGGAATGATGTACTTGGAAGATATGGCGTCGACATGGCGTTTGACGTCGGCTTTGAACAAGGCCGGTGTCGCTCCTTCGTTGACCATGCGCTCATAGTTTTCCAGCGGAAACTTGGAGTCGACCGCGATCAAACCCGTCGGCTCCGGCAGCTTCAACACGCAGTCTGCAATGACCGCGCGCCCGGCATATGCAAAGCTGTACTGGAACTCGAAGGAGGACTCAGGCAGCACATTGCGCACAATCTGCTCCAGCTGCATCTCGCCAAACGCGCCTCGCGCCTTCTTGTCCCCCAGGAGCTGCTGTAGGCTCACGACATTGGTGGTGAGACCGTCGATTTTCTTTTTCGCTTCGTCGATGGTCGCCAGTCGTGCCATCACGTTGACAAAGGTCTCATTGGTCTTCTTGAAGCCCTCATCCAACCGCTCGTTGACCTTGCCGCCAATCTCGTTGAGCCGGGTGTCCGTGGTCTTGGTGAGCCCTTCGATCGCCGTCGTAATCTGCTTTGTGACCAACTGCATGGTGTTTTCGATCTGTTTTTGGGTCACCAGCGACTGCTCGTTGATCTTGTCGAGCGTGCCGGTCAGCATGGCAGTCTTGAGGGCGTCCTGCCGTTGCTGCAAATCGAGCTTCAACTGGGAGAGCTGGCGAACGATTTCTTCGCGCTGGGACGCGAGGCCCGTCGTCTGTTCGGTTTGGAGCGCATTCAATGCGGCGCGCGTGCGGTCGGCGGCATCTGTTTGGTTGGCATTGATGCGATCGCCCTGCTTCGCCAAACCCTCGTGCAGGTCGGTCAGCATGGCGCGATGCCGGACTTCGCTGGCCTGATTGATTTCGGCCGGGATGGCGGATGCGTCATTCTTTTTGACGGCAAACCCGATCCACGCGACGATACAAATCAGGATCGCCACCAAGACGGCAAGTACCATCAATATCAGGCCGGCGTCCATACGCTTAGCGAGTCAAAGTCTAGAACTGGTGCGGATCTTGAGGCCATTATGGCTGGAAAGGCTCGCCGATACTAGACTTTGCGCTCTCACCCATTGACCAACGGGATTCATTCGAATTTGGAAATTCGAGTTACGCCCTACTCTACGCTGCCTCACGCATCGCGCGCTTGCGCTCATGCTCCAGCAAGAAGCGCTTGCGGATGCGAATGCACTTGGGCGTGATCTCGACAAGTTCATCATCCTCGATGAATTCAATCGCGGATTCCAGCGTGAGCTTGATGGGCGGCGTGAGCGTCACGGCTTCGTCAGTGCCCGAGGCACGAACGTTGGTGAGCTTCTTGCCCTTGATCGGATTGACCACCAAGTCGTTGTCGCGGCTATGAACGCCGATGATCATGCCTTCATAGAGTCGCTCCCCGGGCGACACAAACATGCGGCCGCGATCTTCAAGGTTCCACAGCGCATACGCGACGGCTTCGCCCTGCTCGCCGGAAATCAGTACGCCGTTGCGGCGCGCTGGCAGGTCGCCTTTCAGAGGTGCATATTCGTCAAAGACATGGCTCTTCAAGCCCGTGCCACGCGTCATGTTCATGAAATCGGTCTGGAAGCCGATCAACCCACGCGCTGGGATCCGGTAATCCAGGCGCACCCGGCCCCGGCCATCCGGCACCATGTCGAGCAGGTCGGCTTTGCGTTGCCCCAACGCCTCCATCACGGCGCCCTGGTGCGACTCTTCGACGTCGACCGTGAGGTTTTCGTACGGTTCGCACTTTACGCCGTCGATTTCCTTGATGACCACACGCGGCTTGCCAACGGCCAGTTCATAGCCTTCGCGGCGCATGTTTTCCAGCAGGATGGTCAAGTGCAATTCTCCGCGGCCCGACACCAGAAACACGTCTGTGTCCTGTGTTTCTTCAACACGCAGCGCCACATTGACCAGCAATTCCTTGTTCAGACGATCCCGGATCTGCCGGGTCGTGACAAATTTGCCTTCCTGTCCCGCAAATGGCGAGGTGTTGACCTGGAAGTTCATCGTGAGCGTCGGCTCGTCAACGCCCAGCAGCGGAAGCGCCTCAGGTTGGTCAACGGCAGCAAGCGTGCAGCCGATGGACAAGTCTTCAACCCCGGTGATCGACACGATCTCACCGGCTTCAGCAAGAGGCAAATCCACCTTGCTCAATCCTTGAAAGCCCTGAACCTGGTTGATGCGCGCTTTTTTCTGCCCACCCGCGGCCATGACCATGACTTCCTGGCCGGGCTTGATGGCGCCACGACGGATGCGGCCAATGCCGATGCGACCGACGTAGCTCGAATAGTCCAGTGCAGAGATCTGCAACTGAAGCGGCCCTTCCACGTCGGCTGCTGGCGCTGACACATGCTTCAGCACGGTCTCGAACAGGGGGCGCATGTCGGGTCCGGGCTGCTTCCAGTCGAGCGTGGCCCAGCCGTTCAATGCGGAGGCGTATACGATCGGGAAGTCCAGCTGGTCTTCGTTGGCGCCGAGCTTGTCCATCAATTCAAAGGTCTGGTTGATGACCCAATCCGGACGTGCACCATCCCGATCGATTTTGTTGACCACCACGATGGGGCGCAATCCCAGCGCCAATGCCTTTTTTGTCACGAAACGCGTTTGCGGCATCGGACCCTCAACCGCATCGACGAGCAACAAGACGCTGTCAACCATCGACAGGACCGCTCGTGTTTCTACCTGAAATCCGCATGCCCAGGGGTATCGACGATGTTGATATGCACGCCTTCGTAGTCGATGGCGGTGTTCTCGCCGAATCGTGATGCCGCGCTCTTTCTCCAGATCGTTCGAGTCCATCACCCGTTCGGCGATGTGCTGATGCGCGGCAAACGTGCCCGCTTGATGGAGCAGTTTGTCCACAAGGGTCGTTTTGCCGTGGTCGACGTGGGCGATGATGGCGATATTGCGAAGCGGGCGCGGCATGAAAGAGTCTCGGGTAGATTGGCGACGCCGGGCGGAAATTCCGTGTCCCCAGCGCCATGAAAACAGCCCGCGATTCTACTACGCTGCACTGCAACAAGTCCATGAAAATCTTGGGTTTTTTCTGCGGTGACTCTCTTGCTCACGCTCCACGATCAAAGCGCACAAGCTGAAAAGTCGACAACTGGTGCGGCGTTTGGGCCGAAAACGCCCTGTTCGCCTCACCAGTCGTGGACTTTTACATGGACTGATTGACGGTCAGAGCGTCCCCAAGAAATCGACGAGGCTCTGCCGCAACGCAGCGGGCATCCGAACGTAGCGGTCCCGCGCAATGGCTCCCTCGCCATCGTGCGCGCGGATGGCGGCGTCGATCGTCGTTGCACGTCCATCATGCAGATACGGTCCTGTTGCACGCAATCCCCATAAAGGCGGGGTCTTGAATTCCCTGCCAGTTGCCCCGGACTGAGCAATGCCGTCGCCCAGGTTGCCCATGTCGTGCAACAGCAAATCGGAATACAAGGCCACGGTCTTGCGGCTCAACGCGGACACCGGGTTTGTGCCCGTTTGCATGGATGGGGTATGGCAATTCTGGCAGCCGGCCTGAAAGAATGCCGATTCACCAACCGCGTCCGAGGCGCCCTTTGCAAGCGCCGGTGGCGCGGCCAAGAAGCGCATGAAATCCGCGACCACATCGATGTCCCCGCGTCCCGTCACAGGATCCACCTCGTCTTCCGGATCGGTCGTACGTTTGAAACGAGCGAGCAACTCCTGATTGCCGTTTGGGGCATTTTCGTTCGGGAAGAAGCGATTGGTAATCCCCAATTCATTCAGGTACGCATCCGCAGAAAACGCAAGGAGGGTCGCTTGCTGTGCCTTCCAACCAAAGCGCCCGACACGGCGCTGGCCAGTCGTGACATCAATCACTTCACCCACGCGCCCTTTGACGCCATCCGGCTTCGTGCGCTGTGCGAGCTGTTCGATCGTCGCATCAGGGATCGCCTCAATCAATCCCAGCCCAAATAGAGGCGTGGATTGGCGTTGTGCAATCGTATTCGCCTCGTGCGGAATGGTTTCAAGGGCTGCCGGCGCAACGGCAAAGCGCTGCAACAGCGATCCGCCGAGTGAGGCTAAGGGATCAAACTCGCCATCGACAGTGCGCCCATAACGCGTGACAAGTATTGCGCTCGCGCCTCCAACCGCCGGGGCCCCATGACACTCGACACAGGACCGTCCGTTGAAAATCGGTCCCAATCCACCCTCCGGCGTTTCCAGCGCCACAAATTCCGCACGTCCCTCATTGAACGCCGCCATTTGCAAGGCATTCAAACCTGGCAACGGCGTGCCAAAGCCTTGAAGGTTGAGGAGTGCCGGCCCAATCGGTGGCACCGGCGGGGGTGACTGGGGAGGAACTCGCTGGGCAAATGCGTGCACGGCGATTGCACCCATCAATGCTGCGGCCCACCACGACCGGCGATTGAAATTCAATGGGATAGGGATCATGAATGCTCCATGGTTGGGCACGATGTGCCAGTGCCGACATCCTGATTTCCTGAAATGCATGCAATCGCCAGAAACTGTGAAGAAACGGTGAATCATGGGGCGTGCAGCCATCCGTTCGGCTCAAAATCAGTTACTGTTCGGCCCAAGATCCCGGCCGCACAAGCATTTCCATCCGACGACTTCCCGAATGAAATTTCGCCTTTGGCATCGCCTGTTCATTGCCTTTGCGGCCTTGGCCATTGCAGCCGTGCTGGCCATGTTCTTCGCGCAGCAAAGAACCTTTCGGCAGGACTTTCTGGAGTATTCCGATCGCCTGATCCTCACTCGATTGCAAGGGGTTGCCAAAAGGATTGGCGAACGCTACGTTGAAGTGGGATCTTGGGACTTCGTGATCCGCAGGCCGCAGGTTTTCAATGATTTTCTGGATGGCGGCGATGGCCGCGTCACAGGGAGGCGTGGCGAACCCGGCATGGATAGCGGTCCGCCGCCCGGTCGCCCATTGGGACCCGGACCGGAATCAAAGGACTACCCGCCGGAACGGGACCGTTATGGTCCCCGCATGCCGCCCGAGAAGGGGCCCCCGAAGAAGGAGCTTGACCCCCTCAATTACCGCTCTCGTGTCAAATTGGTGTCGAGCGACGGTCGCCACTTGATTGGCAATCCTGCAGTGCTTGACGATGGTCCGTCAATCGCGGTTGTCGCCAATGGCGCCCAGGTCGGAACCCTTTACTTTTCTCGGGCGCAGGGACTCTCCAGTGATGCAGACCTGGCGTTCGTGGCCAAACAAGCCCGGCACGCCCTGTTTGCTGCGCTCGGGGTACTGGCATTTGCGCTGGCATTCGCGTGGGCATTGGCGCGTTGGCTTCGGAGGCCGGTCGTTGAACTGGCAAAGGGTGCAGATCGGCTTGCGGCGGGCGAGTTTGCGACGCGCGTCAACGCTTCGCGCGAGGACGAGCTGGGCGACCTGGCGCGGGACTTCAATCGACTGGCAAGCACCTTGGAGGACAGCCAGCAAGCGCGGCGCAGGTGGGGGGCGGATATTGCCCATGAACTGCGGACTCCGTTGTCCATTCTCCGCGGCGAAATCCAGGCCATGCAAGATGGGATTCGTCCCATGGATGCAAAGGGGCTGGCATCCTTGCAAAGCGAATGTGACCGGCTCTCGCGCCTTGTCGAGGACTTGTACTTGCTTTCAGTAGCGGACGCAGGCGGGCTGGAATACCGGTTCGAGACACTTGATTTGGGTAGCGTACTTCAAGAAATTGTCGAAGACCATGCTCCACGCATGACGCAGCAGGGGTTGGCGTTGAGCTTGGAATCCGTTTCCACAAGCCGGATGTTCGTCCGCGCCGATGAACGCCGGTTGATTCAACTTTTCACGAACCTATTGACCAATGCACGGCGCTACACGGACGCCCCTGGCAAGGTGATCGTTCGAGCCGTTCTTTCCTCCCGCCATGCGCGTGTCGAGATAGACGATTCGCCGCCTGGTGTTGCAGCAGAACACTTGCCAAAACTCTTCGACCGGCTCTTTCGCGTGGAATCCTCGCGCGCCCGTGCCGAAGGCGGGGCGGGACTGGGTCTCTCCATTTGCAAAAGCATTGCAAACGCGCATGGCGGTACCATTGAGGCGTCGCACTCCCCACTGGGGGGCCTGCGCATCACTCTGACCTTGCCCCTTGCAGGCGGCACCCGATGAAACTGATCGCCATCGTCGAAGACGAGCCCAAGATCGCCGCCCTGCTCGCGGACTATCTCAGCAAGGACGGTTTCGCAATCCGCCAACATCCGGAAGGCACCGGTGTGGTCGAAGCCGTGCGCTGCGATCCCCCTGATCTGCTGCTTTTGGACATCATGCTTCCAGGCAAGGACGGTCTGACCATCGCGAAGGAGATTCGCGTGTTTTCCGACCTCCCCATCATTTTCCTGACCGCCCGCGTGGAAGAAATAGATCGCCTTCTCGGATTGGAATTGGGCGCAGACGATTACATTTGCAAGCCGTTCAGCCCCCGCTATGTGGTGGCTCGGGTCAAGGCAATTCTCAAGCGCCTGGATCGACTCCGAAACGACCCTGCGCCGATTCCCGATCCGATCCGGCTGGACGAAGCGCGCTATTCAGCCGAAATCCTGGGCCAGCCCATTGGCCTCACACCGGTGGAATTCCGGCTGTTGGCCACGGTGTCCGCCAGACCGGGTCAGGTGTTTTCGCGCAACCAGTGGATGGACTCCCTCTACCTCGACCATCGAGTCGTCAGCGACAGAACGGTCGACAGCCACGTCAAAAACCTTCGAAGGAAGATCGTGGATGCTGGCGGCCAGGAGGATTGGCTGCGGTCGATCTATGGCGTCGGATACAAGTTGGAGTGGTAGGTCCCCTCGATCCCGATTGGAGCCGATAGAATGCGCAACACCCTTCGCTCCGAGGCGGGGGCCCAAGGAGACCTGCGCATGGCATTAGTTGACACCCGACCCTGGCTTGCCCACTTCCCCGCCGGCGTGCCCCACGAAGTTCCCGTCGACACTTACCCTTCGCTGGTTGCACTCGCGGAGGAAAGCTTCAAGCGGTACGCGAACCGTCCGGCGTTTACCTGCATGGACAAAACGATTTCCTATGCAGACGCAGACCGGCTTTCCCAAGCCTTTGGCGCCTGGCTGCAATCGCAAGGCTTGTCCAAAGGCGCGCGGGTGGCACTGATGATGCCAAACCTTCTGCAATACCCCGTGGCGATTCTCGGTGTTCTGCGAGCAGGTTATGTCGTGGTCAACGTCAATCCGCTTTATACACCGCGCGAGTTGGAGCACCAGCTCAATGACTCGGGTGCAGAAGCCATAGTCGTTCTCGAGAACTTTGCCAACACCGTTGAGGCGGTTGCCAAGAACACCAAGCTGAAAACCATTGTGGTGGCCACTGTCGGGGATATGCTGGGTTTTGTGAAGGGAATGATCACGAACTATGTGGTCAGAAAGGTCAAAAAAGCGGTTCCCCCCTTTCACTTGCCTGGGGCAATCTCATTCAAATCGGCCATGTCGGCCGGGCAGTCAATGTCGCTCAAAAAAGCCGATTGCGGCCCTGAGGACTTGGCATTCCTGCAATACACCGGCGGCACCACAGGTGTCGCCAAGGGCGCCATGTTGGTGCACGCCAATATCACTGGGGGCGTCCTGGTTTCAGAAGCCTGGCTGAAACCCGCGATGGAAGACACCCGCAAAGGCCCGATGCCGGATTCGCCGGTGTTCATCTCGGCTTTGCCGATGTATCACATCTTCTGCCTCGTCTCCTGCATGTGGCTGGGGTTCCGGATGGGTGGGCATAACATTCTGGTGGCCAATCCGCGTGACATGGATGGTATGGTGGCTACGCTGGGAAAATACAAGTTCAATGTGTTGCCTGCGGTCAACACCATGTTCAATGGTCTCTGCTCAAGCTGACGGACACGCCAATCGTCGAAGGCTTCGGGTTGACGGAGACTTCCTCTGGAGCCACCTGCAATCCTGTCATGGCTACTGAATACAGCGGCGATGTGGGCATGCCCATGCCCAACACCGAGATTTCAATCCGCGACGATGACGAAAACGTCGTTGCGGATGGACAACCCGGTGAGATTTGCATCCGGGGCCCGCAGGTGATGCGCGGTTATTGGCAGCGCCCGGATGAAACCGCCAAAGTCATGACCAAGGATGGTTTCTTCAAGTCCGGCGACATTGGCGTCATGTTGCCCAACGGACATGTCAAGATCGTCGATCGCAAAAAGGACATGATCCTGGTGTCCGGCTTCAATGTCAATCCCAATGAAATCGAAGATGTCGTGGCCAGTTGCCCCGGGGTTCTCGAATGCGCAGTGATTGGCATCCCGGACGAGAAGTCCGGAGAAGCGGTGAAACTCTTCGTGGTCAAGAAAGAGGCCAATTTGACCCTTGACGCCGTGAAGACCTACTGCCGGGATAACCTCACCGGATACAAGAACCCCAAAGTGATCGTTTTTCGGGATACGTTGCCCAAGTCCAATGTGGGAAAGATCCTGCGGCGGGAATTGCGGGACATGGACCGCGCCGGAAAGTGAATTAGCGCCGTCCGTCGCGCAGGATTTCGCGCGCGGCATTGTGCCCGGGAATTCCGGTCACGCCGCCGCCCGGATGGGTGCCTGACCCGCACTGGTAAAGCCCGCGAATGGGCGTGCGGTAATTCCCGTATCCCAGAATCGGTCGTGCAGAAAACAGCTGATCGAGGGTGAGCGCGCCGTGCATGATGTCGCCCCCTACCAAGCCAAATTTTCTTTCGAGGTCCAATGGCGAATGGATTTGCCGTGCCATGACGCTGCGCTTGAAATTCGGCGCAAAACGGGTCACCGTGTCAATCATCAGATCGGCAACTGTCTCCCGACAATCGTCCCATGTGCGCCCATCAGGAAGTTCAGGCATCACATGCTGGCAGAACATGCTGGCCACATGTTTTTCCGCTGGCGCTAGAGAATTGTCCACGGTGGACGGGATCAGAATTTCGACAATCGGCTGCTTTGACCAACCCGTCGACTTGGCATCAAAGAACGCCTGCTCCATGTAGCGCATGGACGGGGCCATGATGATGCCGGATGACAGATGAGGGCCGGGCTCAGGCAGGCAAGAAAAACGGGGCAACTCGGACAGTGCCACGTTCATGCGGAAGGTGCCGGAACCCACTTTGTAGCCGTCGATGCGGCGACCAAATTCAGCGGGCACTTCCTTCCGTGGCACCAAGCTCCGGAACAGCAATTTTGGATTGAGGTTTGAGACGATGCACCGTGCACGCATGACCTGCCCGTTTTCAAGTTCAACACCTACGGCACGACCCGCTTCAACCACCACCCGTCTGACTGCTGCATCCGTCGAAATGGTCACCCCGCGGTCAACGGCTTCCGCCGCCATCGCCTTGGTAATGGCCCCCATTCCCCCGATCGCATGCCCCCAGATGCCGGGCTTTCCATTCACTTCGCCAAACACATGGTGGAGCAGCACATAGGCGGAGCCCGGCGTATAGGGTGACGCAAGATTTCCCACGACACTGTCGAACCCGAAGCAAGCCTTGATCGGTTCAGACTCAAACCATTGGTCCAGAACATCGCCCGCGCTCTTGGTGAACAGGTCCAGCACATCCCGCCGTGACGCCATGTCGAGGCGCCTCATTCGCTTTCCGGCCTTCCAAGCTTGTAGGATATCCGCGATTCCACCACCGACATTGGGGGGTGTCTCGAGCAGCAAATCCTTCAGGACGGCCGCCACACGTTCCAACATGGCGTAGTACGCGGGCAAGGCTTCGGCATCATCCTTTGAAAAACGCGCAACTTCAGCTTGGGTAGCCGCCAACCCACCACCCACTTTGATGAATTCGCGGTCGTTGAGCGGCAGAAAATTGGAAAAGGGACGCTCAATGACCCGTAAGCCATGCTTCGCCAGGTTCAGGTCGCGAATCACCTTCGGATTCAACAGGCTGACCGTATAGCTGGCCGTCGAGTTGCGAAACCCGGGATGGAACTCCTCGGTCACCGCTGCACCACCGACGACATTCCGCCGCTCCAGGACATGCACGCGCCACCCTTTGGCGGCGAGGTAACTGGCGCATACCAAGCCATTGTGCCCACCACCGATGACGATCGCGTCAAGCATTTCAGGGTATGTCATGACCCGCTACCATCCGTGTTAGATTTTTGCCCATGAAAAAGTACTGTTCCCGGTCATGGCGACATTATGCCTCTGCGATGCTGGTGATCCTTTTGCTGGCGTCATGTGCCGGCGGGATTGCCGAGTACGACGGACCGGATGCGCCCCATTTCGCGCCATACCCAAAGGATCAGCGTCCTCGCGTGGCTTTGGTGTTGGGTGCGGGAGGGCCGCGCGGATTCGCGCATGTCGGGGTCCTCAAGGTCCTCGAAGAAAATGGTATTGATGCGGATTTGGTGGTCGGTGCGTCTGTCGGCGCCATGCTCGGCACGCTTTATGCTCACCGCGTGCCAGCGATCGAAATTGAGCGCATTGCACTCGAACTCGACCCCACGCGCTTTATCGGCATTTCGCCCTCCGGATTGAAGGGCAATGGAAATGCGATCGAACAATTCGTCTTCGACCATACCCATGGTAGAACACTTGACATGTTCTCGCGGAAGCTGGCGGTGACCGCAGCAAAAAGCGCTGACCATACACTTGCCGTTTTCAACCGCGGCCTGACAGGTGCGGCAGTACGGGCCTCTTCAGCAACGCCGCGACAGTTCTCCCCCGTGCGAATCCGGGGTGAGGAGTACCTGGATGGCGACGAGGCCGAACCGGTGCCGATCAAGGTGGCACGCGATCTTGGCGCCGGCGTCGTGATTGCCGTGGATGTCTCAGCGCACGTTTCCGCCATCCCGCCAACAGCGCCACCGGAATGGACGGTGCGCGACAGGGCACGCGCTGCAAAGGTGGCCGCACAATCTTCCTACGCAGACGTGCTGATCCACCCGGACCTAGGCTACTACGCGGATATTCGTGAACCCTACCGGCGCATGTGCATCGCCCGAGGTGAGGCAGCCGCGCGTGCTGCGTTACCCAAGATTCGGGAAGCTCTTGCACGCCTGACACCCGGTTGAACACTCAGGACGGATGCAGCCATCGACCTTGATACGGCACCCATGTCCTGGCGGGGTGCTTGCGAATTCGCCCCGGCGGGACCCGCGTTTGTGATCGTTACCGCAAACGATTGACAAAGGTCAAAGAGGTCGCACCGTCATCTCCTAGCATTTCGGCAGGAGACAAACATGTTCGATTTGCCCCTCCGGGAAATCATGGAGCGAAACCCTCTCCTCACCGCGGAACCCAACGCGAGTGTGGCGGATGTGGCCCATGCGATGGCGGATTCCAATGCCGGCGCGGTCGTGGTCATCGATCAGGGTGTGGTAGCCGGCATATTTACTGAACGGGATGCCGTCTTTCGCGTGCTGGCGTGTCAGCTGGATCCAACCACCACAAAAGTGCGCGAGGTCATGACGCCCCACCCGCTGATGCTGCCGCCTGAAGCTACGTACGGGCTCGCCATGACGGCGATGTACGAGCGGGGGTTTCGCCACATCCCGGTCGTTGAAAACGGGGCGGTGATCGGGATGGTCACCGCGCGGAACGCGTTGGATCCTGAGCTCGAAGAATTCGTGACAGAAGTCCGCAGGCGCGAACACTGGGGCAAGCTCGCGAAGGAACTCTAGGACCAGGTTGCGCCCCGCCAACGAAAGCAGTGCGCACCGCCATTACTTCGCGTCTGCCAATGGCTCTACGCGTCCGTTGTTGATCAGTGCCGGTATCCGGCGGCCGTCTTTGAAGATCTGAACACCCTTGGCGCGCCCCTCGCCGTCGAAATCGCCCTCGAACCAAGAGCCTTCGTTGAAGACAAAGATGCCTGAGCCCTTGAGCGCTCCATTGACATAGGTGCCCTCCGTGCGCAACCCGTTCGAATAGTAATACTTCCCCTTGCCGGTCAACGCGCCGGATTGAAACTCCCCCTCGTAGCGGTCGCCATTGCTGAAGTGATAGACCCCTTGTCCTTGTGCGAC
>JBGAUM010000165.1:0-4197 GCA_044228625.1 Usitatibacteraceae bacterium | reverse complement strand
CTGCAGCGGGTGCTCGGCCTCGAGCGCACGCCGATGTTCCCGATCCAGCTCGGCGCGTTCGCGAACACCGCCGCGCGCTGGGGCTACGATCCGGTCACGGGTGCGCCGCAGCTCACGGCGCGCGACTGGCCCGGCGCGGCTGCATGGCGTTCGGAGGCGGGCGTGTCGCTGATGTACCGCCCCGGTCTGCCCGATCCAAGCCATCGTGGATTTACAACGACACTTTTTTGATCATGGAGAAGTGGCTATGAAGCCGCTCGTCCTGCGGGAAGTCGCGGACATGGTGGGACTTCACGAGTCAACGATTTCGCGCGTAACATCACAGAAGTACATGCTGACGCCGCGCGGAATTTTTGAACTCAAGTATTTCTTTGCCTCGAGTCTTTCAACCGACCAAGGCGGCGCATGCTCATCCACCGCAATTCGCGCCCTAATTCGACAAATCGTGCAGGCGGAAGACAGCAAGAAACCTTTGTCAGATCATCGGATTGCCGAAGTCCTGGCCGAGCAAGGGATCGTCGTTGCAAGACGAACGGTGGCAAAGTACAGGGAATCAATGCAAATTCAACCGGCCAATTTGCGCAGGGCGATTGCAGCGTAAATCTCGGGAACATCGACGAATCAATGCACTCCAATCAGCGTCACCGTTCAACAAGCCTCAAGGAGCGAGAGAAATGAACCTCAATATGACGGGTCACCATGTCGAAATTACTCCATCAATGCGGGCCTATGTGTCGTCCAAGATGACTCGCATCAACCGGCATTTTGATCATGTAATTGATGTAAACATGATCTTGACCGTTGAGAAGCTGAGGCAAAAGATAGAAGCAAATGTCCACTTGTCCGGCAAGGATATTTTTGTAGAAAGTGAAGATGCAGACATGTATGCCGCCATTGATTTGCTGGTCGACAAGCTTGATCGTCAAATCATCAAGCACAAGGAAAAGATCAAGAACAAGCATGATGCAGCTGGACTCAAGCGATTGCCCTCCTAAACGACCGTCGTCTTCGACTCGAGGATTGCCTGACAATGGCTGTTCATACTATTGCAGAGGCATTAGTTGCATCGCGAATCGCCATTGATCTGGACATTTCCAGCAAGAAGCGTCTCTTTGAGCATATTGGCCTCCTTTTGGAAAACGAAATCCATGTGCCCCGAGCGACAGTATTTGATGCCCTGATGGCGCGAGAGCGCTTGGGATCAACGGCGCTTGGTCTCGGTGTGGCGATCCCTCACGGTCGAATCCGCCAATTGAAGGATGTTGCGGCGGTCTTTGTTCGCCCCAAGAACGGGATCCCGTTTGACGCTCCGGATGGAGACCCGGTGTCTCTCGTCCTGGCAATGCTGGTGCCCGAGCACGCCAACGAGCAACACCTGAACTTGCTGTCAGAGTTGGCGCAAATGTTTAGCGACGACAATTTCAGGAATGCATTGCTGAACGCCCAAGATCCGGACTCGGTACTCCAATTGATGGCAAAATGGTCACCTTATGCCGAATCTGAGCGTTCAGCAGCTGTTTGACAGCAGGCAGGAAAAGCTACAGTTGCGGTGGGTAGCGGGCAATGAAGGCGCCGGTCGCGTGCTCACCAATGAAGCCCTCAATCGGCCCGGGATCGGTCTGGTCGGTCACCTCAACCTGATTCACCCGATCCTGATCCAAGCGCTGGGGGCCTCTGACATTGCATATCTGGACAAGCTTCCCGGCGAGGCCAGGACGACGAGCGTCAGCGCACTTTGTGGTGGCGAAACAATATGCGTTGTCGTGTGTGACGGACTGTCGGCTCCGGGGTACTTGCGCGATGCCGCCGATCATTTTCGCGTCCCGCTCTTGACTTCGCAAAAACGAAGTCGTGTCTTCGTCAATCTCCTTCGCCCATATTTGCAGCGTGAGTTGTCTGAAGTCACGACAAGTCACGGCGTCTTTTTGGATGTACTGGGGTTTGGAATCCTGATTACCGGAGACTCACAAATCGGTAAGAGTGAGCTCGCACTAGAGTTGATTTCACGCGGCGCGGGACTGGTGGCTGACGATGCGGTTGAGCTCTACCAAGTGGGACCCGAAACCATCCAAGGCCGATGTCCATCGCTGCTCAGGGATTTTCTGGAAGTTCGCGGGATTGGCGTCCTGAACATCAAGGCAATCTTTGGCGAAACCGCGGTGAGGCCTCGCAAGACATTGCGCCTGATTGTTCACTTGGAACGGCCTACTGACGAGTACTTTCGCGGGTTGGATCGGCTGCAAACAAAATCCGGGACCACGGCAATTCTTGGTGTCGAGATACCTACAGTGACTTTGGCAGTTGTCGCTGGCAGAAACTTGGCGGTGCTCGTTGAAGCTGCGGTCCGCCACTACATCTTGCAAACGCGCGGGTACGATTCGACCCGCGATTTCTTGGAGCGGCATGAGCGCGCCATGCAGGGCGAGGATGAGCCCGCATTACCAGCAGGTATGCGCCGCGCGTCTGACAATGTCTGAGCTAAGGCGAATTGTCATTGTCAGCGGACTTTCGGGTTCGGGGAAGAGTGTTGCCCTGAAATTGCTTGAAGACCGCGGTTTTTACGCAGTCGACAACCTACCTGCCACTTTGATTCCTGCACTTGTTGAGCAAATTAGGCTTGCGCCGAATGGTGAGGCTGGATTAGCGGTCAGCATCGACGTCCGATCATTGGAGACGATTGCCGCGCTGCCCCATATCTTGGAGTCTTTTCGCAACAAGGGAATTGACTGTCGCGTCCTGTTTTTGAATGCGAGCGATGATGCGATTACCCGACGGTTTTCCGAGACGCGCCGGCCTCATCCATTGTCTGGTCGACTCCCGGGCGAGATCGGCAGATGCATCCGAGAGGAGCGACGAATGCTGGAGGAAGTTGCGGCGCTTGCCCATCGAATCGACACATCACAAATCACGGCGAATACACTTCGCACCTGGGTCAATGAATGGCTCTCTCTTGATCAGGCACAGCTGATCTTGTCGTTTCAATCGTTCGGCTTCAAGCACGGCATCCCGATCGATGCTGATTTTGTGTTTGACGTGCGCGTTCTGCCCAATCCGTATTACGACCCGAAACTCCGACCTTTAGGAGGAAACTCTGCGCCGGTACGCGCTTTCCTCGAGGCCGACCTCAATGTCGCCCGGATGGTTGACGATATTGCGAGCTTCCTACTCCGTTGGCTCCCGACTTTCTCGGGTGACTTGCGAGCAGCGGTCAACGTTGCCATTGGGTGTACGGGTGGGCAACATCGGTCCGTCTATGTCGCCCACGAGCTTGCACAGCGCTTTGGAACCAATGAGCAGGTGATCGTTCGTCATCGAGATCTCACCTGATTCCGGCATCCAAAAGTGTGCCGGGCTGGGAGTTTGCGGCAATTGTCGCCACAGAAGGGTGCCAGGCAATGGCTGACGGCAAACAACGCAAACGAGCCTGGCTTCGGGCGATATCCGGCATCGCGTTTGGGTAAGCCTTTCACTTATTTCACAAGTGACCCACTATAGAGCGCAACGTCCCCCAGGCGTCGCAGAACATGTTGGAATGGCCCAGGACGACCCGAAACGGATCCGCGTTTCCGCCGCCCGCCCAGTTGCCAAGTTCTTGGAACCAAATCGATAATGAATTGAGAAAATCAATCGAATGGATAGATTTGATTGACTTGTACGATTCGACGTCGCCTACTAAACTCAGTCTAGGTCCCTCCCAGAACGCCGGGGAAGACTGCCATCAATCCATGGAGGAATTGAAAATGAAGCTCGCAGGAACAAAGACGCATGGCAACCTCAAGGCCGCTTTTGCCGGTGAGTCGCAGGCAAATCGCCGCTACTTGTATTTTGCAAACAAGGCCGATGTGGAAGGTCGGCCTGAGATCGCTGCGCTGTTTCGCTCGACCGCCGAGGGCGAAACGGGGCATGCGCACGGGCACCTGGATTACTTGGCGCATGTCGGGGATCCGGCTACAGACCTGCCAATTGGATCGTCCGAGAAAAACCTGAAGGCTGCTGTTGCAGGGGAAACACACGAATATACGGACATGTATCCCGGCATGGCCAAGACTGCCCGCGACGAGGGGTTTGATGAAATTGCCGACTGGTTCGAGACCTTGGCAAAGGCAGAACGCTCGCATGCCAACAAGTTTCAGAAGGCCCTCGATGGCATGGGTTCACTCTAATCGCTGACGATGCGGCGCCTGCCTGAGGCAGGTT
>JBGAUM010000164.1:0-4210 GCA_044228625.1 Usitatibacteraceae bacterium | reverse complement strand
AAAGTCGGCATCACCGTGCGCGCCGACGAAGGTACACCGGTCGGATCGATCTTCATCCCCTTTGCGTACTACGAAGCCGCCGCCAACATGCTCACCAACCCGGCGCTCGATCCGTTCGGCAAGATCGCCGAACTGAAATACTGCGCCGTGCGTGTGACCAAGGGTGGGGCGCCGGTGCCGCTGTCGAGTTACGGTGGCGGGCAGGCGATGACGGGGTTGGTGGCGGATTGATTTTGGATGCCTCCCGATGGGACTTGATGTCCTTCGACGTGCCACGTCAAACGCGGGCACTTCCCCCTTTCTTAAAGGGGGATTGAGGGGGATTTTCGGCCGTCACACGATCTGCCGCCATTCTGACAGTAGCCACCGAAAATCCCTCCCCCTTGTAGGGCGCGCATTTCCCTACATGGAAATACCGTTCAATGGGCGTGAAGCTCTGCTTCATGAATTCCCCACTTCACCCTCCCTTTAGAAAAGGGAGGAGTTGAGTGCATGTTGAAGGTCTAATCTCAGACCGCCGGCAGCACCACTTCCAGCATCTCCATCCCCGCACCCCCACGCAGCGAATACGCCGCCCCCGCCGGGATCACCACACTGTCGTCGGCGTTGAGCGTGTGATTGCCCAGTGGTTCGCTTTCGATCGCCAGCGAACCCTTCAGCACAAACAGGAACAGAAGTTCGCCGCTGTGCGATGCCAACGCGGTTGATGCATCCGCATGAGCCCGCACCACACGCACACTCGCCAAACCATTGGTGGCGTCGGCGATTCCCGTGTCGCGCGCGGCAAATCCCGGCGCCGCCACCGCCGGCCACGGCTTCCAGTCGCCCACCCGGGCGATGTGCCGCACGAAGCGCTGGCCGCCATAAGTCTTGTCCGATTGCACCAACCGCGTCGGCAGCGTCATGTCCAGATCCGCCATCGTCTCGTGAATCGCCGGGCAGCCGATCTCGATCACTTCCAGGGCGGCGGAGGCTTCCAGCACGCGGTGGCGGATGGTAGGCGGCTGCAGCACGCAGTCGCCCGCTTCCAGCACGAACGGCTCGCCCTGGTCCTCGTACACCACGCGCACCCAGCCGGCCTTGCAGAAAATCATCTGGAAGCGCACGTGGTGGTAATGCACGTAGTCCGGCACCGGCCCGCCTTCGGGGATGCGGATGTGCGAGGCCACGAAGCGGCCGTTGAGCCGCCCGGGGATGAGGTCGCGGTACTGCATGCCGGCGCGGCCCACGCCCCAGTCCTCGCCGGCGCGGGTGAGGATGAATTGCTGCGTGCCTTCCGGCACCACCACCGCCGGGGCGGCATCGAACAGTTGCACGCGCAAGCCGTCGGGGCCGAGCAGCGAGGTGCCGCTTGCCAGCGCATCGCGCTCGCAGGCGAGGTGCAGCGTCAACGGCGGCACCGCTTCGCCCGTGGCGGCCTGCAACAGGCGCAGGCGCACGCCGTGGGCCGAGACGACCGCCGTGGTCGGTGCATCGGCGGGGAAGATCAACTCGACGCGAAAGCCGAGCGCATCAGTGAGGAAGGCGAGGGTGGCGGCCAGGTCGCGGCAGCGCACTTCCATCTGCGCGCTGCGGATGGCCGCGAGCAACGCCTGCTCCATCAGCCCACGTCCACCGTCAGCGTCTGGAAGCCGACCCGGCAGCTGCCGACCTTGACCTGCACGCGACCCTTGCCCTCGGCCACCAGCGTGACGCGGCGTTCGTGCACGTTGCCGCGCGACCACGGCGCGAAGATGTTGATGCCGCCATACGGCCCGCGACCCCAGCCATCCAGATGGCCGATCTGCGTCACGGTCTCGCCGGGCGCCAGCAGTTTCACGCCCTCGCAGGTGGTGGTGAGTCGCAGCGGCTCGACGTGCGGCAGCGCTTTTGCCGAGGCGATGCCGTGGGTGCCCAGGTAGCCGTGGTTCTGCACCGTAAGCTCGATGCGGGTGGCGCCCGAGGCCAGTTTTTCCTGGCTGGCGAC
This sequence comes from Usitatibacteraceae bacterium, assembly GCA_044228625.1. Lineage (GTDB taxonomy): Bacteria > Pseudomonadota > Gammaproteobacteria > Burkholderiales > Usitatibacteraceae > UKL13-2. Next base: position 2,244 of record JBGAUM010000164.1, on the reverse strand, counting down.
GGCGATGCTGAATCGCGGGGTGAGGGCGGCGATGCGCAGGAATGCGGCGCTGTGCTGCGATACCACCTCACCGAGTTTTTCGTACGGCGGATTGGAAACGCCCACGCGCAGATCGATGCCGCCCACTTCCACTTCGCCGATCTGCGGGTGCATCACCTTGCGCCAGGGTTTGAAAATGCGCCCCTGGTTTTCCTTCTGGTCCCAGCGCGCCAGCGCCAGCAGGTCGGGGCGGTCCATGGTCGAGTAATTGTCGATGAACATCTTGCGCGGCTTCATGCCGATCTGCGTGAAGATGTCCCACAGCTCGACGCCGAACGCGAGGCAGCCGCGCTGGTGGTAGGCGTAGTCGGTGAGCACGCCGCGCACCGGCACGCCCGGTTCGTACTGGAACTCGTGATAACCGCTCACCGTCGGGTAGCCGGTGAATTCCTTGGCCCAGGCCTCGACCTGCTTGTACACCGCCAGGTCTTCCTGGTTCATCTGGTGATCGGGCTTGTCGCCCAGCGGGCGCAGGAACACGCCGCCGAAGGTATGGTAATTGACCCACGTGAAAATGTTCGGATGCGCGCTGACAAATTCGAGCACGGCGCGCGTCTCCGGTTCGCTGCCCGGATACGGTCCCGCGCCGACCTGCACATCTTCCGAGCCCCACTGGTAGGGAAAGTTGCGGTTGAAATCGGTCTGCGTATCGCACAGGTAGTTCGGGTCGGGAATATGGCTGCCGTCGAAATTGACGATGTGGCCTTCCGGGTACACGCGATAAAACGGCCCGGTGTCTTCCGGCAGGCGCGGCACCAGCATGCCCGGCTCGATGGGCTTGCCGTTCTCGTCCTTGAGTTCCACCAGCTCGCCCTGCGCGCATTTCTGGCGCATGTAGCCCATCTGCCCGTCGCCATCGACATCGGCGTTCTGCCAGTAGGCGCGGCCTTTGTCATTGCGGTTGTCGACGGTATGCGAGCGCACGTAACGGCCGGTCTTGAGCACCGCCTCGGCGCCGTCGGGCGAAATGCGCGGCACCACGTAGAACAGCGTGTGGCGGATGGCCTCGGCCATGTGCGCGGGCAACTTGGCCACGTCGGACTTGCCGCTGTGGATCGCGATCACATCCTCAGCAATGGCCAGCGACGCGCTGGAACCGCAGAATTCGGAGGCGTGCATGTTGCCGTCCACCCACACGGCCGGTCGCATGTCGTCCGGGTTGGGGCCGATGGTGAGCAGCGGAATGTCGCGTCCCTCGCGGCTCTTGCCGAGCGAGGACAGCCTGACGAATCCGGGATGCGCCTGGGCCCAGGATTGGAGTTGCGCGGTGAGTTCGGCGTAGTCGAGATATTTGGTGCGGAACATGGGGGGGCGGTGGGTGAGTTGGTGGATGGATGGAGCGAAGCCTCGCAGTATGTTTGAGGGGCCGGAGATGGTCAAACGGGCTTGTTGCGGCGATGTTTATGGGGGAAGGAGGTTGGGGGATGGTTGCTTTCGCACATGGGACCACCGCAACTCCCCCAACCCGTGACAGTTTGGCGGCCGAGTGTGGTTTGCCCCCTTTAGGAAAGGGGGCGGCATCTTGCCGAATGTAGATTCAAGGCACGCTAAATTCCATTGCAGTTCTTCGTTTCATCGCGCTTCCGTATCAAGATTCACAGGCGCCGCCCCCTTTCCTAAAGGGGGCAAACCATTCACGGCCGCCAAGTCATCACTGGTTGGGGGATTTGCGGTGGTCCAACGTTACGACGGTGTTCAGCTTGTTCGACGCGCAGAATACAATCCGCCCATGAGCACCAAAATTAGGTGGCCCCCCAGCCTCAGCGGCAATCACCTGCGCCGCGTCTACCCCAACTTTGTCCAACTCTTCGAGGCAGACATGAAACCCGTGAGCCGCCAATCGGTCGTCACCCTGCGCGAGATCACCCAGGAAACGGTGCGCCGTGTATCTCTGCTGGACGTCGGCCCCGACCAGGACGGATTGGTGGCGCCGAACGCGTTTTCGATTGCGCAGGCCCATTTCCATCCGGAAGCGTGGTTTCGCGCCATTTACGCCGACGAGGAGCCGGTGGGATTTGCGATGCTGGAAGACTGGACACAGGTGGCCGATGCCTCGCCGCACCTGTGGCGCGACGCGCCTTATGTTTCGCTGTGGCGCTTCATGATCGACCATCGCTACCAGAAGCATGGCTTCGGCGCGGCCGCCATTGGCCTGCTGATTGCGCACGCACGTTCGCGGCCGGATGCGAAAAACATGCTGCTGTC
>JBGAUM010000023.1:0-32044 GCA_044228625.1 Usitatibacteraceae bacterium | reverse complement strand
TCCTGGCGCCACGCTCGATCGTCAGCCTGAGCTTGACCGCAATTGGCTACGGGAATTCGATCTTTGGCGGGGCAAGCACCAATCAGGTGTTGCTACTCAGGAATGAAGGCGGATTGCCGTTGACGATCAATTCGATTACCGCCGGTGGAGACTATGTGGTTTCCCACAACTGCGGAGCCACCGTCGCTTCACTTGCGACCTGCACGATCAATGTTGCGTTCGTTCCTATCGGAGTTGGCAATCGGGTGGGAGAGCTGATCATCGTCAGCAATGCATCCGGCAGCCCGCACCGCGTGCAGTTGTCAGGGACAGGCTGCCGGTGGTTCAGCCAGTCGGGAAGCCGGCTGTTCCTGACCAGTTGCGGAAATTGATCGGCGCCAAGGGCAGATTGCCGCCCAGTGCTAAACTTCGAAGGCGTAGTTTCAGAGTGGCGCTCCGCGGCGACCGCCCTCATGCGGCACGCGGAAATCTGTAATAATTCATCGATTGTTGAATTAATTGCCGCATTGCGGTCCTGCTCCCGCCAACCGAACCGATTGTTCGATGTCTGACGACACCCTTCTCGAAACCCGCGAGCTCACCAAGGAATTCAAGGGCTTCAAAGCGGTGGACCGCGTCAACCTGAAGGTCAAACGCGGGTCCATTCATGCGCTGATCGGCCCCAATGGCGCCGGGAAGACAACTGTCTTCAATTTGTTGACCAAGTTTTTGCCGGTCTCGTCGGGGCAGATTCTTTACAACGGACGCGATATCACACAGGCCAAGCCAGCGGAAGTCGCGCGGCAGGGCATCATCCGGTCGTTCCAGATCTCGGCTGTATTTCCGCATCTGTCGGTGCTTGAGAATGTGCGCATCGGCTTGCAGCGAAAGCTGGGCACCAGTTTTCATTTCTGGAAGTCCGAGAAATCGCTCGACGAACTCAACGGCCGCGCCATGGACTTGCTCAAGTCTGTCGACCTGGATTCCTTCGCGCAGACGCAGACAGTGATGTTGCCTTATGGCCGCAAGCGCGCGCTGGAGATTGCCACGACACTGGCATTGGACCCCGAGCTGATGCTGCTGGACGAGCCCACGCAAGGCATGGGGCACGAGGATGTCAGCCGCGTGGTGGAGCTGATTCGCAAGGTTGCCGCAAATCGAACCGTGTTGATGGTCGAACACAACATGAGCGTGGTCGCCAATTTGTCGAACACCATCACCGTACTGGCGCGCGGGAGCGTTCTGGCGGAGGGACCGTACGAAACCGTGTCGAAGGATTCGCGCGTACTCGAAGCGTACGTCGGAACGACCGAGGAGGTCGCGTGAGCGTGGCATTGCTTTCCGCCCACGGGTTGCATGCCTGGTATGGCGAATCCCACATTCTTCACGGTGTCGATTTTGAAGTCCGGAAAGGCGAACTCGTCACCCTCCTTGGCCGCAATGGCGCAGGCCGGACCACCACCCTCAAGAGTATTCTCGGGTTAGTCGGAAAGCGGTCCGGCTCCATCAAAATTGGCGGCGTGGAAGCGATCCAGCTTCCGACGCACCGGATCGCGAGGCTGGGCTTGGGATATTGTCCCGAAGAGCGTGGAATATTTTCCAGCCTGTCCTGCGAGGAAAACTTGCTGATGCCGCCGGTGGTCGGGGAGGGCGGTCTCTCGCTCGATGAGATTTACACCATGTTCCCCAACCTGAAAGAGCGGCGGAACAGCCAGGGGACACGGTTGTCCGGTGGCGAGCAGCAAATGCTGGCCATGGCGCGCATTCTGCGGACCGGCGCAAAAGTCTTGCTGCTGGACGAGATCACCGAAGGATTGGCACCGGTGATCGTGCAGACGCTCGGTCGCGTGATCAGACAGCTGAAGGAAAAGGGCATGACCATGGTCATGGTCGAACAGAATTTCAGGTTCGCCGCCCCGCTGGCAGATCGCCATTACGTGATGGAACACGGGATGATTGCCGCCGTGGTGGAAAAGCATGAACTGAAGGCAAAGGAGAATATGCTGCACGAGTACTTGGGCGTGTAGGCCAAGTCGAATCATCCAAACAAGAAAGTTTTCGTTCGCCCTGAGCCTGTCGGTGGGCGAATCAAGTCAGGCGCCCTTCGACAGGCTCAGGGCGAACGGATCAAAAAAGTCGGTCCGGGAAAAATCACAACGAGGAGTGGAGAAATGAAAAAGACGATGTTGGCAATGATGGTGGGAGCGGCACTGGCTTCCAGCGCGGCGCTTGCACAAGCCCCGGCTGCAGCCTCGCAAGGCAAATTAAGCGATGACACGCTCAAGATCGGTGTGTTGACAGACATGTCCGGCCTCTACGCAGATTTTGGCGGACCGGGCGCGGTGCTGGCCGCCAAGATGGCCGTGGAAGACTTTGGCGGCAAGATGTTTGGCAAGAACATCGAGGTGATCAATGCCGACCATCAGAACAAGGCAGACGTAGCAAAAAACATCACCCAGCAGTGGTTTGATCGTGACAAGGTGGACGCCACCTTTGAAAACCTCAATTCCGCCGTCGCATTGGCCGTGACGGCATTGGGCGCTGAAAAAAACCGGATCACAGTGGTGACAGGCGCCGCCTCATCCCGCCTGACCAATGAGGATTGCCGTCCGGGCACGGGTATTCACTGGGTCTATGACACGATTTCTCTGGCCAACGTGGTCGGCAAGGCTGTTGTGAAAGCGGGCGGCGACTCCTGGTTCTTCCTGACTGCAGACTATGCGTTTGGCCACTCGCTTGAGAAAGACACGGCTGAGGTCGTGAAGGCCAATGGTGGCAAGGTGAACGGCGCCGTCCGCCATCCGCTGGCCACCACCGATTTCTCGTCTTTCCTGTTGCAGGCACAGTCCTCGAAGGCCAAGGTGGTTGGACTTGCCAATGCAGGCGGCGACACGGTGAACAGCATCAAGGCGGCGGCGGAGTTCGGGATCACCAAGAACCAGAACCTTGCGGCGCTGTTGATGCTGATTACGGACGTCCATGCATTGGGCCTGAACACGGCGCAAGGCCTGTACCTTTCCGAAGCATGGTATTGGGACATGAACGACGAGAACCGTGCCTTTGCGAAGCGTTTTGAAGCGCGCAACAACGGCAAGAAGCCCAACATGAACCAAGTCGGCGTCTATTCCTCGGTCTCGCACTATCTGAAGGCTGTCCAGGCGGCCGGCACCGACGACACAGCGGCGGTTCGCAAGAAGATGGGGGAGATGCCGATCAACGACGTGTTCGCCAAGAACGGCAAGCTGCGCGAGGATGGACGCATGGTTCACGACATGCACCTGTTCCTCGTCAAGAAGCCTGGCGAATCGAAGGGGCCTTGGGACTATTACCAGCACAAGGGAACCTTGAAGGGTGACGAAGCGTTCCAGTCGATGGCTGCTTCGCGCTGCCCGCAATTCGCGAAGAAGAGCTAAGGCACTCGCGTTTGTCCCTACCTTTGCCTCTGGCCGCGCGATATGCGCGGCCAGAGGCGTGGTTTCAAAGGTGGTGTTGACGCAAAATTGACAGGACAGGCATGAGCGAAGTTTTTGGAGTTCCGATTCAGGCATTGATGGGCCAGTTGACGATCGGCCTGGTCAACGGCTGCTTCTATGCACTGCTCTCCTTGGGCCTGGCCGTCATTTTCGGCATGCTCAACATCGTGAACTTCGCTCACGGTGCGCTGTACATGACGGGTGCTTTTTTCTCGTGGATGTTGTTGAACTATGCCGGTGTGAATTACTGGTTCTCGCTTGTGCTTGCGCCGATTGGCGTGGCCCTGATCGGCGTGATCATTGAGCGCGGCATGTTGAAATGGTTGTATCAGCTCGACCATCTTTATGGCTTGTTGTTGACGTTCGGGCTGGCACTGATTACGGAAGGCGTCTTCCGGCATTTTTATGGGTCGTCGGGTCAGCCCTATGATCTTCCCGAAATTTTCAAGGGCCCGATCGATCTTGGTTTCATGATGCTTCCGCGCTATCGCGCGTGGGTGGTCGTCGCGTCGCTGGTGGTTTGTTTCGCGACTTGGTATGTGATCGAAAAGACCAAGTTGGGCGCGTACTTGCGGGCAGGCACGGAGAACCCAAAACTGGTGCAGGCCTTTGGCATCAACGTGCCGTTGATGGTCACGCTCACCTATGCGTTTGGCGTAGGCCTCGCCGGGCTCGCGGGCGTCATGGCGGCGCCGGTGTATCTGGTGGCCCCCACCATGGGATCCTCCATCATCATTGTGGTGTTTGCTGTGGTGGTGATTGGGGGCATGGGTTCCATCATGGGGTCCATCGTCACCGGCCTGGGGCTCGGGCTGATCGAGGGCCTCACCAAAGTGTATTACCCGGAAGCGTCCACGACGGTGGTCTTCGTCATCATGGCCATCGTGCTGATGGTGCGGCCGGCCGGCTTGTTCGGAAAGGAGAAGTGACCGAATGAGCAAGGCTGCAGTTTTTTTTGGCGCGCTGCTTCTGGTGGCCTTGGTTGCGCCGTTTGTCGGGTACCCGCTGTTCCTGATGAAGCTACTCTGTTTCGCGTTGTTCGCCTGCGCGTTCAACCTGCTCATCGGGTTCACCGGCTTGTTGTCGTTTGGCCACGCAATGTTTTTTGGTTCCGCCGCCTACGCCTGCGCCCATGCAGCGAAAGTGTGGGGATGGACTCCTGAAGTGGCCATCCTGTTTGGTACCGCGTGTTCGGCGGTCATCGGAGCCATCGTCGGTGCACTTGCCGTGCGCCGCCAGGGAATCTATTTCGCCATGATCACCCTTGCGCTGTCGCAGATGATCTACTTCTTTTGCGTTCAGGCGCCATTCACGTATGCAGAAGACGGCATCCAGAGCGTGCCGCGCAACAAGCTCTTTGGCTTGATTCCGTTGACCGAAGACCTGCACATGTATTTCTTCGTGCTCGCGATTTTCATCGGTGGATTTGCATTGATCCATCGAATCATCCATTCGCCGTTCGGACAGGTGCTGAAATCGATCCGCGAGAACGAGGCCCGCGCGTTGTCCTTGGGATACGACGTCGATCGCTACAAGCTCGTGGCCTTCATCCTCTCTGCCGGCTTGGCCGGCATGGCAGGCGCGACCAAAGCGCTGGCCCTTGGCCTGGCTACCCTGACGGATGTCACCTGGCAGATGTCCGGCGAAGTTGTTTTGATGACGCTACTGGGCGGCATGGGCACCATCGTCGGCCCCGTGGTCGGTGCCGGTGTCATTGTGGCGATGCAAAATTACCTCTCGGGCTTTGGTTCCTGGGTCACCATCATCATGGGAGCGACCTTCGTCGTTTGCGTGCTCGCGTTCCGGCGCGGGATTGTCGGAGAAATCGAGCATCGAGTACTCAAAAGACCAAAACCCTAGGTCTGGAGTCACTTTCAAGGCATAAAGGTCTGAAAGACCGCTCCAGTGCTTGAGCTTCATCGGGTAGTGCGGGACTGTTTTTCGAGGGAGCCCAGAGGTCCTCCGCTATAATTGGGGTTGTCGATTGACCCTTCCATAGCCCTTATCCCCATGAAAATCCTCGTCCCCGTCAAGCGGGTGATCGACTACAACGTCAAGGTTCGCGTCAAGGCGGACCAGACGGGTGTCGATCTCGCCAACGTCAAAATGTCCATGAATCCCTTCGACGAAATTGCCGTCGAGGAGGCGCTGAAAATCAAGGAAGCCGGCGGGGCGACGGAGATCGTCGCTGTATCGATCGGCGTGACCCAATGTCAGGAGACGCTGCGCACCGCCATGGCGATGGGCGCCGATCGCGGCATCCTGGTGGAATCGAATGCCGAGATCCAGCCGCTTGCCGTGGCGAAGTTGCTCAAGGCCGTTTGTGACAAGGAAGCACCGGGATTGGTCATCCTCGGCAAACAAGCCATCGATGATGATGCCAACCAGACCGGACAAATGCTGGCCGCGTTGCTGGGCTGGCCGCAAGCGACCTTTGCCTCGAAAGTGACTCTCGCCGGTGGAAACGCCGACGTGGTGCGTGAAGTCGACGGCGGATTGGAGACCGTCTCGGTGAAAATGCCCGCCATCATCACCACGGACCTGCGCTTGAATACCCCGCGCTATGCAACCTTGCCCAACATCATGAAAGCGAAGAAAAAGCCGCTCGATGTGGTTACCCCGGATTCCTTGGGCGTGGATGTGACCCCTCGACTCACCACGCTGAAAGTGGTGGAACCGCCGAAGCGCAAGGGCGGGGTGATGGTGCCGGATGTGACGGCGTTGGTGGACAAGCTCAAGAACGAAGCAAAGGTGCTGTAACCATGGCTATTCTCGTCATTGCAGATCACGACAACGCCCATCTCAAATCCGGCGTGACCAACACGATCGCCGCAGCCCAGAAGTGTGGCGGAGACATTCACGTCCTGGTCGCGGGAAGCGGCTGTTCTGGTGCAGCAAGCGCGGCGGCTGCCGTGCCGGGTGTTGCCAAGGTACTGGTGGCTGACGCTGCGCACTACGCTGATGGCTTGGCCGAGAACCTTGCACCGCTGGTTGTCGGGTTGGCAAAGAGCTACTCCCACGTCATGTCCAATGCATCCGCGTTCGGCAAGAACCTCATGCCACGCGTGGCAGCGCTGCTCGATGTGGCGCAGATTTCCGAGATTGTTTCCGTGGAATCCGCAGATACCTTCGTGCGTCCGATTTACGCGGGAAATGCATTTGCCACCGTCAAGTCTTCTGATGCCATCAAGGTCATCACGGTGCGGGCTACCGGATTTGATGCGGCAGGCGGCAGCGGTAGCGCTACCGTCGAATCTGTGGCCGCAGCCGCCGATGCGGGACTTTCAAAGGTGACCGGGCGCGAGATGACCCAATCGGATCGCCCGGAACTTGCCGCCGCAAGGCGCATCGTTTCAGGCGGCCGCGGGCTGGGCGATGGCGACAAATATCGCGCCGTCCTGGAGCCGCTGGCCGACAAGCTCGGTGCCGCGTTGGGCGCATCGCGCGCGGCGGTGGATGCGGGTTTTGTTCCCAATGACTATCAAGTGGGTCAGACCGGCAAGATCGTGGCACCGGAACTTTATATCGCCGTCGGCATATCCGGAGCGATCCAGCATTTGGCCGGCATGAAGGACAGCAAGGTCATTGTTGCCATCAACAAGGATCCGGAAGCGCCGATTTTCCAGGTCGCCGATTACGGGTTGGTCGGTGACCTGTTCAACGTAGTGCCGGAGCTGACTGCCGCGCTGTAACCAACGAAAAAAAATCAGCGTTTCATCAAGGAGACCACAGCGGACTCGGAGTAAAGTCAAATTTCTCCGGGACCCTGTGGTCTTCGCGCTTTCCATCCCACCCTAGCCCCAGACAAACATCCATGAGCACGCCATGAGCACGTATTCGCCGCCCCTGAAAGACATCACATTCGTTCTAAACGACGTGATCGGACTTGCCCGCGTCACCAAGCTGCCGGGATGCGAGGAAGTCAATGCAGAACTCGCAGCCCAGATCCTGGAGGAAGCCGGCAAATTTGCCGCCGAAGTCGTTGCGCCGCTGAACCGTTCCGGTGACCTGGAAGGCGCCAAATGGAAGGATGGCGAGGTCACGACGCCCAAAGGATTCAAGGATGCCTATCAACAATACGTTGAAGGGGGCTGGAGCGCGCTTTCCGGTCCGGTGGAATTTGACGGCCAGGGCCTGCCCCATGCGATTGCGATTCCGGTGTCCGAGATGCTGGGTTCCGCCAACATGGCATTCAAGTTGTGTCCCTTGCTCACCAACGGTGCTGTCGATGCGTTGATGGCGCATGCCACTCAAGATGTAAAAGACAAGTTCCTGCCCAGGATGGTTTCGGGTGAGTGGACCGGCACCATGAACCTGACCGAGCCGCAGGCCGGCTCCGACCTGGCGCTGGTGCGCACCAAGGCCACGCCGCAGGCCGATGGCACCTACAAGATTGTTGGCCAGAAGATCTTCATTACCTATGGCGAACACGATTTCACCGACAACATCGTTCACCTCGTGCTGGCCCGCATTGACGGCGCGCCGGAGGGTGTGAAGGGGATTTCGCTGTTCGTCGTTCCCAAGTTCAACTTGAATGCCGACGGGTCACCGGGCGCACGAAATGACGTGAAGTGCGTGTCCATCGAACACAAGCTGGGCATTCATGGCAGCCCCACATGCGTCATGGCATATGGCGACAACGGCGGCGCGACCGGTTACCTCGTGGGCGAAGCCCATCGTGGGCTCGAGTACATGTTCGTGATGATGAACGCGGCGCGCTTGGGTGTGGGCCTCGAAGGCGTGTCGATTTCCGAGCGCGCGTACCAACATGCGCGTGTCTGGGCGCGGGAACGCCTGCAGGGCCGTCCGGTGATTCCCATGCCGGGCAACCCCAAAACGGTGGCCATCGTGCATCACCCGGACGTCAAACGCATGTTGATGACGATGCGCGCCTACGCGGAAGCCACGCGTGCGCTGATCTATTGGACCGCAAGCTGTCTCGATGTGGCGGAACGTTCGACCGACGAAAAGGACAAGCGCATGCACCAGTCCCTCGTCGATCTGATGATTCCGATCGTCAAGGGCTGGAGCACGGAAGCGGGCATCGAGGTGACGTCGCTCGGTGTACAGGTGCACGGCGGCATGGGCTTTGTCGAGGAAACCGGCGCTGCGCAGTTCTATCGCGATTCCCGAATCTCTGCTATTTACGAAGGCACCACCGGCATCCAGGCCAACGACCTGGTTGGCCGCAAGGTCGGGCGTGAGGCGGGGCAGACCATGCTTGCGCTGATCATGGAAATGGAAAAGACGGCGGCAGCGTTGAATGCGTCGAGCGACGCAGCGTTGCGGGGCATTGGTACGGCATTGAGCAGCGGCTTGAAGGAATTGAAACGCGCCACCGAATGGATTGTGACCATGTGGAGTTCGACGCCCGGTGCAGTGATGGCCGGTGCCGTGCCGTTTTTGAAACTGGCCGGCACCGTTTGTGGCGCGTGGATGATGGCGCGCTCGGCAGACGTTGCCGCGAAACAACTGGCTGCGGGCGGCGGCGATGCAGAGTTCCTGAAGGCAAAACTGATCACTGCGCGTTTCTATGCCACGCACATCTTGCCGCTCGCGACCAGTTTTGCCGACACGGTCACCGGCGGTGCGGACGCCGTACTGGCGATGGAAGAGGCGTATTTCTGATCTCTCCCTGCACCCCGGGCGGTCAAAAGACTTCGACGTGGTGCGCGGCAGACTTTGACGCCCGCCTGTATGGCAGCATCGCTTGATCGCCATGGCTGGGACGTGACGCACGGCGATTGCAATCGAGAGGGTTAACGCACCATGAGAGTCTTGTTCAAGCGCGCCCGCATCTTCGATGGCCTTAGCGCCGATTGCGCAGACGGCATGAATCTCCTTGTTGCCGATGGGCGAATCCAGGAGATCTCCTCGCAACCGATTGCTTCCGATGAGGCCCAGGTGATCGATGCCGCCGGTCGAACGCTGATGCCCGGGCTGGTTGATGCGCACGTGCATGCGTTTGCCAGTGATGTCTCGGTCCACAAGATCGAGTCATTGGGGGAATCCTACCGGGCGGCGTATGCGGTACGCATGCTGCAATTTGCATTGCAGTGCGGGTTCACGACCGTGCGCGATGTTGGCGGCGGCAACTATTCCCTGCGTCGTGCGCTGGAAGATGGCCTCATCCAAGGTCCGCGCTACCTCTACTCGGGCAAGGCCCTTTCGATGACCGGGGGCCACGGCGATATGAGAACCGTGGAAGAAAGGCCGCGCTACCAGGCTTTGTGCGCTTGCGGCGACAGCGCCCTTTTCAACACCTTTGCTGTCATTGCCGATGGGGTCGATGCATGCCTCAAGGCCGTGCGGGAGGAACTCCGTCAAGGGGCGCATTGCATCAAGATCATGGGCAGCGGCGGCGTTGCCTCCCCCACTGATCCGATCTGGATGAATCAATATCGCGAGGACGAAATTCGCGCCATCGTCAACGAATGCACCGAGCGCCGCACTTATGTGTCGGCACATTGCCACCCGGCCAATGCCGTGAAACGCAGTGTCGAATTTGGCGTCCGGGTGATTGAGCACGGCACGCTGATCGACGATGACACGGCGCGCTTTGTCGCAGAACGCGGTGCATACATCGTTCCCACGCTTTCCACCATCTTCGCCATTGCCGAGAGTGGCCGGCAGCTCGGCTTTCCGCCGCAGAGCCAGGAGAAGATGGATTCCGCAGCGAAATCGGCGATCTCGGGAATCGACGCCATGCGCCGTGCAGGGGTGAAGGTGTGCTACGGGACCGACCTGCTCGGCAGTACCTATGTCCAGCAGTGCCGGGAGTTCATGTTGCGGCGCGAGGTTTTTACACCGATCGAGCTCCTGCGGCAGGCAACCTCCATGGCGGCCGAGATGCTGATGATGGAGGGACAGATCGGATGCGTGGTGCCCGGCGCGAATGCGGATCTTCTGGTCGTGGATCAGGACCCGCTCAAAGACATTTCGGCGCTGGCGGCCAACGGCCAAAACCTGTCCGTGATCATGCGCGCGGGCAAGATCGTGAAAAACACCTTGCATTGATCACGCCCTTGTTCATGTTCGGGTAGATCCGCAAGGGGCAAACACCAGATCCCGCGAGGGGTTTGGGCCGTTTTTGGCTTGAACGCCTTTACAGGTCTGGAGTTTTGCCTCGTTGCGCTGGGAATGGCCGGTAGCGAAACTGTGCGGCGAACGCCGTCAGACATGTTTCGGATGTTGCGGCAGAGCCATGGCCACTACGGCGGCGATCAGGAAAGACCCGGCAAACACCTGAATCGCGAGGTGGTATTGCGCCAGAGATTGTGCCGACGCCGGGGCCGAAAGCAGCATTGCCAGAATGGACACGCCGACCACGCCTCCCAAGTAGCGGCATGTGGACATGACCCCGGACGCCACCCCGCTCTTGTTGCGCGCCACGCCGCTCAATGCTGCGGATTGTGATGGGCCGTTGGCGAGCCCCAGGCCCGTGCCCCCCAGGACCAAGCCGGCGATTACATGGATCGAATTCTGGCCCGGATTCAGCAACGAAAGCCATCCAACGCCACACGCGGCAACGATTGCGCCGCCGACACAGGTAGTGCGCACGCCGATGGCTTCGGCAATCCGCCCGCCAAGCAGCGAGGCCGCCATCATGCTGAACATGAAAGTCGTCATGTAGTGCCCTGACTGCTGTGGCCCCCAGTCGTAGAGCAATTTGAGCAGGTAGGGCAACTGGAACAGCAGGGCGTACATCGACAGGTTTTGCAGCGCGACGATCGCGCAGCCCGCGCTGAAGGAGCGATCCGAAAACATCCGAAGGTCGATGAGCGGCTCAGGAGTTCGGCGTTGCCAGCCGATGAACGCCACGAAGAAGATTGCCGCCGGCAACAACACGGCATGCTCGCTGCGCAGTCCCACCACAAGGCAGACCAGGGCGGCAGCCATCAAGGCAGTGCCAAGCCAATCGAAGCGGAAGCCTGCAGGGGTTGATTCGTGGAGCGCATGACGGAAGAACCCGGCGGATAGCACCATCGATAGCAGGAGGGGCGGCAGGTTCATCAGGAAGATCGCACTCCAGCCAAAGCGATCCACCAGCACGCCACCGAGAGAAGGCCCTACTGCAGCGGCAAGGCCCATCATGCCGCCGAAATACCCGAAGACCCGATGGCGCTTTTCCGCAGGCACCGCTAGCTTGATCACCGCCATCACGGTCGGCACCATCATCGCGCCACCAAGCGCCATGAGGACGCGCGCTGCGACCAGTGCGTAAAAGTGATGCCAGACAATCGGCAACAGGCATGCGACACCAAACAGCCATTGGCCGAGCGTCAGGGTGCGGCGATAACCCCAGTGGTCTCCCAGCTTGCCGCTTGGCCCAAGCGCGATGATGTTGATCATCAGGTAACTGTTGACCAGCCACTGGGTAAGGTCGCCGGGGGTGCGCGAAAACTCGGACCCGATGGCGGGAAGCGCCACGGCGATCATCGTGGACCCCAAGGGTATCAGCATGGCCGAAAGGCCAAGGCCCATCAATTTCAGCGGCGAGACGGTCGCGTGTTCGCTGGGGGCCATGCTCAAGCCGGCAGACCCGTCGTGATGGTGCGACATTGCAGCAGGTAGAGCAAATCGTTTTCGATGCCCCACTCGATGTCGCGCCCCGGGCCGAAGTGTGCCTCGCATTTCATCGCCAGTGCAACCAATTCGGCCAAGTGTGCGTCATTGATGCAGAAGCCATTCACCTTGTCCGGGTCGTCAATGGAAGACTCCTCCACGCCACCCTCCGGCAAGGCGCGAATCATCAGGTCCTTGGTCCCGGCACGGCGTTCGCGCAGCTCGCCAGCTTTGCCAAATCGAAAATGATCGGGAATCACCAGCCCTTCGACGATGGCCTCTCCAAGTCCCCACGACGCTTCAATCACAATTTCATCGGCGCCCGTGACCGGGTGGCGCGTGAACATCACGCCGGCACACTCCGGAAAGACCATCTTTTGCAGGGTCACCGCCGTTCGCGGCTCGGCCGTAATGCCAAGTTTTGCGCGATACGCGCGGGCCCCGTCTGAATGGCCAGACTTCCAGACCGAGTGAATGCCTTCCACGACGCCGTCGTAGCCGATGCAGTTGAGCTCCGTAAAGTGCTGGCCGGCAAAGCTTGCAATGTTTGCGTCTTCTCCAACACCGGAGGAGCGCACGGCGAAGGGGTTGGCATGGTGCTGCAGCAGGATCTTCAGGGCGACGTGCGCCTCTTGTTGGCCTTCAACGACGGCCGCCACGAAGGGCACCGAGAGCGCCCAACCCGGGGGCACTGGCAGACCGCTGCGCAGGGATGCGCCCAATTGGACGGACTTGCCGCCATATGCAGCCTCATCAGTCGCCTCGCGCAGCTCGACCGGCTGCATCATGAGAGGATGGTCACTTCGCCTTTGCCCGCATCCACCCTCACTCGCGCGCCATCGGGAATCGTGGTCGTAGCCACCTTGCAGCCGACCACACCTGGCAACCCATATTCGCGTGCCACGATGGCTGCGTGAGACATCAACCCGCCCCGGTCGGTGACCACCGCGCCGATTAGCGGCAGCACGTAATTGAACGCCGTCGATGTTGATCGCGTCACCAGGACCTCTCCCTTCTGGACTTTGTCGAGCTCATCCATGCGGTCGATCACCCGTGCGCGACCCTCGTAAACGCCGGCACTGACAGAAATGCCCCGCACAATGCTCTCCTCGCTCGTGCGTTCGCTGGCGCCAAACGTGAGGCCCATGAACGCGCCAATTGCGCGCATCGTCCGCTGCGCGGCAGGCGGGAACCAATCCGGCGGAGGGGGTGGAGAAGGGTGGCCGTTGAGCGTCGGCGGCGCCATCGAGTTGGTGGCCGCGGTGCGAAACTGATATCGCCGTTCCAGTTCGTCGGCGTCCACTCCTGCGCCGCCTTCAAAGGGCGCAACAATTTCCGAACAGGTGGCGTCCAGTGCATGTTCAGCGTTCTTGATCAGTCCTCGTTCGGAAAGGCGACGTCCGGCTTCGAGCATCGCATGCCGTGCGATCCCGGCAGACCAAAGGTCGCTCCAATAGCTTCGCTCATCACGCAGGCGGTAAACCAGGCGTGCCTCAGCGAGCCGTTCATCGAAATCCACACGGTGCTCTTCCGGCACGGCGGCGCGAATGCGTGCGGTTTGCTCGCGCACGGCCTGCTCCGCAGCCCTCGCTTCGTTCGGCGACGGCCGCGCTTGCAACGAACGCACCAGTATCTCCGGCAATTCGATCGCCGTCTTGCAGGTGATGTCGTATCCGCCCACGACATGATGCGACACCAGCGAAAGGTAGGTTTTCACTGCGGCACCGGTCAATCCTGGAATCGCACAGAGTATCTCCAGGACTTCGCCGGGTGGCGCGTTGCTGTTGAGGATGTCTTGGGCGGCAGGATCGTTGTGAAGCGCCTGCAAGGCCGCCAGATATTCATCGGTCACGCCCGAGGAAATTGGCGTGCTCCCTCGCACGGCCTGGGTGATTTCGGATGCCGGCAATCCGGTCCATTCCATCGCGCCAGCCATGAAGTCGCCCATCGTCACACCACACGTGATGGTGTAGATGTGGTGCTGGAACACCATGGCCTTGGCGTTCTCGAAACACTCGCGGATATGCGCGGTCAATTCGGCATCGGTCATCGCACGTAGGTCTTTCGACTGCAGCCGCAATTGATTGGCCGTCGAAGCCGGCTTCAGAACCGTATCCCAATGCTTCAAGTGCTCGCGCCAGGGTTTCTTCTGCAGCACGGTGGATGCCGTTTCGAGTCGCGCCTTGATCTCCGGCACCTGCTCGCAGACTTGCTGGAACACTTCTTTCGGCGGCGGCCCTTTTGCATCAGGCGGCGCGCCGAAGATCCGCGGCCGGTGGTAATAAAAGCCGTGAACGAATGCGGGCTCAATGCATTCGAGCATCAGTCCGTAGCATGCGGTGCCGGTCCGAAATCCACGCATGAACCCTTCCGGAAACGCCTCTTGCTGGAAACGCGACATCGGCAAGGGGAAGTGAATGCCGTCTTGTTCCCAAACGCCGGCGTCAGGGGCGACAAATTCGAGATTGCTCATGGGCTGTCCTTTGGAGTCTTCGGGTGGCGGGAATGCGGGACACGCACCTCACGCACCCTGGCGACCGAGCCAGATACGGTGCACGATGATCCGCGCATTCAGTCGTCACACAACTGTAACCTAAAGGTGCCCGTTAAGCGCGAGATGCCTGCGCGACGCATGCGGCCATAGCCCGGTTGCGCCTGCATCTGCTCGAACAGGGCGCCTTGCTTCAGCGGGTCAATTCAATCGGACTGCCAGAAAATCAACGCAGGTGTTGAGTCACGTATGCGTCAGCCATGGCATCAAGCAGTGTGCTGATTTCACCGATCGCAGGCAGCACGCGAATCGCGACGCCCTGTGCGGTTGATGCTGACTGGATCAGTCGGGGCAAATCCTCGCGCAAATGACTGCCCAGCGCGAGGAACACGGGCGCCACGTCGATGGCCTGAATGCCCTGTTCGGCGAGTTCTTCGACGACCTCGCCGAGCCCAGATGGCATGCGTTCGAGGAATGCAAGTCGAACCGTCACCCCTGGCAACCGCTCGGACAACCGGTTCTGCAGCGCTTCAAAGGGCTCCGCCCAGCGGGGTTCTGATGAACCGTGCGCGAAGAGCACGATGGCGCGATGGTCGTGATGTCGGGGTTCGGTTGAATTCATGCACAAATCTTAGCAGCCGTGCTGGTACAGGAATTGCTTTTGAGCGGACATGCCTGCACATTTTGTCTCGCCCGCAGCAAAAGTCCTCTTGGTCGATGAAGATCCGGATCGCGCAGCCCGCATGTGCGTGGCATTGCGGTCTTGCGGCTGCGTGGTGATCGCGGCGCTGGCATCGCCTCTCGACATCTACCGCTCGGTCGAGGCGCAAGTGCCCGACCTGATCATCATCGAAACGGATTCGCCCTCACGTGACACGCTGGAGAGCCTGGCGTTCGTATCCGCCAACCGCCACCGGCCGATTGTCATGTTCACCGGGGACCGCAGCGGCGACGCCATTCGCGATGCGATTGCTGCCGGAGTCTCGGCGTATGTCGTCGATGGATCCGATGCAGCGCGACTGGCCCCCATCCTGGAAGTGGCGGCACAACGCTTCGTCGCCGACCAGGCGCTGCGCGCACAGTTGGCGGAGACCCGGGAAGCGCTGGCTGGGCGCAAATGGGTTGACCGTGCAAAAGGGATCCTGATGAGTCGCCGCAACACGGACGAGGAAACGGCGTTTCGAGAACTGCGCCGGTTTGCAATGGAACGTGGACTTTCCCTCGCGGATGCGGCAAAGCGCGTGATCGAGATCGAAGCACAAATCTAGGCGGGCAGATTGCCGGGCCTCCTTTGCGAGGCCAGACCTCGCCCGCCATGTTCACGCGCCGTTTTGGTGTATCGCAGCAATCGCATGCATCGTTTTGGTACCGCGCTCGTTGCGCCGCACTGCGGGTATCGTGGCGATGAGAACGTGACCGCGTCGGTCGGTCGCGCCCGGGGCCCAATGCACATTCGCTCACCGAATTTGCGATGTGCGCGCGTGTAAAGTACGTGGACACAGAGCCAACCTTGCCTCGGGTTCGACACGAGACGCGCTCTGTCCGGCTCGCCCTCCGCAGTCCTTCCCGATAGTCAAACTCATGACCCATGCACTGAGCATCCGGCAATTCACCAAGAAGTTCTCCAACAAGGTCGCCGTCGATGCCTTGGATCTTGAGGTGCCCGCGGGTGAGTTTCACGCGCTGCTGGGGCCAAACGGTGCGGGAAAGACCACCACATTGCGGATGGTGGCCGGCCTGTTGAAGCCGGATGGCGGAGAGGCCAGCATCTTTGGCCACGATGTGGTGAAGGACGCGACTGCAGCCAAACGCAGCACCGCTTTCTTGCCCGACGATCCGATGCTCTACGGCAAATTGAACCCGTTGGAGTATCTGGAATTCGTGGCGGGACTCTGGTCCGTGGACCCAGTGGCGGCCGCAAAGCGGGCCGAGGACCTGCTGAAATGGCTCGAATTGTGGGAACACCGCGCAGAATATGCCGAGGGATTCTCGCGGGGCATGCGGCAAAAACTCGCGCTGGCTGGCGCATTGATCCATGAACCAAAGTTGATGATCCTCGACGAACCCTTGACGGGACTCGACGCACATGCGGCGAGAAGCGTCAAGGACATGCTGGTCGATTACGTGAAACGCGGAAACACCGTGGTGTTGACGACGCACATCCTGGAAATTGCCGAGCGGCTGGCTGAGCGAATCTCCATCATTCAAAAGGGGCGCATTGCTGCACAAGGCACGCTGGACGAGTTGCGCGAATTGGCGCTGCAGGCCGGCTGGAGCAGTGCGGGGAATGCCACCTTGGAGGATGTGTTCTTGAGCCTCACCGAGAAACGATCGTGAGCGTAGTCCAGGCGTCGAAGTGGGGTCCGTCCGCGTCTTCCGGCGGCGGGCTCTGGTGGCTTTACCGGCACGAAATGCGTCTCAACTGGCGAGGCGTCGGCGGAAAGCGCATTTGGGTGCTGGCCGGCTGCATTACCGTGCTATGGGCGATTCTTCATTTTGCGGCGTGGAAAATGCTGGCACGCGTGGAAGGCGAAACGATTCCCGCGTTGGCATGGGTGATTGCGGGTTCCGTGTATTGGTTCTTCTTCCTGTTGATGGTTTCGCAATCCATCGCACATGCCGTCGTGGCGGTCTTTGACCGCGGCGACCTGGATCTGTTGCTGTCATCGCCGCTTCCGGCCCGTCATGTGCTGGCCGTCCGGGGATTCGGGATCGCCAGCGGCACGGTCTTGCTGCCGGCGGCGTTGCTGCTGCCGCTGGCGCATGTGGGCCCCTGGGTCGGTCGCCCCGGGCTTTTGGCAATCTATCTCTCGCTGCTGTCGTCGGCGTTGCTTGCTGCCGCAGTGGGTATCGCGTTCACGTTGTCGTTGGTCAAGGCGTTTGGCGCGCGTCGAGCCAAAACCATGGCCCAGGTGCTGGCGGCGTTCTTCGGCGCCGGGGCGTTCTTGATTTCCCAGTTGCAAACCGTGCTGTCCGGAGAGACCAAGCGTGCATTGATGCAATGGGCCAAGGTGGAATCCCAACCAGGGGGGCTACTGGCGGCGGAAAGCGCTCTTTGGTGGCCGGTGCGTGGCATGCAGGGCGAGGGGATGCCGCTGTGCTTCACCCTGCTGGTGGGCGTTGGTGCCTTTGCAGGCGTGATCGGGTTGATGCAGCGCCGGTTTGCAGCCGGTGCGCAAGAGAGCGTCACTGGAGGGACCACCGGGCGGACAAGAATGCAATCCGGAAATGACCGAATCGCGTTCGCGTCAGGCGCCTGGAGGCTGATGCTGGTCAAAGAGTGGCGCCTCCTGCTGCGCGATCCACACATCATTTCGCAGACGCTTCTGCAAGTGTTGTACCTGACGCCCATGCTGTTTCTGGCGTTTCGCAGCGACAAAGCAGCGTTCCTCATCGTTCCGGGCATCGTGATGATCGCCTCCATGTTGGCGGGAAACCTGGCTTGGCTCACCATGGCCGCTGAAGATGCACCGGAGTTGATCGGCGTATCTCCCATTCCCAAGCTGCGCCTGCGCATGATGAAAGCCATTGCGGCCATCCTTCCGGCTTCGCCGTTCGTGTTGATACCCGCGCTTTGGTGGTTGCAGAAGGATTCCTACGCGGCACTTACCCTGGTGGTCTGCGGTGCCGGCGGACTGGCCAGTGCAGCACTTTGTCACTTCTTGAATCCGCGGCGCGGAGACCGCAAGAACATGCGTGCGCGATACCAGGAAAACCGGTTGGTCAACTTTCTGGAGGCGCTGACCTCGATGGGCTGGGCCGCGCTGGCGGTATGTCTGCATGGCTATCTCGCGTGGGCGCCATTGGCGTTGGGGTTTTGTGCCTTGGGGCCCACCGCTGCCTGGTTCCTTGGGCGCGCTGCGAGGCAAGAGTCCATTTAGTCGTTTGCCGAGTGAAAAACTCAAGACCTGGTGCGGCGTTTGGCATGAAAATGGCTGAAAACGCCCGCCAATTCTGGTGTTTTGCAACTTTTTTCCCGATTTCGCCGTCAGCCCAATGAGGGCGTTTTGCCCGATTTGCTAGACTCCACAAATGCGATCTCCTCCCCGATTCCTGCGCGTCCTTCTCTCCCTACTGGTGGCGTTCGCGCTGGTGCCGACCGGGTGCGTCTGGCTCGACCAAAAGCAGGGATCGCTCATTTTCAATCCGGTGCAAGGAGAGTGGCGAGGTTTTCGCGGACTACCGGAAGGCATGCAGGAAATCTGGATTGCCGTGGGAAACCAGGGTGACAAGGTTCATGCCTGGTGGTCGCCAGCCGATGACCCGACTGCGCCTGCCCTTCTTTACCTGCACGGCGCGCGCTGGAACCTGACCGGCAGTGTCACGCGCATTCCGCGTTGGAATCGGATGGGCTTCTCGGTGTTGGCCATCGACTATCGGGGATTTGGCCGCAGCGTGACGGCAGACAAGTCGGCCCCCACGGAGCGCACCTCCGAGGAAGACGCACTTGCAGCCTACGAGAGACTTGCGGAATTGGCGCCAGGGGCGCGGCGATTCATCTTTGGACATTCGCTCGGGGGGGCCATTGCAACCCATCTCGCGGTGAAGCGGCCCGATGCGGCCGGCCTGATCCTTGAGGGAGCGTTTACCAACATTCCGGCGATGATCAAGGAAACGAAATGGGGTTTCCTCCCGGTTTCGTTTCTGGTGACGCAGCGCTTTGACACGCTGGACAAGATTGACGACGTCAAGATGCCGGTCCTGATTGCGCATGGGACGGCGGACGACATCGTGCCGTTTTCCATGGGAGAGCAGCTTTTTGCGGCAGCCCGTGATCCCAAACGATTTCTGCGGGCCGAGGGGGGTAGCCATCACAACATGACTGCCTCCTACTTTGACGATTACCAGCGCGCCGTCCGGGAACTTCCAGATTCCCGCAACCTCGCAACGCACGGCCTCCGGATCCGCTGCCAACGGTTCCGCGGTCCGCTAATCAATGCAATCGCTCGATTTCGAAGTGCTCGAAGCAGCGCGCCGTTGGGTGGCGGAAGGCCACCGCATCTGGCTCGTGACGGTGACGCAGACCTTTGGGGCGAGCCCGCGGCCCCCGGGGTCCCTGATGGTCATGCGGGACGACGGTGTGCTGGCCGGTTCCGTGTCCGGCGGTTGCATTGAAGATGACTTGATCGCGCGACGCGAATCCTTTCGCGGACCCGAGCCGATCCTGGAAAGCTATGGCGTCAATGCCGAGGAAGCGCGGCGATTCGGTCTGCCATGCGGCGGCCAATTGCAGGTGCTGGTCGAGCCATCGATCGATGCCCTGCGACTGGACGCATTATTCGACCGGATTGCGCGCGGCGAAGTCTTTGCCCGCATCGTCAATCTTGCCACGGGCGAATGGCGCACGCGCCCCGCGAGCGCCGCGGACGAGACGCACATCGACGCGCAGGAGTTTGCCTGCGTCCATGGCCCCCGATGGCGCATGCTGATCATCGGTGCATCGGAAATTGCCCGTTACCTTGCCGAAATGGCGAAGACCCTTGATTTTCAGGTGCATGTTTGCGATCCGCGGGAAGAGTACCGCAATGCCTGGCGCATTGACGGCATCCAGTTTCAGGACGGCATGCCGGACGATGCCGTGCTGGCATTCAAGCCCGACATGCATACGGTGATTGTGGCGGTGTCGCACGACCCGAAACTCGATGACATGGCGCTTATGGAGGCGCTCAAGTGCGATGCGTTCTATGTCGGCGCCGTGGGTTCGAAAAAAACGTCCGACGAGCGGCGCAAGCGCCTGCGTGACGTCGCAGAGTTCGGACTCTCCGATCGCGATGTGGCGCGCCTTCACGGGCCGGTGGGCCTGTCCATCGGCAGCCGCACACCGCCCGAAATCGCCGTCGCTATCCTGGCTGAGCTGGTGGCGGCGCGGAATCGCGTGGTGTTGGCCGCCGCGGGTCAACGTGGCACCGCAACGGCCGCGTGAGTGTTGTCATCCTATTGGCGGCTGGTTCGGGAACACGATTCGGTTCGCAAAAACTGCTGGCTCGCCTTTCCCATGGCGAGCGCGTGGTGGAATCGTCGGCGCGCCGTTTGCTCGAGCAGTTCCCGCGAGTCGTGGCGGTGACGGGCGCCGATCCCGAAGTGCGCGATTGCCTGTCCGCCCTCGGTTGCGACGTCGTGACCAATCCGCGAGCTGCAGAAGGCATGGGCACCTCGCTGGCTTTTGGTGTGGCGCACGCTCGCGACGCCGCATCATGGTTGATTGCCATGGGCGACATGCCGTTCCTGGAATCGCGCACACTGGCGGGCATCGAGGCGGCGGGGCACATAGATGAACACATCGTGGTCCCGCAATTCAATCAGTTGCGGGGTCACCCCGTACGATTTCCCGCGGCGGTGGCAGCCGACCTCATGGTCTTGGAAGGCGACCGCGGGGCGCGCGCCTTGTTTCAGCGCCATGCCGCGCGACTCTTGATCTGGAACACCGACGACAGCGGCGTACTTGCCGATATCGACACGCCAGAGGACCTTGCCCGTGTTGCCGATCGTCGCGGCTGACCACGTGCTGTTGCAGCAACCTTGGCGATTCCTGATTACCATCGCGGGATGCAAACAGACGAAAGGATGGCGATGAAACGGTTCCCGATAACAGCATTGGTGGCTGCCCTTGGTTTTCCCGCGTTGGCGCAGAACAATTCGCCTGCGGTGCCGGCACCCGCACCGCCGACCGCGCCAGCCGTTCCGTGCAGCAAGCCGGAACATCGGCAGTTCGATTTCTGGATCGGCGATTGGGATGTGTTCAATCCGAAGGGCGACACTGCCGGCACCAACCTGATCAAGCCGATGCTGGGCGGTTGCGTGCTTCACGAGAACTGGGCCGGCAAAGGCAACTTCAGCGGGCAAAGCTTCAACGCTTACGATGCCCGCCGAGGGCGCTGGCACCAGACGTGGATGGACATGAGTGGCGGCGTGCTGATGCTCGATGGCGCATTCGAAAACGGCGTGATGACCTTGACCGACAGGGACCTGGCCGGCAAGAAGGATCCGAACGTCGTCAATGAAATCAGCTGGACCCCGAATCCCGATGGATCCGTGCGGCAACATTGGCGGACTTCCAAGGACGGCGGCAAGACATGGACCACTGCGTTCGACGGCAAATACGTCCGGTCCTCGCGTCCACAGCCGAGCCGCTAGTCGCGGCCCAGCGCCCGTTGTGCAACGCTGCGACTACAGCGTCTTGCGATATTTTTCGCCGGCCTCGATGCGCACCTTCATGATGTTCTGCTCCGGCGGCAGCGGGCAGGTGGTGAATTCCGAAAACGCGCAAGGCGGGTTGTAGGCCTTGTTGAAATCAAGCGTAAAAGTCTCACCATCCGTGGGCTTGAAATCGACGTACAAAAATCTTGAGGGCCGATAGGTCGTGTCGCCCGATGTGCCGTCGCGGATGACAAAAAACAGGCCGTTGCTGTTGTTGCCGACCACGTCGAGTTTTTGCGTCACACCGTTCAGCTTGAATTCGACGTAACCCGGGCAAGGCTCATCGGACACTTCGTCGATGACGTTCACGATGGGAACCGTTTTGCCCGGCGGGTAGGCATTGAAGGTCGCCTCGACCTTGAATTTCTCGTCCGCCGCGTACCAGATGCGCCCCGGGAATTTTGAGCGCACTTTTGATTCGTTGTTGGCCAGCCGCAGGATGTACTTGCCGTCTCGCGTGATGACCGTCATCGCCATGCGGCCCAGTGCAAGCCACTCGGTTTTCTTCGGGTCCAGGTTGATGCTGCGTGTTCCGCTGAAGGCCTTGCCCTCGAAAGTCATCCAGACACGCGGCGCGAGGGTCAGGGTGACTTTCTTGTTGACGGTGTCCACGTCGAACGTCCCCAGCGTGTCCGGCCCAACGCCCTTCAGTTCCGGCGGAAACACGATGTCATTTTTCTTGCCGGTTCCAAAGGTGTTCACGCCCGGCTTCATCTGGAAACGTCCGGCCAATGTCAGCCAGCTGTTGTCGTTGCGCAGGGACGCTTCGCGAACGGCGCGCCATTCGTCGATCGACCGGGAGTAGTCGGACGTATTGGCTTGAACGGTGCCAAGCATCGCAAAGGACATTGCCAGTGCGGCGGAAAAGGTCATGACTTTCATGGGAAATCTTTCACGAAACAAGAGTTTCTCGGATGCCTCAATTTTATGTCGGCGCAGCACGCATTTTCGCTTCGACCCTGTCCGGCGTCAGATCGTTCAGGCACTTGAAATGTCCCAAGGGGCATTCCCGCTTGAAACAGGGACTGCACTCAAGATTGAGTGTCAGGATATGGGCCCGGTTTGACAGGGGCGGCGTGAATCCTGGCGACGATGACCCGTAGAGCGCCACCACCCGTGCGCCCACGGCACAGGCAATGTGCATCAGGCCGGAATCGTTGGTCACCACGTGTGTCGCCAGCGCGAGCAGGTCAATGGCCTCCTCCAGCGAGGTTTCGCCGGCCAGGATGGTGCACGGGATGCCGGCCAATCGGGCGATGTCGTCGGCGATGGGTCGATCCCCTTTCCCACCAAAGATCCAGACCTGCTGCCCCTTCGCATGTACCGATTGCGCAAGCGCGGCAAAGTGGCGGGCCGGCCAGCGTTTGGCAGGGCCATATTCGGCACCGGGGCACAACGCAATCACCTCGGACGACATGCTGAGTCGGAGTCGTGCGAGTGCCGAGGCCTGCGCAGCGGGGTCGGTCCGCAAATGCGGGAAGGGGATGGGCCTTGCAGGCAAGCTGCCCTTCGGTTCGGCGAGTGCGGCAAAGCGTTCCGTCATGGTTGGCAAAGCACGTTCATCGAGGTCCCGGCAATCGTTGAGGATCCATCCGCGCATTTCTCCCCGGTAGCCTGTCCGAACGGGAATGCCCGCAAAGTTGGCAACCAATGCGGACTTGAAGCTGTTCGGCAACACGATGGCCTGGTTGTATCCACGCTGACGCAGCGCCTTGCCTTTTTCCCGCCGCTCGCGCAGTTTCAGGGCGCCATGTCCGAACGGATTCTCAAGGACTTCGGCAATTCCGGCCATGCGCCGATACACCGGCATCACCCAAGAAGGTGCATACGCATCGATGGTGGCATCCGGGTGGCGCGCGATCAGGGCCGCGACCATCGGCGATGTCATCACTGCATCGCCAATCCATGAGGGAGCAACAACGAGCACCCTCATGAGAAGTTGCGGCCAGTCATCCGGTCATGCTCATGCTGCATCGATTTGTGGCATGACCGGCCCCAAAGATTCAATGCCCGCCCTTGGACGGTCCCACCAGCTTGTATTGCGTCCCGCAATACGGACACTTTGCGCTGCCGGCAGTGGCGACGTCGATGAATACGCGTGGATGGGCATTCCAAAGCTTCATGGAAGGCATTGGACAATGCAATGGCAGGTCTTTCGCAGTGATTTCGATCTCTCGGAACTTGAGTTCGGTGCGCGCTTCAGTGGAATGGCTCATGTCATCCTCACTTCACCGGCGTCAGCCAGTGGTGATACTTCGGATTGCGGCCGTTGACGATGTCAAAAAATGCCGACTGGATGCGCTCGGTGATCGGGCCGCGCGAACCGGCGCCGATGACCCGGCCGTCAAGTTCGCGGATCGGGGTGACCTCCGCCGCGGTCCCGGTAAAGAATGCCTCATCGGCAATGTAAACGTCGTCACGGGTGATCTTGCGGGGCTCCACCGGGATTCCCAAATCGGCGCAGACGATTTGAATGGAACGCCATGTAATGCCGTCGAGTGCGCTGGTCAATTCCGGCGTGGCAATCTTGCCGTCACGGATGATGAACAGGTTCTCGCCAGCGCCTTCCGCCACGTAGCCTTCCGTATCAAGAAGCAGGGCCTCGTCATATCCGTGATCGGTGGCTTCGTTGTTGGCAAGGATCGAATTCGCATAGGTGGATGCGACCTTGGCACGTGCCATCGTGACGTTGACGTGGTGCCTGGCGTAGGACGAGGTCTTGACGCGGATGCCCTTCTTCAAGCCATCCTCCCCCAGATAAGCCCCCCACGGCCAAGCTGCAATGGCAATGTGCACCTTGGCGCCCTTGGGAGAAACGCCCATCTTCTCCGAGCCATAAAACGCCAGCGGGCGAAGATAGCAGCTCTCGAGGTTGTTGGCGCGTACCACCTCGCGTTGCGCTTCCATGATCTGATCGACCGTGAACGGCATGGTCATCTGGTAGATCTTGCCGGAGTTGAACAGGCGCTGCGTATGTTCCTTGAGCCGGAAGATGGCCGTACCCAGCTCCGTCTTGTAGGCGCGTACTCCTTCGAAAACGGCCAGGCCGTAGTGCAGGGAGTGGGTCAGAACGTGCGTGGTGGCATCGCGCCAAGGCACGAGTTTTCCGTCGTACCAGATGAGGCCGTCGCGGTCGGACATGGACATGCGATTCTCCAATCATCAAAGAGTGCTGAGAGCACCGCATTTTATCGCACCCCATGCAAATCAGGCTTGAGGCGATTGCCCGGCGGGCCATGCAGGATAGGGGCCGGCAATGCCCTATGTCATAATCGGCCCACTCGCGACGTCGACGGTTGATCGATTTTTCCGGGCCTGAAAAACCTGACCACCAGCGAAAACCATGGCCATCAAGGATTTTGTGACTGCCTTCAGTCACACCCCCAGCCGGCAATTGCCTCCGGAAGAAAAGCTCTCCGGCGACATGCTGCTGTTTTCGACCGCACTCATGGGCCTGGCGTCCATGCTGTGGCTCACCATCTATTGGAGCCTCGGCGTACGCTTTTCGACCGCCATCCCGCTCGCATTCCTGTTGACCTCGTCGGCCAACATGTTCTTTTTCCTGAAGACCCGCAAGCTGCAGGTGTTTTGTTTCACCCAGCTCGCGCTGTTCCTGTTCACACCGTTTGTGATGCAGTGGGCGATCGGCAATTTCGTCACGGCGAGCGGCGTATCGCTCTGGGCGCTGCTCGCGCCGATCGGCGCGGTGGTGATCCTGGGGACCAAGGAGTCGGTCCCTTGGTTTATCGCCTACGTGCTGTTCACGGTTCTTTCCGGCATGGTGGATTATCTGTTGCCGCCGGTGGCCAGCAAGAACATGGACATGCGCATTGTCGTAGTGTTTTTCGCGCTCAATTTCGCGTCGATCTCGGCGATGGTCTATGTGCTGCTCTGGTATTTCTCGCGGGAAAAGGCCAAGTTGCGGGGTGTCGTCGAGGCGCAGACCTCCGCTGTGCAAACGGAAAAGGAACTGTCCGAACGCCTGTTGCTCAACATCCTGCCCGCGAACATTGCCGAGCGATTGAAGCGTCAGGAAACCAGCATCGCCGACGGGCATGCCGACGTGGCCGTGCTGTTTGCCGATATCGTCAATTTCACGCGGTTGTCGGAGGAAATGTCGCCCAACGAGACGGTACATTTGTTGAACGAGGTGTTCTCGGAATTTGATCTGCTGGCGGAAAAGTACGGCATCGAGAAAATCAAGACGATTGGGGATGCCTACATGGCGGCTGGTGGACTGCGCGCGGGATCGTTGCAATATGTGGACGCCATGGCCGACATGGCGATGGAAATGCAGTCGTTCCTGGCGCGCTACATCGCGCCGAACTCTGACAAGTTGCAAATTCGTATTGGCATTGCCACGGGACCGGTGGTGGCCGGCGTGATCGGGCGCCGGAAGTTCAGTTATGACCTTTGGGGCGATACAGTCAATGTGGCCAGCCGTTTGGCCGCTGAAGCCCAGCCGGGCGCGATCATCGCGGATGCATTGACCTACCGCCGCTTGCACAACCGCTATCGCTTTGACGAACTGCCGTTGGTCACCGTCAAGGGCAAGGGACAGATGGCCGCTTACGTCTTGCGAGGCCGCGCGCAGGCGATGGCGGGCGAGGGCAAAGTGATTCATCTGGGTGAAAGTGGCATGGCCGCAAATCGCGGCGGCACCAGCGCCTAGGCCTTACGAGGGCTGATGGACGTGAACGGAAGGACGCGTTGATGGAGAGCGCCCCGAAGGCTGCATCGGAGACTCATCGTGGGCCCACGCCAGTGGAAGGGTTTCGGAATCCGCGGCACCCTGGCGCGGCGCTGGTGTTGCAAGGCGGTGGCGCGCGTGCCGCCTATCAGGTCGGAACACTCAAGGCACTGAACGAGATTCTGGGCCGCCCTGTCGAAAATCCTTTTCCCATCATTACCGGAACCTCCGCCGGGGCGATCAACGCAGCCGTGTTGTCCGTCAATGCGGACAACTTCGCGAAAGGTGTGGATACCCTGGTGCATGTCTGGACCAACTTTCATCCCAGCCATGTGTATCGCACGGATCTTGCGGGCGTCCTGCGAAACAGCTCCCGCTGGCTGTCCTCTTTTCTTTTTGGCGCCTTCATCAAGGACCAGCGCGTCTCCTTGTTCGACAACTCCCCGTTGGCCGATCTGATCACCAAGCATGTGCCGCTCACGCGGATTGCGGAGCATGTGGAATCCGGATGCTTGAAGGCAGTGGCCGTCACGGCGGCCGGGTATACCTCGGGCCAGAATTGCGCGTTCTTCCAGGCGGCGCCAGATATTCAGGGGTGGAAGCGGTCCCAACGCGTGGGGATCCGCGTGAGCCAGCTGAGACCGGAGCACCTGATGGCTTCGGCGGCCATCCCCTTCGCTTTCCCCGCCATCAAGATCAACCGCGAATATTTTGGTGATGGCTCCATCCGCCAGATGGCGCCCGTCTCGCCGGCGTTGCATTTGGGGGCGGAGCGCGTCTTCGTGGTGGGCACGGCGAAGCTGGTCAAGGACATTCCCGCGCGCACGCGCGGAGACAACTATCCGCCGCTGGCGCAGATTGCCGGTCACGCCATGGCGTCCATCTTTCTCGACACGCTTGCCGTCGATATCGAACTCCTTCAGCGCGTGAACTCGACCTTGAAGGTGGTGGATCACGCCAAGCTCAAGGCGTCCGGCATGAATCTGCACCACGTCGACGTTTGTGTGGCGTGCCCACAGGAGCCGCTGGAAACGCTCGCCTACCAATATGTGAGAAAGCTGCCTTGGACGATTCGCTTCCTGATGCGCTCCATCGGCGCAATGCGCAAGGGCGGCGCGACGCTTGCGTCCTACATGCTCTTTGAGCGGGAATTCTGCAATGCTCTGATCGACATGGGCTACGACGACTTGATGAAGCGAAAGGAGGAGGTCAAGGTGTTCTTTGACCCAACCGCCTGTCCCATGCCGACGGTGATCCCGTTACCGAAGTTTGACCCCGGCCGGACACTTCAGATGGAAGCGCTTTCCGATCACCACGTTCGCAGCGAGAACTGACATGGCAGAACAGGACCGGACTCCTGCCAGGCCTCGCGGCGCCTACCGGCACTTTCTGCCGTTGACGACGCGCTGGGCGGATAACGACGCGTACGGCCACATGAACAATGTCGTCTACTACGCGTTGTTTGACACGGTCGTCAATGAATTCCTGGTGTCGCGCGGAGTGCTCGATATCAATGGCAGCCCGGTGGTCGGATTGGTCATTGAGAATGGGTGCCGGTTTTTCGCGTCGCTGGCATTTCCCGATCGTGTGGAAGCCGGCATGCGCGTGGCGCGCCTTGGAAATTCCAGTGTTCGATATGAAATCGGACTGTTCCGTGCCGGCGAAGAGCAGCCCGCAGCAGAAGGACATTTCGTGCATGTCTATGTCGACAGGGTCTCGCGCCGCCCGGTGCCGGTTCCCGACATGACGCGCACGGCCCTGAGCAGCCTGGTGGTCTAGGCGTGGCCATCGAGTTTCACCTGCAGAACCCGATGCTGCGGCGCGTCCTGCGCCGATTTGCGCGCCCCGCGGTGCTGTTGCTGATTGTCTTGGTCGCAGGCACCTCCGGCTTTTACAAGATTGGGGACGGCAAGGCGTCACTCGTCGATTGCTTCTATTTCACTTTCATCACGATCACCACGATCGGATTCTCCGAAGTGATCGATTTCACCGGCAAACCGGAAGCAAGGATTTTTACGATGGTGATCGCCACGGCTGGGATTGCCGTTTTCACCTACATGCTTTCGATCATGACGGCCTATATCGTCGAAGGCGACCTTAATCAGGCGTTCAGGAGGCGGCGCATGCAGCAGCGGATCGACGTGATGAACAAGCACTACGTCTTGTGCGGCATTGGCAGGGTCGGGACCAACGTGGCGTACGAATTGGCCGCTACCGGCCGGCCGTTTGTGGTCATCGA
The DNA here is from genome assembly GCA_044228625.1 of Usitatibacteraceae bacterium. Classification (GTDB taxonomy): domain Bacteria; phylum Pseudomonadota; class Gammaproteobacteria; order Burkholderiales; family Usitatibacteraceae; genus UKL13-2. The sequence goes on along the minus strand of JBGAUM010000023.1, from coordinate 3,410 downwards.
CAACAGCAACGAGACACTTGATCTATTCAGGGACCGGTACCCCGATTCGCCCTGGATTCATGCCGATGCAAGCGACGACGAGGCGATGCAGCGCGCGGGCGTGGCCCGTGCCGCAGGCGTGTTTGCCGTGACGGGCGACGATGCCAAGAATCTCGTGATCACGCTGACCGCCAAGCAAATCAATCCCGGCGTGCGTGTCGTGGCGCGCTGCCACGAGATCAACTACACGCCAAAAATGCAGCGTGTCGGCGCCGACGCCATCGTATCGCCGGATTTCACCGGCGGCATGCGCATTGTGTCGTCCATGGTGCGTCCGCACGTGGTGACCTTTCTGGACGAAATGCTGCGATCCGAAACCCATTTGCGCGTCGAGGAGATGACCACGTCGCCGGATTTCACAGCGACATCGCTGGGCAACGTGATCCAGAACGCGCAGGACCTGCTGTTGCTCGCTGTGCGTGAAGGCGCCACGTGGCTCTTCAACCCGGCTGCCGATACGCCCTTGCGCGCCGGGCAGACGGTCGTGATGATGGCGACGCCCGCGGCCCGCGAGCGCGTCGAGCGGGCGGTCGGGGTCAGGACAGGATGATGCGCGAAGCGTAGCGTGCAGCAATCCATTCGCCGACGTCTTCAATCTGCGGCGGGCACACGGCATGGGGCATGGGGTAGGTTTTCCAGTCCACGCGGTATCCCATGCGTTCGAGTGCGGCACGGGATTTTTCGGCCAGCGCCAACGGCACAATGGGATCCTGCGTGCCATGGCACATCAGGATCGGGATGCGCCGGTTGATTTCCGAACCTTCCGTGCCCAGGCTTTCTTCGAGCGTCAGGTAGGTTGACAAAGCCAGCACCCCGGCCAACTCGTGCCTTGATCGCAAGCCGGCTTGCAACGCGATGGCGCCGCCTTGCGAGAAACCGGCCAGGACAATCTTGTCAGACGATATGCCGCGCCCGATCTCGCGGTCAATCAGGTCGTCGATGAATCCTTGCGATTCCCGAATGCCCGCCTCGTCGGGCTTGCGTTCAATCTCCATCATGGAAATGTCATACCAGCCGGGCATCACATAACCGTTGTTGATGCTGATCGGTCGGGATGGGGCTTGGGGAAAGATAAACCGCAAGGTCAAATCAGGATCGAGCCCCAGTTCCTTGACGACCGGCACGAAATCCCAGCAATCTGCGCCCAATCCGTGCATCCAGATGATGGTGCCCTTGGGTTCAGGGCCGGTGTTGAGTTCAAGGTGCTCGATGAGTTTCTTCATGGATTTGAGGTCGGAAGTCTAGGACTGGTAAGGGGTTCAAGGCGTTTTGGGCCCAGGAGGCGCACGGATGCTGGGGTTTGGGTTGACAATCTATCCGCAAGAGACGCTTAGCTGGATGGTGGGGGACGAGTTGCCGATTTCGGACGAAACGCCTTGATGACGGCGTCCTGCGTTTCAAGGTACGGGCCCCCAATCAGGTCCACGCAATAGGGGACCGCGGCAAAAATGCCCACCTCGATCGGCTTTCCCTCAGCGTCCTTCAAGCCCTCCAGCGTTTCCTTGATGGCTTTCGGCTGGCCCGGCAAATTGATGATGAGCGATTGGCCGCGAATGACGGCGACTTGCCGGGAAAGGATGGCGGTCGGCACAAAGCGCAATGAGATTTGCCGCATGCGCTCGCCAAAGCCGTCCATCACGCGATGGGCCACCGCCAGCGTTGCATCCGGCGTGACGTCACGCGGCGCGGGGCCGGTACCACCCGTCGTCAGGATCAGCGCACAGCGCTCAAGATCTGCATATTCCTTCAACGTCGATTCAATCAGCGGCTGCTCGTCTGGAATCACGCGCGATACGAAAGTGACGGGATTTTTCAGGGCAGACTTGAGCCAGCCTTCGAGCGCAGGCAATCCCTCGTCCTGGTAAACACCTTGCGACGCCCGGTCGCTGATGGACAGCAAACCAATCTTGGCGGGATCAAACATCCGCAGGCCTCGCAATCAGTTTGTGGATGGCTTGGTATAGCAGGCGATAGTGCTTTGGGGGCTTTCCCTTGGCCTGCTCTTCCTTGGCGCCTGCAATATTGCGTGCCAAGGCTTCACGATCAGCCTCTGGAAAATCATTCAGGAACGCGCCCAAGGCGCTTGCATCCGTCAACAGCCGTTCACGCCAACGCTCTGACAGGTGGTGCAGCGCATTGGCCTGCTTGCCCGGCGCTTTCATCTCGGTGAGGCGTGCAATGATCGGTGCGGCGTCCACGTCGCGCATCAATCGCCCGATGTACTGCATCTGGCGCTTTTGCGCGCCAAACTTGGACTTCTGGATCTTCTTCGCTTCCAGGATTGCGCGCAGGAGGTTTTCCTCGAGCTCAAACTTCTTCAGCGTTTCGGGCGAGAGTGTGACGAGCTCCTCCCCCACCTTCTGAAGCGCATCCATGTCGCGCTTCTTCTGGCTTTTGCTGATAACATTTTCGTCATCCTCCGCTTCGTCCTGGGGCGGATCTTCCCACTCTTGCGTGTGTTTTTGCTTGCGCGACATGGCGCGCATCATAGCCTAAGCGCGGCATCTTGCCGATTTGAAAGTCTTGTGTGAATTTGGCCGAAACCTCCTCCCCGCAATCCTCGCTCCACCTTCCCGATCTGGCGCAAGCCTGTCTCGACATCGCCAAAAGGAAAGGCGCAACCGCCGCTGACGTGGAGGTTTCCACGTCCATCGGCCTGAATGTCACGGTGCGTCTGGGCGAGGTCGAAACCATCGAACACAATCGGGACAAAGGCCTCGGCGTCACCGTATATCTCGGGCAGAAACGCGGAAATGCCTCGACGACGGATATGTCGCCTGCGGCGATCGAACGCGCCGTCGACGCGGCGCTCGCCATCGCCAAATTTACGGCCGAAGATCCCTGCGCGGGGTTGGCGGATCCCCGGCGCCATGCGAAGCCGCCATTTCCGGACTGCTCCGTGTTCCACCCTTGGCGCCTGACGACCGAAGACGCCATTGCCATGGGCCAGGCCATCGAGCGCGCCGGCATGGCCGTGGACAAGCGCATCAACAACTCCGAGGGCGCGTCGGTATCGATGTCGGAATCCGACTTCGTGTACGCCAACTCGAATGGATTCGTGGGTGGATATCCCACGACGCGGCACAGCGCAAGCTGCACGCTGATCGCGTCGTCCAAGAACGGCATGCAGCGCGACTACTGGTACAGCGTGGCGCGCGCGCAAGGTGATCTGGAAAGCGCGGAATCGCTGGGAAGACGGGCAGGCCAGCGCACTGTTGCGAGGCTGGATTCGAAGCGCATGCCCACGGGCGATTACCCGGTGTTGTTCGAGGCGCCCATTGCGTCGGGGCTGATCGGCGCGCTCGTCAATGCGGTATCCGGTACCGCGCTTTATCGAAAGGCCAGTTTCCTGCTCGACAGTCTGAATACCC
>JBGAUM010000022.1:0-32149 GCA_044228625.1 Usitatibacteraceae bacterium | reverse complement strand
GGTGCCGCCGGCGTTGAAGCGCACACCGGCGGGTTGTGCGCCGTGGCAGGTTGAACAGACGGCCGTCCACATCGCCGCGCCTGTGCGCAACACCGGCGTGGCCACAATTTGATTGGATGTGCTCTCGCCCGCCGCATTGATGGCCGTTACCCGGCAGTTGTACGCCACGCCGTTGGTCAGCCCAGTCACCACGATCGGCGAGCCTGAGCCGAAGATCTGGTTCCCCGCCGGCCCGCAATGCCCCTTGTAATTCGTGATGGTGCTGCCGCCATCCTGCGATGAAGGATCGAATTCGAGTTTGACTTGCGAATCCGTAGGGATCGCGTCCGTGAGCACCGGTGCGCTGGCCAAGGATGGATTGATCGTCACATTGACGCTCACGCTGCTGGCAGCGTTGTAGTTTTCGTCACCGGCCTGGTCCGCCTTCAATGTACACGTTCCTGCGCGCACCTTGGTCACGGTAGTTCCCGCCACGGTGCACACGGTGGTCGTTGTGCTGGAATAGATGATCGGATTTCCAGAGCCGCCGCCAGTGGCGAGCGGACTGATGGGGAACGTGCCACCCGTGCCGAACGACTGACTGGATTGAGCGCCCCAACTGATGTTCTGGTCGGCCAGCTTGATGGTGATGTTCTGCGTCACGTCGGCGGCTGCCGCGTAATTCGCATTGCCGGCCTGCGAGGCCTCAATCTGGCAATCGCCGGCGCTGACGATACTCACCGTGGTTCCGGCAATCGTGCAGATGTCAGTGGTCAGCGAGGCATAGCTGATGGCGAGACCCGCGCTACTCGTGGCGACCGGACTCAACGAAAACATGCCCGATGGCGAGTAGATCTGCGACGATTGGGTTCCAAAGGTGATGGTTTGTGTGCCTTGGGTGACCTGGAAAGAGCGGGGTACGGTAACCGCAGCGTTGTAGTTGGCGTTGCCAGCTTGCGATGCGTTGATCGTACAGGTGCCCACGTTGGTCATTTGCACGATATTGCTCACCACCGTGCAAGTGGATGGTGTGGCCGAGCTGAACGTCACCGACAATCCGGACGTTGAAGTCGCGGATACCACGAACATCGTTGGGTTGATCGGCCTGTCCGCCAGCGCATTGAACGTGATCGTCTGATTAGACTTGGCCACCATCAACGTGAACGATTGCATGACTGACGTGCCGTTGTTGGCAGTGAAGGTCAGCGAATACGACCCGACCGTGCCGGCCGCAGGCGTTCCGGCGAGCGCACCCGTCCCCTGGGTAAAGGTCACGCCGGAAGGCAAGGTGCCGGTCACGGACAACGTTGGCGCGGGCGCACCGGTCGCCGTCACGGTGAACGTGTTGGCCGATAGGACCGTGAATGTCGTGTTGCTCAAGCTGGTGAAGACCGGGGCCGATGTGGGCTGCACGTTATTGCTCGGGCTCGAAGCCGCCCCGGAGCCCACACTGTTGCGTGAAGTGACGCTGCAGGCATAGGTCACTCCATTGACCATCGACGTGACCGTTGCGGGAGAGGTGGCCACAGTCGCAGTCCGCGTGGTTTGGCCCGATGCGGTACACGTTGCCGTGTAATCGAGGATTGCCACGCCGCCCGTATTGGTTGGCGCCGTGAAGTTGATCACCGCCTGCGCATTGCCGCCCACCGCCGTATTGACCGTGGGTGCACCCGGCACCGTGGCATTGATGGTCTTCGAGACGTTATCCGTGATCGCGTTGTAATTGGCATCCGCCGCCTTGGTGGCCTGGACCGTGCAGGTGCCTGCGGCGATGAACGTCACCGTCGTGCTCGCCACGGTACAAACAGACGCGGTCAGCGTGGTGTAGCTAAAGGCGCCCGTGCCAGATCCCCCGCTGGCCGTAAGGGGCGCGGTGTCATTGGGGAACACATAGTTCTGTGCCGGGGGGGCAGAGCTGGCATCGATGTTCGCGGTGATCGCCGCCTGCGTGGCCTTGTTGACGGTGATGGTCACAGTGTCGGATGCCGAGTTGTAATTGGTATCGGCCGCTTTGGTCGCCTGCACGGTACAAGTGCCCGCCGCGATGTAGGTCACCGTGGTGCTGGACACTGTACACACGCCGGTAGTGTTGGAAACGTAGCTGACGGCGCCCGTCCCCGACCCGCCTGAAGTGGACAAGGTACCCGTGCCGTTGGGGACGGCATACGTGGTTGCCAGCGGGGCGGAACTACCGCCGATCAATGCCACAAGCGCCGTCTGGTTGGCCTTGTTGATCGTAAAGGTGATGGCCTTGGCATTGGTTTGGCCGGCAAGATTGCCATTCAGGCAATTGCGCGCCGTCAACGTGACGTTGAACGTGCCGGTCGCCGTGGGGGTGCCCGAGATCACGCCGGAACTGGAATTCACCGTGAGCCCGCTGGGCAAGCCGGACGCGATGTAGCTGGCGGGTGGCCCTCCGGTGGAGGTGGGGGTGTAGCTGGAGATCGCCGTGTTGTAGGTACCCACCTTGGTGCTGGCACTGGTGCTGATGTTGGGTGCCGCCGGGTCGGCAATGTCAAACGTCACGGTCCGCTCGTTCGAGGTGCCCGTGCCCTGCACTGACGCACCGGACCGGTAAGCTTCATAGCTGAAAGTGTCCGTACCACACTGGTCGGGATTGGCCGTGTAGGTGATGGTGGTGCCCGAATAACTGACCGTCCCTCGCGTGGCGAGGTTGTTGGCAGTACGCAGTCCGATGTAATCGCCGTAGGAAGTGTTCAGTGTGAAGCCCGGTGCCACCACTGCCTTGGACCCCTCGAAGGAAACCGTCTGGGTCGCGAGCGTGGTGGTCATGTTGGCCGCGATGTACGCAGCAATGTTGTTGCGCTCAGTCGTGGTCAAGGCGGCCGCCCCCATGCCCTGAGTATTTGCATAAGTAATGTGCGCGCCCGCGTTGGCCGCGTTGGCGCGCGCACCGGTCAAGCCATGGCAACCCGAGCACCCCTTGGATGTCCAGAGGCTCTGGCCATCGGTTGCCGTACCGTCATCCGCGACACCGGTGGTCGTTTGCGCGTTTGCAAACGGCGCGGCCCCAAGCCATACGGACGCGATCAGCACGACCCAGCGGCCGGATCGACTTTCAAACATGGACATGCCCCCTCACCCCTGGATAGAGACCGGCTTTCGTGCGCCGGACATTCCGGGAAGTCTATTCCCAGAAGTATCGCTTGGCCTGTTGAATAGTTCACCTATCCCGCAATTGCGGGGCACCTGCAAATCAACGCGGCGCCAGGTAAACTCCAGCATTGACAAGCATTTCCAGACATTCTTGCCCTGAAAGGCCCGTCCAATATGGACTTTGATTCCCTGCACCACCCGTCTAAGGTTTGGCAGGGTGCGTCCCGGCGGGGTCAGTCTTGAATTCGAGCAGCGCTGGCCAGTCTTCCTGGCGAATGCGCGCCACGACATCCGCTTGGCCGTCCGTCCGCGGCTTGAACACGACGATTTCCCCCATGTCCAGAAACAAGCGGTGTTCGGGCTTTTCCCCGTTCTGCATGTGGCCGGCCAGCAAGGTGTTCGTTCCCGCGGGCGGCGGCGTGCCGATGAGCTTGAGCCGCGCCTCGTGGATGCGATGGTCTGGACGCTTGGGCATACGGTGCAAGTCTTCGTTGACCGTGATTGGCCCGACATCCATCAACTTCACGGTTTCGATCACACGGCACACGTCTGAACTGACGACACTGCCAATCGGGATACGCAGGGTCTTGACGAACTGGCCCAAGCGTACCGCATCAGTCCGGCCCCTCTCCGTCAGGTTGCTTTGCATGCAGTCGGTTGAAACCGAACCGGTCTCAGTGTCGCGGGTACAACATAGCCGCCTCCGCGCAAAGCATGGACGATTTTTTGCTCATGGAGCGCCAGAGCGCTGTTCAACGGGGGAATCCGCGGCAATACTGATACGGAACTGATTTTCTCGACGGTTGCGTCGCGGCCAGATGCAGGAGGAGGATCGGCACCCCAGGAATATCCCGCGAAGACAACCAGCGCAAGCGCCAGTTCACGGCTTGCCTTTCGATACCGTGGTTTCATCGCAGTCCCCTGTTCGCGGTGGTGTTGGGCGTTGGCAGTTTTCGGCTCCAAGCGTAACATGTGATCGACCTCGATTGCGTTGAAGATAGTTTGCGAAGATACTTTCGTAGCTATTTGATTAGAATAGGAAATTGGTGCGGTGAGCTGCTGGTGTACAGCGTGTCCACGCAAACCTCAATAAAGGGATCCCCATGACCGGGCCGAGTTGGTTTCAGAAGACGATCAAAACAGTGGGCAGCGCGGCTCGGTGGGCAGCGATCGCAGGGGCATTGCTGGCAACGACCTCGAACGTACAAGCGCAGTCGATCGCCACTGGCGCTACCCTCTGGAGCGGACAAGGCTGTGGTGGGTGCCACGGGACACCGGCAGGCCTTCCACAAAAAAACGCCAGCAATGCCGTGTCGGTTCTCGACAGCGCCATCACCAACAACGCCGGTGCATTCATGAGCGCGTTCGCCGGTCTCAACGGCACGCAGCGCGCCGACCTGGCGGCCTATATCGGTTCGAATGGCACCGTGGCCGATTCGCACAGCCATTCAGTCAACGTGAATTACGGGGGGTCCGTGGCCATCACCCCGTTGAATATCATCGTGAGCAACACCGGGCCCAACACTGGAGTGATCACCGGCATTTCAACGCTCACCAGCCCGACGCGCGGCAATCTCACCTCGAGCAGCATTTCTACGGCGGGCGGCACGTTTACCTACAACCACACGGCCACGAGTTGCACGTCGGATAGCTTCACCTACCGGGGCACCGGATTGTCCTCCGCGACCACCGCCACCAAGACCGTGACGGTAAACATCAACGCGCCTGCAGCGCCCACGATTGCGAACTCCACGGCCAACATCGCGTACAACTCGTCGATGTCCACGAACATCCCGCTGACGCTCGGCGGCGGCACGGCGACATCGCTGATCGTCGGTGCGCTCTCCGGCGGTGCCGGCACCCTGAACGCCACAGGCACCACATTGACCTACACTGCCAGCGCGACGACCTATGTGGCATCGCAAACTGTCAGCGTGCAGGCCGTGGGGCCCTGCGCAACCTCTGCCGCGGCCACGATCACCATCAACGTCGCCGCGCCACCGGTCCCGGTCATTACCAGCTCCAACATGGCCTCCGGTACCGGTGGGCAAGCCTTCAGTTTCAATGTCACGGCGAGCAATGCACCCACAAGTTTTGCAGCAAGCGGATTGCCTGCGGGCCTGAGCATCAACACGATGACCGGTGCCATCACGGGCACCCCGACCGTCTCGGGAATGTTCAACGTCATGGTGACGGCCTCCAATGTCACCGGGATGAGTCTGGCGCAATCGCTCACGATCACCATCGGTCTTGCGACCCCGGCCATTACCAGCACCCTGACGGCCAACGCAACCTCCGGCTCGCCCTTTACCTACAACATCACGGCGAGCAACCTGCCGGCGACGTATAACGCGACTGGATTGCCGACCGGCTTGATGGTGGACACCAATACCGGTGCCATCACAGGGACGCCAGTCGTCGCGATGGCGGGAACGGTTGCCATTACACTTTCCGCCACAAACGGTGCCGGAACAGGCATGGCAGTATTGATGCTGAATGTCTCGCTCAATGCCCCGACGATTACCAGTGCCAACACGGCCAGCGGCAACGTCGGTAGCGCGTTCACATTCAATGTGACCGCCACGGATTTTCCATCCGCCTACGCAGCAACGGGATTGCCGACAGGATTGTCGATCAACACCATGACCGGCGTCATTTCCGGGACACCAACCGTTGCGGGCATGTTCCCGGTCAATCTCACCGCCACGAATGGGGCGGGATCAGGAATGCAGACGCTGACCATCACGATCACGCTGCTTCCGCCTGTCGTAACGAGTGGCGGCAGCGTATCCGGGACGGTCACCCAGCCGGTGAGTTACCAGATTACGGCGTCGAACTCGCCGACGTCTTTCGGGGCCGCAGGCCTCCCTGCCGGCTTGACGGTCAACACCATGACCGGGTTGATCAGCGGATCCCCGACGACGACTGGGTCGACAATGGTCACGGTCTCCGCGACCAATGCCGCAGGCACGGGTACCAAGGTCGTTGCGTTCACGATTTCAAACTTCCCTGCGCCGACGATGGCCAATGCCACCATCCAGGTGCCATTCGGCGGCACAGGCATGGTGGATTTCACGTTGCTCTCCGGCGGCAGCAACGTCACCAGCTATGTCATTACCCAGCCCGCGACGCGCGGCACCATCACCATGAACGGCAATGTCGCCACCTACACTCCACAGGCTGGCTTTTTTGGCACCGATACGTTTGGCGTCACTGCCATGGGGCCCGGGGGAACCTCCCAACCCGGCATCATCACGGTCGTTGTGGGCACACCTGCAGCGCCGACCGTTGCTGCACGCAGTATCACTGTTCCGTACAACACCCAGACCGTCGTCAATCTGGCTCCCGCCATCACCGGTGTCGCAACTGCAATCACCATCTCGACCCAACCCACGAATGGCGCTGTGACGGTGAGCGGCTTGACGGTGACCTACAAGCCGAAGGCCGACTTTTTTGGTGACGACAGCTTTGCGTTCACCGCGACGGGACCCGGCGGCACTTCAATGCCCGCCACGGTTTCCATTACTGTCGCAACGCAGGCCCCAACCGTATCGGCAGTGAGTTTTGCGGTTCCCGCGAATACTGCAACCACCATGGATTTGAAACCGTTCATCAACGGCTCGGGCATCACCGGCGTGCGTGTGACGGTGGATCCCAAATTCGGCAAGGCATCGGTCAACGGGACAAAGGTCATTTACACCCCCAATGCGGATTATCTTGGCCCCGACAGCTTTTCCTATGTTGCCTTTGGCAATGCAGGGACCTCACCGGCTGCAGTTGTGACCGTGAACGTCATGGGTGACCGTCCGAATCCGCTCAAGTCTGGAAATGTCGGAAGCATGGTCAATTCGCAGGCGGATTCTTCCCAGCGCAACGCGAATACCACCATTGCGACCTTGCAAGGTCGCAATGAAGCCTTGCGCCGCGGGGCCGAGGTTTCGGAGGCCACGCCTCCTCCGCGCGCACCCCGCGCCCAAGGTCGTGCGGAGTCTTCGCTCACAGAAGGCGTCACGGGCACCCCTGTAGATCCACGTGTTCGCCAAGTCAGCGGTGGTTCAGCGCCGTCGTCATCTGGAAATTCCCGTGTCGTGGAAGGTGCATTGGCGCAAGCGATTGCGACCCGTGGAGTGGATGTTGCCGCAGTCGCGCAAGCCGTCAGCGGTGGTGCCGTCAACCAAACACCGGACCGCAGGGTAGGCGCGGTGAATTGGTGGGCCTCCGGGTCGGCTCAGTTCGGAAATCGCAAGACTGACGGCTCTATTGCAGGTACTGAATTCACCACCAGTGGCATGATGTTTGGCGTCGACAAGCGCTTGCAACCCGATCTCGCAGCGGGACTGGCGGTCGGATTCATGCGGGACAACACGTCAATCGGGACCGACGGGTCGACGAACAAGGCGCGAGCCGCCACGTTGTCGCTGTATGGGACATATCAACCGACCCGCAATACCTTTGTCGATGGGCTGCTGGGTTACGGACGCCTGAACTTCACATCACGCCGTGCCATTGCGGCCAACGGCACTGTGGCGGAGGCCGATCGTGATGGAACACAGTTCTTCGCATCAATTGCCGGCGGCTACGAGAAACGCGAAAACGGCGTGTTGTGGTCGCCGTATACCCGCTTGGACTATGCGTCCAACAAGCTCGATCAGGCCACGGAAGCCAATGCCGGCCTATATGCCTTGACCTACTCGTCCTTTACGCAACCCTCCCTCCAAGGCGTGGTGGGTGTGCGTACCGAGTCAGTTCATCGCACTGATTTCGGCGGCGCAGCGCCAAGGGCTCGCCTTGAGTTCCGCCATGAGTTTCAATCCAACCGCGATACCAGTGTCGCCTACGCCGATTTGCCGGGCACGCGCTACGCGCTGGTGAGCGCGCAAACTCTCCGGAATGCCATTGTCGCGTCGGTTGGAGCCGATTTCCAATTCAAGCGCGGCCTCACCGTGGGTGTCGATTACCAGGTGACGCACGTGTTCAATCGGGACAGCAACCAGGGATTGCGCCTGACCGTGACCCAGCCGCTCGATGGCAAGGGTAGCCCGTTGTTCTTTACCGCGTTGCCGACGACGCCTGCCAAGCCAAAGGACTATCAGGCGGACGCCGGTTTCATGTTTGATACAAACGTCACACGCGCCAAGGCGGGGCCGGACAAGTTGTCCGACCGGATCTACTCGGTAAACACCAGCAAGAGTGAACTGTTCACGTTTGAAGACCGTGAGAACATCCGCGCCAACGTCACATTCCTTGCGGGTGCCGAAAAATTTGATCGGTTCTCCGGACTCGATCGCGCCGTGGCCAGCATCGAGGCTGACGGCAAGTACAAGACCTCCGCCGAGTTCGACGCATACACGTTTGGCGCCACACTATCGATCGCTGGAGACCAGTACCAATCCAAGATCCGCCGGGGCTATCGTGCCAACTTCACCCTCTCTGCCCGCCAACAAGTCACCGACTTGATCGGTGTGTTTGCGGCAGCTTCCTACAATCAGCGGTGGGCCAACAGCAAAGTATTTGACAACCGCTTTGCGGCGATTCGCCTCAATGCCGATTACCAGTGGAACGCCAATGACACGCTGTACCTGACCGGCGAATTCCGCAAGGGCCACAGCGTGTCTTCAGGCAGCGGATCCCTCGAGGATCTCGCTGTCGCCCAGATCTTTGTGGATGACGACGCATTCCCGAATCGCGACTTCAACGCATATCGGTTTGAGGCCAAGACCTGGATTTCGACCGTGGGCTACAACATGGGATTTGGGCCTCGCCATGCATTAGACCTTTCGTGGCGGCGTGCACAGTCCACACCGACCTACCGACCGAGTTATGCGACTTCCGCAAAAAGTTACATTGCGGACCAATACTCGATCGTCTATTTGATTCGCTTCTAAAGGATCCAACCGTGAATCGTACTTCCATAGCCTCCTTTGGAATGTGTGTCGCTTTGGCGGCGCTGCTCGCAGGTTGCGGCGGCGGGGGCCAAGGCGAAACACCCGCTGATGTGGTGCCTGGCCAAAAGGCCACGCCACCCACGACAGGGCCCAACCTTTTCCTGTTGTTCCCCAACCCCCAGAAACAGGCCGACGGTACCCTTGAGACCAACACGGCCGCCTACACGCAAGCGTATTACGAAGCCATCGACCCGAACAATGAACGGGACACATTGACCAAGTACAAACAGAAGAACGGGTTTGGCAGTGGTACAGGCGAAGAAATCACGGTTGTTTTCGGCGACCAGCGTGACCTGGGGTACGGTCGGCGAATGACCGTTCGCCGCAACCCTGACGGCACGATCGCGTTTTTCGTAGAGAATTACCTCATCCAGGCGGGTGAGGGATATCAGTACTCCCCTGCAAACCTCGAGGCAGCGATTGTGCGCGACCAAAAATGGCTCGTCGGCATCAATGCCATCGAGTTCACCCCCGGGCCCAATGGAGGTGTCCCCTTCCCGAAGTTCTATAACTACATTGCGGGCACGGAACAGCGAGCCACTTTTGTCGATCTGGATGGCCGCGGCGGCAAGGCGATGCCAGGACCCTGCATCAGTTGCCATGGCGGTCGCGGTGACGCATTGATGCCGGCAGACACCAATGGCAAGCGGAAATTCAACCTTGTCCAGAACGGTGTCTCGCTTCAGCGTGGCGATGTGCAAGCACGTTTGCATCCCTTTGAGCCTGATGTGTTCGGGTTTTCCACAACGCCGGGCTTTTCGCGTGCGGAGCAGGAAGCGAGCATCAAGAAGATCAATACTTGGATCCTCTGCAGCTATCCGTTGCATGGGACCTCGACGGCACCTGAAGACCAGTGCCGTCGGCCGGCGGGTGCCAGCGAATGGCTCGCCCCGCAGGCGGATCTCATCAAGGCGGCCTACGGGGGAAATGGCCTCCCGCGCGCCTCTTGGGACGATACCTACGTGCCGCCCGGATGGGAATCCGTCGGGCAATCGTCTTTGTACCGCGAAGTGGTGGCGACTTCCTGCCGGACCTGTCACTCGCAACGGGGAACCATTTTGCAGGACGATATTTCGTTTCCGACCTACGCCAAGTTTGCCGCATACTCGGATCGCATTAAGGCACACGTGATCGACCGCGGCAACATGCCGCTGGCGCAAATCGTTTACAACGCGTTCTACGGAAACAATCGACAGGAATCCGTGGGCACATTCTTGGCGCAACAGGGTCTCAATGTGAAAGACTCGGCCGGCGCCACGTTGAAACCCGGCCGTCCGATTGCCGACCCCGGGCCCTCGCGAGTGGTAAAGCAGGGATCGTCAGCACTATCAGCCTCCAACAGTCTCTATGCAAGCTCCTACACTTGGAGCGTCGTTTCCGGACCTGCTGGCGGTGCCACGATTGCCACGCCAACGGCGGAAAACACGACCTTCAACGCGACCCAAAACGGGACTTATGTCGTGAGGCTTGTCGCCTCTTCTGGCAGTGTGCAAAGCACGCCAGTCGACATCACCATTGTGGTTGACAATGCCCTTTCAAAGGCGCCCGCGGATATCCGCTTCGCCGATATCAAGGCTGTACTTCAATCCACTGAAGCGGGATGCACGAGTTCAAACTGCCATTCTTCGGGCGGCACCCAATCGGCGCCGGTGTTCTATACGAATTACGATCGCAACGGCGACGGCGTACAAAACAGCATTGACGAAGACTGGTTCTATGCGGAGGTTCGCGGCCGCATCAACTTCACCGAGATCGCCGCAAGTCCGCTCCTGCGCAAACCGTCGGGAAATCACCACGCGGGCCTGCTTCGTCCAGGATTTGATGCCAGTGCAGCACCCGGTCAATCCGCGCGCGCCAACTTTGATCTTTTCCAGAACTGGATCCTGAACGGGGCGCCTAAATAGTCTCAGACAACAAAAGTCTGGTCGGATCAGCGGGCATTTTGTCTGGCGAGATGCGCAAAATCAAAGGGGCACATCAGTGCCCCTTTTTGTTTCTCGCGATCCCCGGCCGTGTGACGATGGGCGACGCGCTATTTCTTTTCGACTTCCGTTACGATTGCCAGCTGGCCGTCAGTAACCTCGTTTCAGTGCAGTGCACGCATCTTTGTTGAAAACATATGCCAGGGTCCACCCAACCAACGTTCCGATCATCGCCAATTCCAAGTTTGTATGATTGATCAACGGTGCATCCTGGATCGAACCGCCCGACTTCGCGTCAATGCCCACATAGACTGGCCGATCATGCATCGTTGTCGTAATGATTTCCTTCTTCGCCGGATCGTTGGCCGAAGCGACTTCTGTGACTTCATAGCAAGTGCAAAAACAGGTTTGCTCGGGTTCCGCTTCCACGGAACAGCCCGTACCGCGGATGCCAATCGTCGCCGTCGGCGTCCTGAGACGCATCGGCTGGTTGCGGCTCACTGAGAGCATCGCACCGGTCAACATACGCAGCGCAGACAAGATCAGCGAATCGGCCTACTTCTCGGCGTCGATCATCACATTGCTGTTGGCGCGCAAAATCATGGCTTGTGTGTTGACCACGAATACGGCTTCACTATCTTTGCCCGCCTTCACCGAGTCGCCAGGATTGACCTTGGTCTCCAAGGAGGCGGGTCTGTCGTTGACCATCGCGCTATCCGAAATGCGGCAAATCGATTGTCCGGCCGGGAGGCGCCCCGGCCTCGAGCCAAGAATATTGGCCACTTGGGCGATTGACGCAGGCGCCTGCACCAACCGATTGCCCCCCAGAGCAATCGGATCAATATGCGTTGACGCGGATCGTCCCAGTCCTTGTCGACCAACTACCTGCTGGTCCTTGAAGGCTGTCGACCTCAGGCAGACTCAGTAGTTGCGACGCGGAGCGTTGTATGCGTCTTTGCCAAATGCGAACGGGGTCGTACGGCCCACCAGCGACTCGATCAGCGCCAGTTCCAGGTCCGTATGGTTGATGAAAGGGCCGTTGACGACGGGCTTGGATGCATCCTTGCCGATATAGACCGGCCGGTCGTGCTGAGTTGCAGTAATGGTCTCTTTCGCCTCCGGCTTGGCGTTGTTGGAGACTTCCGTGGTGCCATAACAGGTACAGAAATAGCTCTGCTCCTCTTCAGCCTCCACATAGAAACCGGTACCGCGAATGCCGATGGTCGCCGTAGGAGTCCTCAGGCGCATCGGCTGATTTCGGGAAACGCTCAGCAACGCACCGGTCAGCATGCGCAGGCCGGACACGATAAGGGAATCTGCCTTCTTTTCAGCTTCAATCACGACGTTGCTATTGGCGCGCAGGATCATTGCCTGTGTGTTGACCACAAAAACCAATTCACTGTCCTTGGCTGTCTTGACAGTGTCACCCGGATTTACCTTGGTGCCCAAGGTCGCCGGTTTGTCGTTGACTGTCGCAGTCCCCGAAATGCGGTAGATCGATTGGCCGGCGGGCAAACGGCCAGGCTTGCTGCCAAAAATATTCGCAACTTGAGCCATTGCCGCGGGTGATGCCGCCCCCAGCAAACCGGCACCCAGCATTTGGATGAGGACACGGCGGCGGGGATCTTCGCGGTCTTTGTCGATCAGGTACATGAGTTCTCCAGAGGGTGAAGTAAAGGGAAATGCCAGCACTCGCCTCAATAGCTTCGCCGAGGGGCGTTGTAGGCATCTTTGCCAAACACAAAGGGCGTGCTGCGCCCCACTAACGTTTCAATCAAGGCCAACTCAAGGTCTGTATGGTTGATAAACGGTCCGTTGACAATGCCCTGCCCTTTGGCCGCGTCATTCGTGATGTAAACCGGGCGGTCATGCTGGGTAGCCGTGACGGTTTCCTTTGCATCAGGGTTGGCGTTCGACGCAACTTCCGTCGCGCCGTAGCAGGTACAGAAATAGGTGCGGTCTTCTTCGGCTTCCATATAGAAGCCGGTTCCGCGAATTCCCACTGTCGCCGTTGGCGTGCGGACGCGCATCGGCTGATTTCGGGAAACGCTCAACAGGGCGCCGGTCAACATGCGCAATCCGGAAACCACCACGGAATCCGCCTTCTTTTCGGCCTCAATGACGACGTTGCTGTTGGCGCGCAAGATCATGGACTGGGTATTCACCACAAATACGAGTTCGCTATTTTTGCCCGTCTTGACGGTATCCCCGGGGTTTACTTTGGTTCCCAAAGCGGCGGGTTTGTCGTTGACTGTAGCCGTGCCTGAAATTCGATAAATCGATTGGCCGGGTGGAAGTTTGGCCGGACGCGACCCAAAAATGTTTGCCACTTGGGCCAAGGCAGACGGGGAGCCGGCGCCCAGCATACCCAAAGCCAGCATTTGGATGAGTGTGCGGCGGCGAGGATCGTCACGATTCTTATCAATCAAGTACATGTTTGGACTCCGTCATACTGGGGCATGCCCCTGGGCAAGCGTCTGGATCGAGGTACGGCAAACCCCTCGCCGTGGATGCAGGCCATCTTAGCATTTCCACCCGTCGTGACCATCCCGTGTACAGGCCATGCATGTCAGGGCAGGCATCGCCAACCAATCCAGCGGACCGTTGTTACTGCTTTTCCCGTCAAATTGCTGCTGCTCGGGGCCCGCCAAACCCACCATGGGCGCTCCTCGTTGACCCATGGACTCCCCTGACAGGGGGATATTCAATACGGAAGCAATGCCCTGCGTTAAACTCGCAGGAATGCTCTCGCGGCGATTTGCCAGGGCATGCCGCAAAATCAACAAGATCCGGCAAGCAAACGCCACTCGTATAGGGAGCATTTGTGGACAAACTCAAGGCACTTTGGACCCGCTACTTTTCGTCGATCAACACGATTGTGCGCGCGGGACTGGGATTGGGCATCGTGGCATTGACGTTGCTCTATTACATCGCCGATTTCAGGTCATCCGAGCGCGGTGGGCTCCTGTTTCTCCAAAGGCTGGAGCTGCAGGCCTACGACTTGCGTCTGTTGGCGACCATGCCCGAGAAAATTGACTCCCGCATCGTCATCATCGACGTGGATGAGAAGACGCTGGCTGCTGAGGGCCGCTGGCCCTTGTCCCGTGACCGCTGGGTCAAGCTGCTCACCAACCTGTTTGAAACCTACAAGGTCAAAGTGGTCGGATTCGACGTGCTGTTTACAGAACCGGACACCAGTTCCGGATTGACCAAACTCGAAGAACTCGCGAAAACTGAACTCAAGGACGACACCGCATTCCGTGAGCGGCTCGAAGTGCTGCGGCCGACGCTGGACTACGACAAGCAGTTCGCAGAAACGATCAAGAAGTACCCCGTGGTCCTGGCTTTCGCTGGTGTCAGTGAGGGTGCGAACCGCGAACTACAAATTGGTCACCTGCCGATGCCTGTTTTCAGCACCGAAAAAACGAAGAAAGTCGCTGCTATCGAAATCGATGGTTACAGCGGTAACTTGAAGACCTTGCAGGACGCTGCGGCTGCCACCGGTCACATCATCCCGCGCGTGGATTTTGACGGGGTGATCCGGCGCATCCCCTCCGTGGTGAACTTTCAGACGGGCTATTACGAGTCACTGGCGATTGCGACGTATCGCACCTACCTCGACAATGAGCCCATGCGCGTGGTGACCCGCAAGGACGAGGGTGACGGTATTCCGAAACTGAAGGAATTGATCATTCGCGACACCGTCATTCCCCTCGATAACCAGTCGACAACGCTCATCCCCTATCGCGGCAAGAGCCCGATGTTCCGCTACATTTCCGCCACTGACGTCATGCGCGGCAAGCTCACCCCTGGGGAATTGGCGGGGAAGATTGCGGTGGTCGGCACGTCAGCTCAGGGCCTTTTCGATCTGCGGAACACACCAGTCGGCGAGGTATATCCTGGAGTGGAGACGCATGCCAACATGCTCTCCGGATTCCTCGATAGCCAGCTGAAGAAACGCCCTGAATTTGAGATGGCAATGAGTTGCGTGATAGTACTGGCACTCGGAATTCCCTTGGCGATCCTCCTGGTCAAAATGAATGCATTGGTGTCCGTGCTGACGATCATTGGCACCACGGGCGCCTACATGGGATTCAATTTTTATTGGTGGGGGCAGGGATACGTTTTGCCCTTGGCCATTCCGCTGTTGATGATCCTGGCCTTGTTCGTGCTGAACATGGCCTACGGCTTCTTCGTGGAGGCGCGAAGCAAGCGCGCCATCACCGGGATTTTTGGCACCTATGTGCCCAAAGAACTGGTGGCCCAGATGGCGGAGAACCCGGAGGCATACTCGACCAAGGGTGAAAGCCGCGACATGACCGTGCTGTTTTCTGACGTGCGCAACTTCACAACCATTTCCGAGGGTCTGTCGCCAACGGAATTGACCGCCATGATGAACGACTATCTCACCCAGATGACGGAATCGATCCAGACCACACGCGGCACCATCGACAAGTACATCGGTGACGCGATCATGGCTTTTTGGGGCGCCCCGCTGCAAGACCCCAAGCATCCGGAAAATGCCCTTACCGCTGCAATCCAGATGCAAAAACGCGTACGCGAGATGGGACCTGACTATGTCAAACGTGGGTGGCCGAAACTGGAAATTGGTGTCGGCCTGAATTGCGGCATGATGAACGTCGGCGACATGGGCTCATCGTTCCGCCGTGCCTATACCGTGATGGGAGACCATGTGAATCTTGCCTCCCGCCTTGAAGGGCTCACCAAGGAGTATGGTGTGGGCATCCTGGTTTCGGAAAATATCGTGAAGACCGTGGATTCGGCCATTTACCGTGAGATTGACCGGGTGCGTGTCAAAGGCAAATTGGAGCCGGTGACGATCTATGAGCCTGCTGGATTCAAATCCGAGGTGGTCAACCAGGAAATCGATGAGATCGACCGCTTCCATCGTGCTTTGGACAAGTATCGTGCCCAAGCGTGGGACGATGCGGAATCCATCCTGCGCGCGCTGTCGCAAGCAGACCCGAAACGCAAGGTGTACCAGCTCTACATTTCCCGCATTCAGGAACTTCGCGAGAAGCCGCCGGGCGACAATTGGGACGGCGTATTTACTTTCACGCACAAATAACGACCGGTAGTTCGTCCTGCGCGCCGTCCCGCGCGCAGGGGTGACCGCATGATCGTTTACCCGTTTGAGAATAATCCTGCGCCGGGTGATGCGCTGGAGGTGGCCCCAGGCGTCCACTGGCTACGAATGCCCCTGCCTTTCAAGCCGGATCACATCAACCTATGGTTGCTGCGTGATGACGATGAAACTGGACCCGGTTGGACGATTGTCGACACCGGTTATGCGGTGGACCTCACGCGCAGTTTGTGGGACCAGTTGTTTTCGACTGTGCTGGCGGACACTCCAGTCAAGCGTGTGGTGGTCACTCATTTTCACCCGGACCATGTCGGCTGCGCGCGATGGCTCGCTGAGAAAACCGGCACCATGGTCTGGATGACTGCCGCGGAATTCTTATCCGCCCATGCGGCACACGCCGACGTGGCGGGATTTGATCGCGCCAACACGGGGCAACTTTTCATGCGCCATGGGTTGGGAAAGATTCTCGCGTCTCCACCTGCGTCGATCGGCGATCCCCGCGCGGCAACAAATGGCACCGAGAAGCGCGACGCGCCCGTCCCGATCGCCTACCGGCGCATTGTGGATGGGGAAACTCTGAGGATTGGCGGTCGCCGATGGCGGGTCATCGTCGCCCACGGCCATGCGCCAGAACATGCGACGCTGGTATGCCTCGATGCACCAATTCTCATCGCGGGTGATCAGATCTTGCCCACGATCACCCCCAACATCTCTGTTTGGGGCAATCAACCCGAATCGAATCCACTCGGCCAATACTTGGCAAGCCTAGACAAATTCACGTCGCTTCCGATTGAAACACTTGTACTTCCCTCGCACGGCCGCGTGTTCACCGGGCTGCACGCACGACTCGACGCACTCCGCGCGCATCATTTGGACAAGCTCGATGAATTGGTTTCCGCGCTGTCCGAGCCGCGTTGCGCAGCGGATATTCTGCCGGTCCTGTTCAAACGACCGCTCGGTGAGTTTGAACGGATCCTGGCCATGGGAGAGGCCATCGCCCATTTGCACTGGCTGATGTTTGAAGGCAAGGCAAAAACCAGGCCCGCATCAATGGGTCAACATCGAATCGCCGACCTTTAGGCTTCCGAAGATATGCCGACCCTATGCCGGGGCGGGCGCGGCAGGAAACGTCAAGACAAACGTGGTCCCGTGCTCGCCATCGTGCGACATTGAGGTCTTGCTGGTCACCGCAACGATTCCGCCATGCCTCTCGACGGCGGTCTTTACAAAAACCAATCCCAGTCCAACGCCGTCTTCCTCCGGTTGCCCTTCAACCCGCAGGCGCGCAAAACGCGTGAATAACTTGGTCATATCATCCGGCGCAATGCCATAGCCTTGGTCAGTCACGGTCAAACGCCATTCATCTTCTACGCGCTCGATGCATATGGTGATTTCCGTTTCAGCTTCACTGTACTTCACCGCATTTGAGAGCAAGTTCACGACCACGCGGGTGATCAAGTCGCGGTCGCCAAGAATCCAAGCCTCGTCAAAGTCGCCACTCACAATGCGGATTTGCTTTTGCCTGGCCAGCGTCCATGCCTCATCGATGGCGTCGCGCACAGCCTCGGAGAGGTCTATCGTTTCAAAGTCTTCGGCCCGAGCCCGTTCTGCCTTGGCTAATCGCAGGAATTCGTCGGCGAGATTCAGGGTACGGCGCGAGTATTTCTCAATGCGCGACGTGAGCTTTTCTACCGGCATGCTGCCCGGATCCTCGTGATACATGCCCAACAACGTGAGGATCGAGGCCTGAGGTGAGCGCATATCGTGGGACAGGAAACGCAGCGCCTCGTCGCGCCGGCGCTCGGACTCACGCAGTGGCGAAATGTCGACAAGCGACACAATGGTCCCGTTTTGCGTTCCTCGTGATGAGAACAAAGGGCCCACCTGAATCAGGAAATCCCGAGTTCCCTCAAATTGCGCTTCGAACGAGACCAAGCGCGTTTGGTCATAGGCGTCGAGCCATGCGGACCGCCAATCGCCGCCACCTCCGTGGCGCGAAAACTTCTCCAGGAGCACAATGACATCACGTCCCTCCAACGGCTGATCAGGTGGCCGGCCGCCCGCCTTTTCCGGCGTCGTACGCCGGGCCTTGAACAATCGATCCGCTGCAGAGTTGGCCAAAAGGACCTTCCCCTCCGGATCGGAGACAATCGTGGCGTCAGGCAGGCTTTCGATGCTTTCAGCAATAAAGCGATTGAGGGTCCGAAGACGCTCGGTTGCCGCTTTGACAACGGCAATGCGTTGCTCGATCAACCCTGGCAAGAGCGTTGAACGAGCAGCATTGTCTGATGGCGATAGCGCGTCAAAAGGCACGATGATGGGTTCGTGTTCCAGTCTCGACAATTCTTCGTTCAAATAGCGTTGCGTCGCCTCGAGTTTTCTCCAACTCCAAAGCGGGTATGCCAGCAACAGCGCCAAGAAGGCCGAAGCGGGCGGCCACCAAAATGAGGCCCACTTCAGGAGTAGCAGCGACAGCGCGAGGCATCCCAATGCGGTGGCAATGGCAACCATCAGGGAGACTCGAGGTGCTGCGAAGGGGAACACCAGCATGACCAAAAGCACGCAGGCCACACTGATTGACGCACCGTAAAGGGTACCGGCTCGGCGCAAATCGATGCCTTCCCGTAGTGATTGGAGAACGTTGGCCTGGATTTCAATTCCCGGCATCGCCAGCGTTCCGCCCGAGACGGGCGTGGGATAGGCATCGGTCAGCGCGGGCGCTGTCGCCCCCACCAAAACATACCTGCCCTCGAACAGCCGTCTTGCCTCCCGATCCGACAGGTGAAAAACGTCTGCATAGGAAACAGGCGTGAAATGGCCCGGTGGGCCCGCAAATGGAATCAGATAAAGGTAGTCCTGCGCCCAATTTCTTGTACTGGTGCGCGACATTGAGCCTGGAACGCCGGGTAGAACACGGGTCGAAGGCCAACCATTGGGATCCGCAAGGCGAAGCGCCGCCAACGGGGAAATGTCGAGGTGCGGTGACCCGAAGCCCCCCTTGAGAAAGACGTGCCGCAAGATTCCGTCCGCGTCCAGCGGCGCACTGATATGCGATAGCGCAGCCGCGGCGCTGGCGAATTCTGGCGCGGGCCTCGCCTCAGACACTGTGCGTCCGCCCTCCGCATGCATGGTGACCGGCAGGATGACGCGCCCGGATCGCTTGATGGCATCTGCGAGGGCGGTGTCACCCGCCGGGAACAACCGCTCCGGTTCGGAAAGGATCACGTCGAAAACAATGACCTTTGGAGATGCGGCCGAAATCTTGTCGAGCAGCAAACCATGCAAGTCTCGCCGCCATGGCCAGCGCCCAAACACCGATAGAGACTTGTCGTCGATGCCGACAATCACAACATCCTTCTGTGCGGGTCGGCCAAATGCCGCCAGTGCGTTGTCGTACAGGGTCGAATCGATGCGGACAAACCAGTTCCCACTCATCGAAAGAATGATGAATGTACCGAGCAGAACAAGAATCGCAGCCCATTCCCGGGCCACCGGCAGGGCAAGGCGGCGATCGACCTTCAAAGCATGCCCGTCAGGGGCATTACCGGCGGCTTCCAGCGATGTCAATCAGTTGCCAGCCCCCCGGATACACCTCCAGGCGCCATGCGGGGCTCCAATCGCTGGTTGTGCCGCCGGCTTCTGCAAGCCGTGCGCGAACAAAATAGGCGTTGACTGGCAAGTCCGACAAATCGACCCGGCCATCGACGACGCGGTCGGCAACGATGGATGCGAAGCGTGAGTCGCGCGCCGCCTGGACCTGGTATTTCCGGTCTTCTTCACCAATGCCGATCACGCGACCCGTCTTGTCAGGATAGGGACGGAAAACCAGCGCCGGTGGCTGTACATCGAAGGTATGAACTGGAGACCAGGGACCTTGCTTTCCTGTTGCATCCACACTGGCCACGCGCCAAATCCAACTGCCCGGAACCAGGGGGCGATCGACTGCGAATGAGGATTCCACTAACTTCGACTTATCCAACAAAGGCACGCCGAACGCAGCATCAGACTTCGTCGTCAATTGGAGGCGAAATGCCTTGGCGTCGCCTGTCGGTTTCCAGCGCAAGTGCGAGGGGCCTGCGGCCAATCGCGTACACATGCCAGGTTCCAGCGCCGACGGCGGGAAGGGCCGGGCCTTAATGGACCTGCTGCCTTGCGCATCGCGGCCCTCCAGGCCTTGGGCATCAATGCCACGAACACGAACATACAACTGGCCATCGGGCAGATCCCTGAACGATATTTCGTTCGTGCGCGACGGCACATCGGCTAGCAATTGAGTAAATGTACTGTCGACCGCGACTTGCCCGCGATAGGACGCTGCGCCGGGCACGGCGCCAAAGGCCACCCGAATGTCTGCCGACTCGCTGATTGCTTCCGCCTGCGCAAGCATGGGAGGCGCAAGCAATTGCACGGGTGGCGAAGGCGGCTTCCCCGCTTCGACAATGGTGCCAAAGCCCGCGGCCACCGCGACTGCGCCCGGAAAATTGGGATCGGTGGAATCCGCGGCAACTAGACCTTCAGTCACCTCGCTTTGGGACTTTGCGCTGCCGTCCGATCCGACACGAAAAACGGTTCCTCGCACACCCATGTTGGAAGTCGGCGTTTCGATCTCGTATCGCGCTGCATCGCCCCGCTGCTTGGCGACTCGCGTTTCCAATCGGCCGCTATCCAGTTTGAATTGTGTGTCGCTCACCCCGCCGGTATTCACCAATTGGCGCGTGGTCTTTACCTTGAGGACCGAGTGGGGCTGCAAAGTCAGCGTGGAGCCGTCCGCAAGCCTGAGCGTGACAAAACCATCGTCCCCGGTGCGAATCGCGTCCCCTTCTTTGAGCACGGCATTGGCGGCAAGGTTGTTGGCACCCAGTTCTGCTTTTCCGGTGGCCCGCACGACCGAGGCCGGCGTCAACTCCGTGCGCATCAGTTCCACGGGAATCTTGACCTTTGTGCCGACTGGAATCCTTCGCGAATCCCCAATGGCGTTGAGTTTCTCCAGAACTTTCCAGTCTGATACACGTAACAGGTACCGGGAGGCGAGGCCGAGCAGCGTGTCACCCTGCTTGGCCTCGTGAACGTAGAGTCGCGCAGACGGCCGGTCCGCATTCGCAGGTGACACGGCATGGGCCGGTGGCTGAAGAAACAGGCTAACCACCGCCAAGTTCAACAAGGACGCCGCGCGCCGATGGGGCTTCGAGATCATGTCTTCGGCCATTTGAATTTGAAAGGAAGTATTGTGCATGCCAGTACGCGCGACGAATGTGAACGACGACACGTGCGCGACGTTCTATTCAAATGTTCAGGTTTTCGGCGGTCCCAAGGCAGGTGATGCCGCTACTCGGGAGTGATCTTTTCCAGACGGTACCCGAAGTTGTAGACCGGCGAGAGCCGCACGCCATTCGCAGTGCCGAAATCGAGTTTCTTGCGCACCCGGCTGACATGCGTATCCACTGTTCGAGACTGCACATCCGCCGAACGCCCCCAAACGGACTCGGAGATGTGTCCGCGCGAAAGCAACCTTCCCAGATTCTGGAACAGGAAAACCGTCAGTTCGTATTCCTTGTCGGTCATTTCGACCGCCTCGCCATTGAGCTTTACCACGCGGCGTGCCAAGTCGATTTCGTAGGGCGACATCACGATTTGCGGCGTTTCGGCAGCCTTGGGCCGCATGCGGCGGTACAGTGCCTCCACGCGCGCCAGCAACTCCATGCGCCGGATCGGCTTGATCATGTAATCGTCCGCGCCGGCCGACAACGCGGCAACGATGTCCTCCTCGGTATCGCGGCTGGTGGCGAAGAGCACCGGAACGGTGGTCTTCTGCTTGTCACGCAGCCAGCGCAGCACTTCTTCGCCGGACATATCCGGCACATGCCAGTCGAGCAGAAACAAGTCAAAGCTCTCACGACCGGCTTCGCGCACGATCGCTTTCCCCGAAGTGTAGTGGTGCACGGAGTGGCCACCGGCTTCCAACCATTGCCGCATCGCCGACCCCACCACCGGATCATCTTCCAGCATCGCGATTCGCACTATCGGTCTCCTGGGATTGTTGTGGTTTGTAATCGTTGTGGCGCTATTCTAGGCGAACCCGGCGCGTTTGGTTCAGGACAGCGTGCGCATTCCCTCTTCCAGCCCGGCCACCGTCATCGGCACCATGCGATCGTCAATCAACTCGCGGATGATCTTGATCGACTGCGTCCAGGCCCAATGCTCGGCTGGCGTGGGATTGATCCACACGGCGTGCTTGTAGTGCTGAGTCAAGCGCTGCATCCATATCGCGCCGGTTTCGTCGTTCCAGTGCTCCACGCTGCCGCCCGGTTGCAGGATTTCGAAGGGGCTCATGGTGGCGTCGCCGACGATGATGAGCTTGTAGTCCGGGCCGTACTTGTGCAGCACGTCGAAGGTGGGAATCTTCTCGGCATGGCGCAAGCGGTTGTTTTTCCAGACGCTTTCGTAAATGAAATTGTGGAAGTAGTAGTACTCAAGATGCTTGAACTCGGTCTTGCAGGCCGAAAACAATTCCTCGCAACGGTGAACATAGTCGTCCATGGAGCCGCCGACATCCAGGAACAACAAAACCTTGACCTTGTTGTGTCGTTCCGGAACCATCTTGATGTCAAGGTAGCCCGCGTTGCCTGCCGTGGCGCGAATCGTGCCGTCCATGTCCAACTCTTCCTCGGCACCCTCCCGGGCAAAGCGCCGAAGCCGCCGCAGCGCAAGCTTGATATTGCGGATGCCCAATTCGACATTGGTATCGTAGTCCCGGTACTCGCGCTGGTCCCACACCTTTACTGCGCTGCGATTACGTGACTTATCCTGTCCGATGCGGACACCCTCAGGGTTGTAACCATAGGCGCCGAAAGGCGAGGTTCCCGCCGTGCCGATCCACTTGGAGCCTCCCTGATGCCGGCCTTTCTGCTCCTCAAGGCGCTTCTTGAGCGTTTCCATCAGCTTTTCCCACCCACCCAAGGCTTCGATCAACTTTTTTTCGTCATCGGTGAGCGTCTTTTCGGCCAGTTTCCGCAACCATTCCTCCGGAATTTCGGCAGGCAGGACGGCGTCAAGAGCTTGAACACCCTTGAAGTAGTTTGAGAAGGCACGATCAAAGCGGTCGAAATGCGCCTCGTCCTTCACCAACGTGGCGCGGGAGAGGTAGTAGAAATCATCCACGCTGCCGTGAATAACCCCCTTGTCGAGAGCCTCCACGAGCGTCAGGTATTCCTTGACCGATACGGGCAGGCCACCCTGTTTGAGCGCGAGAAAGAAAGGGATCAGCATGACGTTGATACTTCCCTGACGGGGTTCCCATCAAAAACCCTAGGCCCGGCGGGGATTCCAAGCCAAAAACACCTCAAAACCCGCGCCATTCCTTGATTTTTCATCGGTTCCGCTTGGAAAGAAACACCAATCGCTCAAACAAATGCACATCCTGTTCGTTCTTGAGCAAAGCCCCGTGCAGCGGGGGAATCAATTTGCCGGCATCGCCCGACTTCAACGCCTCAGGCGAAATGTCTTCAGCGACCAGCAGCTTCAGCCAATCGAGCAATTCCGATGTCGACGGCTTTTTCTTCAAGCCCGGGACTTCACGGATTTCAAAGAACACCTCGAGCGCCTGCTTGAGCAGCGCCTTCTTGATTCCCGGGAAATGTGCATCGACGATGTGCTGCATGGTCTCGGCATCCGGAAATCGAATGTAGTGGAAGAAGCAGCGCCGAAGGAATGCATCCGGCAATTCCTTTTCGTTGTTGCTCGTGATGAAGATGATGGGGCGATGCTTCGCCACCACAGTTTCCCGAGTTTCGTAGCAGTGAAATTCCATGCGATCGAGCTCGCGCAGCAGGTCGTTGGGAAACTCGATATCTGCCTTGTCGATTTCGTCGATCAGGAGCACCACCGGCTCGCTGGCGTCGAACGCCTGCCACAGCACGCCCCGCGAGATGTAATTGCGGATGTCCTTGACCTTCACTTCCCCCAATTGGGAGTCCCTGAGGCGGGAAACAGCGTCATATTCATACAAGCCCTGTTGGGCCTTGGTCGTGGATTTGATGTGCCACTGCAACAGCGGTTTACCCAGTTGCTTGGCCACCTCCTCGGCCAACATGGTCTTGCCGGTGCCCGGTTCCCCCTTAACCAGCAAGGGCCGCTGCAGGGTAATGGCCGCATTGACTGCCAGCATCAGGTCGTCGGTCGCAATGTAATTCTGACTGCCCCTAAACTTCATGTCCGTCATAACCCGTTTTCAATTTGGTGGCGTTAAAGAGATTATAGAGTCCACCCAAGGAGTTCCCATGCTGAAAATCCGCCCCACCCCCTTCGCTGCCGCACTCATCGCCGCCCTCAATGCGAATGCCCAGACCAGTGTCACCATCTACTCCAGCGCCCAGCCGGGAACGCTCTCATCGGCCACCTTCCAAAGCGGCGGAGAAGGGCTCGGTGTTCCCGGCTACGCCCTCGTAAAACAGGAACGGGAGGCCACCCTCAACAAAGGTCGAACCGGACTGCGCATCTCCGACGTCCCCGCGCTGATCGACCCCACCACGGTGGCGTTCGAATCGATGACCGACCCCTCCGGCACCCGGGTGATGGAGCAATCCTTTGAGTTTGACCTCACCAACACCAACAAGCTCCTGCAAAAGTACCTCGACCGTGAAGTGACTGTCGATCAGGCGCGCGGGAGCGGTATCGAATCGATTACTGGAAACCTCCTGGGGACCCAAGGTGGACTGGTGTTGAAAATGGCCGACGGCAGCATTCGCACCGTCAATGGCTACAGCGGCGTGCGCCTGGCCGGGCTCCCCGGCGGATTAATTTCGAAGCCTACGCTCTCATGGGATATCGCGGCTGAGCGCGCCGGCTTGCATCGCACGCGCCTTTCCTACCAAACCGGCGGGATCACCTGGTGGACGGATTACAACCTCACGCTTTCCGAAGAGGCCGGCGCGTGCAAGCTGGATGTGGGCGCGTGGGTCACCATCGTGAACCAGAGTGGCGCCAGTTTCGAGGACGCCAAGCTGAAATTGGTGGCCGGAGATGTGCAGCGCGCGGCACCGCGCCCTGCTGCAATGGGCATGGTTCGTGAAGAGCGCGCCATGGCCAAGGCCGCGATGGCCGACACCGGGTTTGCGGAAAAGTCGTTTTTTGAATACCACCTTTACACATTGGGCCGGACGACCACGATCAAGCAAAACTCGACCAAGCAAATTGAACTCTTTCCCGTGGCGCGGGGAGCCTCCTGCGAAAAAGTGCTGGTGTATCACGGCCAGGCCGGCAATTTTCTTGGCAACTACGGAAGCGCGATGACCGATCGCAATTTCGGCAATTTCTCAAACAAAAAGGTCGATGTGTTTTTGCGCTTCAAAAACCGCGAGGACAACCGCATGGGCATTCCGCTGCCTGCTGGCAAGATTCGTGTCGCCAAGCTGGACAGCGCCGATCAATCGCTGGAATTCATCGGCGAGGACCTGATCGACCACACCCCCAAGAACGAAACGATTCAGATCAAGTTAGGCAGTGCCTTCGATGTCGTGGGTGAGAGAAAGCAGCTTGATTTCCGGGTCGACTCGTTCGCCAAATGGATGGAAGAAGACGTCGAGATCAAACTCAGGAACCAGAAAAACGAACCGGTCAGCGTGATCGCCAAGGAAACCATGTATCGCTGGACCAACTGGCATGTGATCCGCAAGAACACCGAATTTGAGAAATTCGATTCACGCATCGCACACTTTCCGGTCAAGATCGCCAAGGGCGGCGAGGCCGTCATTCGCTATACCGTGCGCTATACGTGGTAGGCATCAAACTCCAGGATGGGCGGGGGTTTCGGGGGATTCTTGCCCCAAACGCCCCGTCAGGTCTGGCGTTTCACCTTTTGGAAATGACGAAGGTGAATTCGGTGGGCGACTCGAGTGACGACAACAGGGGATTGCCGGTCTGCTTGCAAAACGCGGCGAAATCCTTGACCGATCCCGGGTCGGTGGCAGTGACCCTTAGCACCTGGCCCGATTCCATGCCCGCAAGGGCTTTCTTGGCGCGAAGAATCGGCAACGGGCAGTTCAAGCCCTTGACGTCAAGTTCTATATTGATGGCGGGGATATTCATGGTCAAATCGCGTTTCAAATAATCGTATCGCACCGCACAGGCGGGTGCGAATCCTATCACTGTCGAGCCATAGACACCATGTTGAGCCAATTTCGTCGATTTCAATTGCCGGCCCTGATCGCAACTGGTTTTCTAGCCTTTAGCACCGGCGCGTCGTCGCAAGAGGGCTTGCCCAAGATGCTTCTGGCCCTGCCCAAATGGACGCCTGGGGAGAAGGCAACCTTTCAAGTTCAGCAGGTCGTGAAGGAACGCAATGGCACCAACGAAGAAACCAGGTTTCTCGCCAATGGCAGCCTCGAAATCAGCGCAGTGGAAACACACGCCGATTCAGTCACATTTCTATGGCACCGGCGCATGGATAACGCCGAACTCGAATTGGTTCGCGAGCCTTGGGGGATCCGTGGGAACCCGGCGTCGGAGAAGCTGATTCTCAATTTGATCCGGGATGGGCTTCCGGTCAATGTCAGACTCAATTTGCGCACGCAGCGTGCTTACATTTCCAATCGCGAAGAGTTGACTCAAGCGATCAGAAGAAACTTGCAGTCGGTTGGCGGCGACTTTGCGGGAAATGTCACGGGTCGCTACCGCACCCAATCTCCGGGTGAGCAAAGCAATCGCGAACCGACCAAGGCGCAACTGGGTATTTACCAGGGCATTGCACGGCAAGACAACACCAAGGTCGCGCTCACGCCTCGCGCTGCTGGTGCAGTTGCCGCCTGGTATGGCCGGCTGGTGCAGTCTGAAATCGAGGATTTCCTGGGGGCGTTGGGGCGCGAATTCGTGAATGAAGCGCAGGCCGCCTCGTCACCTTCGGCCGCCCAAACCTATCGGCCCGCCGGCGTCAATGAAGTGTTGCTGACATTGACCAACTCCTCCAAAAGGTTGCTGACCAGTGAGGTCCCACAGACGGAGGAAGACAAGGAAGGCGAACCGGCCCAGGTAGGTCTCTCGGGAGGATTGGCCTTGCCATCGATCTATGAAGCCAAGATCGAGCTTTCCATTCCTTCCGGGTGGCCAAAACGGGCAGCTATCGTTCGGATGGAGGCGGAGAACGACTCTCAAAACAGCAAGCGCACCACGCTTCGCCGCGTCTATTTGCGTCAAACCCCGTAGTGCCATTACAATTGCGGAACGGGAATTTGCGGCCTCCCGTTGCACGCATCACTAGCAAGACGGTGTCCCGTCCAAGCGCCGATCACGTTGACTCTCGTGAGGACGATCATGGACACCCTCTCTTCCCTTCCGCGCCCGATTTCCCCTTCCGCCGTTTTCCGGTCCCTTGGCCAAGCCGCGTCACCGCTGGTGATCGACGTGCGCAGGCGAGAAGCTTTTGAATCCTCAACGCAGATGATCGCATCGGCAACTTGGCGGGACCCATTTGCGGTCGCCGACTGGGCCAAGTACCTGCCGCGAAATCGTCCCATCGCCGTCTACTGCGTGCACGGCCATGAGGTCAGCCAGCACGCCGCATATGCCCTGCGCGCGGCAGGACTGGATGCAGCCTACATCGAAGGGGGCATCGAGGCCTGGAAAGGATTGGGACATCCCCTGGTTCGCAAGTCGTCCGAATTCAAAGTCCCATCAGACCTTCACGCTGCGTCGCGATGGGTTACCCGCGAACGGCCGAAGATTGACCGCATTGCGTGCCCCTGGCTGATTCGGCGCTTCATCGACCCTTTTGCGCGGTTCGACTACGTACCTTCAGCTGAGGTGCTGACCTATGCGGCCCAGCACGACGCCATTCCTTATGATGTGCCCAATGTTCAAATCACCCATCGTGGCGACCAGTGCAGCTTTGATGCCCTGATCCAAGACTTCGATCTCCACGACGATGCGCTCGACCTGCTGGCGACGATTGTGCGCGGCGCCGATACTGGGCGGCCGGACCTCTCGCCGCACTCGCCGGGATTGCTGGCCCTGTCACTGGGACTCTCCGCGATGCATGCCGATGACCATGTGATGCTGGAGCATGGTTTTGCCATGTATGACGCCCTTTATGCGTGGGCAAAAACTGCCCGCGGTGAAGTGCACAACGCGGATCTCTTCAAGTCCCCATGAGCTCGCCCATCTCCTTTGGGGAGGCCTTTCGGTTTTGGCTCAAGCTGGGATTCATCAGTTTTGGCGGTCCTGCCGGTCAGATCGCCATCATGCATCGTGAGCTGGTGGACGAAAAACGATGGATCTCTGAAAGACGTTTCCTCCACGCGCTCAATTACTGCATGGTGCTTCCAGGCCCGGAAGCGCAGCAACTGGCGACCTATATCGGCTGGTTGATGCATGGTGTCCGTGGCGGGCTGGCCGCCGGCGGTCTGTTCGTTCTGCCATCGTTGCTGATCCTGATCCTGCTGTCGTGGCTCTATGTCAGTTTTGCCCAACTCCCGTTGGTGACAGGTCTCTTTTCAGGAATCAAGCCGGTCGTCGTGGCAGTCGTTGCATTCGCGGCGTGGCGCATAGCGGCACGCACACTCCACTCACGCCTGCTGGTGGGTATCGCATTGCTTTCGTTTCTGGCCATGGTTAGCGGGCAGATACCGTTCCCGCTGGTGTTGGTCACCGCAGCCATCGCAGGATGGGTAGGGTCGCGCATTTCCCCGTCGGCGTTTGCAAGCACAGGACATGCGGGTCCCGCGAATGTCCCTCACGCTAGCGCATTGATTGACGACGACACCCCCACACCCCCACATGCCACGCTTCGATTTTCTCGGATGATCTTGTTGCTCGGGGCAGGTGTGGGTTTGGGTTCAGCCTTGGCTTTCATGCTTTGGCGCCTCCAACCCGGCGGCGTTCTTACCGACATGGCCCAGTTCTTCACGCAAGCCGCACTGATGACTTTCGGCGGTGCCTATGCCGTACTGCCCTACGTCTTTCAAGGCGCAGTCCAGCAGTACCATTGGCTTTCAGCCGGCCAAATGATCGATGGACTGGCGCTAGGAGAATCCACACCAGGGCCGCTGATTATGATTGTGGCGTTCGTCGGATTCTTGGGAGGATGGAATGCCAGCGCAGATGCGACGCAGCAATGGCAAATGGCCATCGCGGGGGCATGCGTGGCGACTTTTTTCACGTTTCTGCCGTCATTCCTCTTCATCTTTGCAGGAGCCCCTTGGGTCGAGCACACACGGAATTCCACCTTTCTCGCCGGGCCGATGGTGGCAATCACCGCCGCCGTGGTGGGCGTAATTGCCAGCCTTGCCCTGGTGTTTGCGTGGCACGTTTGGTGGCCCCGTGCCGGGGTCGGCACCTGGTTTGCCGGGGGCGTCGAACGCTTTGCGATCTTGCTGAGCTTGGCCGCGGCGTTTGCGTTGTTTCAGCTGAAATGGGGCGTCCTGAGAGTGATCGGCGCAGGCGCAGCGATCGGCGTGCTTTACAGCTTCGTTTCGTGATTCAACTGGCGAAGAAGTCGCCCGACTTGCCGCCGCGTTTTTCCAGCAAACGCACGTCTGAAATGCGCATGCCGCGATCCACCGCCTTGACCATGTCATAGATCGTCAAAAGCGCGGTGCTCACGGCAGTCAGTGCCTCCATTTCCACCCCGGTGCGACCGACCGTCTCCACAGTGGCACGACACAAGATCGACGATGCAGCGGAATCTGGTGCAAATTCGACGGCCACTTTCGTAATGGCAATGGGATGCGAAAGTGGGATCAAATCCGGCGTGCGCTTTGCGCCCTGGATCGCCGCGATTCGTGCAATGCCCAGAACATCCCCCTTTTTTGCGCCCCCCCCAAAAATCACCGAAAGCGTCTCAGGCTGCATGAATATCTTGCCGCCCGCCACGGCAACGCGCAGGGTCTCGGGTTTGGCGCCCACGTCAACCATATGGGCCTGCCCTTGCGAATCAAAATGATTGAGTTGGGTCATGATTTGGGCGGGCCCGGCATCGGGCCATTGATAGAATTACAAATTGTAACGGTGACGCACCCTGCAAAGGGAACCACGGCCGCTTGAGTTGCACTAACTGCCATCTGCAGCATTCTCCCAAGTTCCCCATGTCCAGAATTCTAGCGACTCGCCCGATTGCGGCAGCCCTGCTTTGCATGGCGACCTGGTGGCCGTCGTTCACCGCCGCCGACGGCCTTCCCGACCTGGGTGACTCGGCGGATTCGTCGATTTCCGAGCCGCAGGAAAGGACCATTGGCAAACGCATCATGCGTGAAGTGCGCGCGGACCGCACCTACATCTCCGACCCGCTGCTCAATGACTACATCACCAGTCTTGGCAACCGGCTGGTGGCTGCGAGCCAAGGCGCGGTCAACGACAATCGCAAGGAGTTCGAATTTTTTCTGTTGAACGATGAGACGCTGAACGCCTTTGCACTTTTGGGCGGTTTCGTCGGCACTCACTCATCGTTGGTTCTGGCGACCCAAACCGAGAGCGAATTGGCAGGGGTGTTGGGGCATGAAATTGCCCATGTGCTGCAACGCCACTCGTCGCGCGGGGCAGAAGGCCAAAAGAAGGCGATGCCGTTGCAGCTCCTGGGGCTGCTTGCGGCAATGGCCGCAGCGCGATCGAACTCCCCGTCTGCTGGGCAGGCCACAGAGGCGGCGATCGTCACTTCTGCAGCATTGCAATACCAGAATCAGCTCGACTATTCGAGAGAGTTTGAACGCGAAGCGGATCGATTGGGCATTTTGATCATGACGCGTGCTGGTTTCGATGCCAATGGCATGGTCGGATTTTTTGAGCGCCTGCATCGCGCCACGCGGCACGTGGATGGAAAAACACCCGGATACCTGCGCACGCACCCGCTCACCACGGAGCGCATTGCGGATATGCAGAATCGAGTCGATCAGATGGGCATTGAGAAGCGAACTGCGCCGGCGGAAAGCCCGGACTATCGATTTGCGCAGGCGGCACTGCGTGTGTTGACGATGGGGCCAAAAGATGCCGCCCAGCACTTCCGGACTGAGATTGCCGCACGCACGGTGCTGCGAAATCGTGCCGACACCTACGGATTGGCGTTGGCGCTTTTGCGAGCGAATGACTACTCGGGGGCCGAAAAGGAACTCGCGACCCTGAAAGGCGGCGGACCCAACGAATGGGTGGACACGCTTTCTTGCGAAGTCGCCGCAGCCAAACGGGATTGGCCAAACGCCATGGGTTGCTACAAGTCGGCACTCCTGCGATTTCCCAATTCACGTGCGTTGGCCTATGGCCAGATCAGATCTTTCTACGAGGCCGGCGACACCGATGCAGGCTTGAATGCTGCGAATGAACGCATCAAGCGCAATCCGGATGATGCGCAGCTCCATGAATTGGCCGCGCGCGGTTTTGAAAAGAAGAACCGGCGCCTTGCCCAACATCGGGCCTTGGCGGAGGCCTATTTCCGGCGGGATAACCTGATTGGTGCCGTTGACCAAATGGAATTGGCGGTCAAGGCCAAGGATGGTGATTTTTACGAGGTCTCCAGCGCGGAATCTCGTCTGAGGGAACTGAAGCTTGCGTTTCGCACCCGCGCTTTGATGCCCGGGGAGAAACGCGACTCGCCCCGTGACAAGGAAGACGAAGAGAACGAACGTAACCCACGCCCGCAGGGGCGGCGATGAGCTGGCTTAAGGCATACCTCATCTGCATTACAACAATGCTGCCTGCAACGCTCTTTGCGCAAGATGGCCGCGCGTTGTTCATGGACTCCAGCAAAGGTCGTTGCAACCTTTGCCATCAGGTGCCTGCCGACGCGGCAATCAAAAGCCTGTCGACGATTGGCCCACCGCTGGCAAACATGAAAGAGAGATTTGCATCACTTGAAGCACTGGATGCCGTCATTGGCAACAATGACAAGGGAAAGCCCGATAGTTTCATGCCGCCTTTTCGAAAGCATCGATTGTTGACTGATGCGGAAATTTCCGCCATTGCCCGATATGTTTGGTCACTTTAGATATTGGGCGCTTGCCCTGCTCTGCGGGAGTTCGTCGTGGGGCCTCCATGCGCAACAGGCGGCCAGCCCCGAGCAGGAACGCGCCACCCTCGTCCAAGCCCTTCAAAAGAAGCTCCCAGGC
>JBGAUM010000163.1:0-4293 GCA_044228625.1 Usitatibacteraceae bacterium | reverse complement strand
GCCCGCGCGGCGTCCGCTGCAGGTAGCCTTGCTGGATCAGGTAGGGCTCCAGCACGTCCTCGATGGTATCGCGTTCCTCGGAAATCGCGGCCGCGAGGTTCTCCACGCCGACCGGACCGCCGGCAAATTTTTCGATGATCGACAAAAGCATCTTTCGATCCATCATGTCGAGCCCGATTTTGTCCACGTCCAGCATCTTGAGCGCGGCATCGGCGATCTCGCGGGTCACGCTGCCCTGGTGTTTGACCTCGGCGAAATCCCGCACGCGACGCAACAGCCGATTGGCAATGCGCGGCGTGCCGCGCGATCGATTGGCAATTTCCTGTGCCCCTTCGCCGTCGGTCGCCACATTCAACAGCGAAGCGGATCGCGCCACGATGGTAGCGAGCTCCGTTGGCGAATAGAACTCCAGCCGCGCCACGATGCCGAATCGGTCGCGCAACGGATTGGTCAACATGCCGGCCCGCGTGGTGGCGCCCACCAGCGTAAACGGCGGAAGATCGAGCTTCACCGAACGCGCCGCCGGGCCTTCGCCAATCATGATGTCGATTTGATAATCCTCGAGCGCCGGGTAGAGGATTTCCTCGACCACCGGATTCAACCGGTGGATTTCGTCGATGAACAGCACATCGTTGGGCTCGAGGTTGGTGAGCATGGCTGCCAGATCGCCCTGGCGCTCCAGCACCGGGCCAGACGTCTGCTTCAGATTCACCCCCATCTCGCGCGCGATGATGTGGGCCAGGGTCGTCTTGCCCAGTCCCGGCGGACCAAAAAGCAGGGTATGGTCGAGCGGCTCTTTGCGATTCTTCGCGGCTGAAATGAAGATATCGAGTTGCTCTCGAATCTTTTGCTGGCCGATGTAGTCGGCGAGCAGCTTGGGCCGCAGTGCACGTTCCAATGCCTCTTCCTGCGACGACGCCTTGGCACCCGATATCAGCCGGTCTTCCTCGATCATGGCTCGATTCTACTGGACCCTTTTGTGCGCGGCGCCATGCTCCTGCGCTTCACGCCGTTTGCGGATGAACAGTGTCTTCTCCACGCGAGCAATCAATTCACCTTTGCCATTGACGATCTCGATGTGCATGGTCGGCTCGTATTTCTCGCCATGCACGGTTTTCGCCTTCGCTTCCGCGATTTGCTCGTCCGTCAACCGGATGTCCGCGTAAACCGTTCCGCGTCCAGGCGCGACGAATTCGATTCGCCCGGCCTTGTCCCACACCAAATAGTCGCGCCCCAACAACTGCATCATCGGAATCATGCAAAACGGGTCTACCATGGCGAACAGCGCGCCCCCAAAGTGGGTGCCCACAAAATTTCGGTTCAAGAGCCCCAGCTTCATGCGGACGCGCACATGCTTCCAGTCGGCTGCGACCTGTTCAACATGGATGCGCATGCCGACAAATGGCGGCCATACATTCATCAGGTGCTTGAGCTTGGACGGCGAGATCGCCAAGTTGCCCAGAAAACTTTGCTTCGATGAGGACATGCCGGCTTAACCCTTGGCCAATAGTTTCAACGCTTGGCGGATTCCGTCAGCCACCGCAACATCTTTGGGTAATTGCTTGATCGCGACCAGCGCTTCCTTGTCGCTGTAGCCCAGGGCGAGCAATGCGTTGAGGATGTCTTGGGCGGACGGCGCCGCTTCCGCGCTGCCGCCAGCGGCAATGCGGACATCCGCCTTGAGCTTGCCCTTCAATTCAAGGAGCAGTCGCTCCGCGGTTTTTTTGCCAATGCCCGGCACCTTGGTGAGCCGCCCCGATTCCTGCAGCGCGACTGCGTGTGCCAAGTCGCTGACGCTCATGCCCGAGAGTACCGACAGCGCGACCTTGGGACCGACGCCGCTGACCTTGAGCAACTGCCGGAAAGTCGCGCGCTCTTCTTCGCTGCCAAATCCGTAGAGCAACTGCGCATCTTCGCGCACCACCAGGTGGGTGACGAGGGTCACCCGTTCACCCGTCTTCGGCAGCTGATAAAACGTGCTCATCGGAACATCCATCTCGTAGCCGACGCCGCCAGATGTCTCCACGAGAATTTGCGGCGGATTTTTTTCCAGCAGCAATCCGGTAATTCGACCGATCATTTCACCAATCTCCCTCCGCGCACCCGATAGCCGCGTGTGGTCATGCCACCCATCTGGCCGCCATGGGCGTGGCAGATCGCGCAAGCCAGCGCGTCGGCGGCATCGGGACTGGGATAACCCGGAAGCTTGAGCAGCCGCTTGACCATTTCCTGCACCTGTTCCTTCTTCGCATGGCCCTTGCCGACCACGGCCTGTTTCACTTGCAGCGCGGTGTATTCTGCGACAGGAAGTTCACACGACACCGCGGCAGAAATCGCCGCGCCGCGCGCCTGGCCGAGCAGCAACGTCGATTGGGGATTGACGTTCACGAACACTTTTTCCACCGCGACCTCGCCGGGTGAGAAACGGGCGATCACCTCGTTCACACCGGAAAAGATGGTTTTGATGCGGTCCGGCAATTCACCTGTTGCGGATTTCACGCAACCACTGGAAACGTAGGACAACGACGAGCCGGTTTTCACAATCACTCCGAAGCCGGTGACGCGCAGGCCGGGATCGATGCCCAAAATCACCAGTCCGGCGGTCACACGTCCTCTATCACCGCCGACGTATACACTTCCTGGACGTCGTCGAGCGACTCAAAAGCATCGAGGAGTTTCTGCATCTTCACGCCGTCCTCGCCCGAGAGCACTGTTTCGTTGTTGGCCTTCATGGTGACTTCGCCAAACTCGGCCTTGAAGCCGGCCTTTTCCAACGCGGCCTTGACGTTGGCGAATTCGTAGGGCCCGGTCACGACTTCGATCGAACCATCATCGTTGGTCACCACGTCCTCGGCGCCTGCCTCGAGCGCGGCTTCCATCAATTTGTCCTCGTTGGTGCCGGGCGCGAACAACAGCGTGCCACAATGTTTGAAAAGGAAGGCCACCGAGCCATCCGTGCCCAGGTTACCGCCGAATTTTGAGAAGGCGTGCCGGACTTCGGCCACGGTGCGGGTCCGGTTATCGGTCATGCAGTCCACCATGACCGCCGCGCCGCCGATACCATAGCCCTCGTAGCGGATTTCTTCGTAGTTGACGCCTTCCAGCTCACCCGAGCCACGCTTGATGGCGCGCTCGATGGTGTCCTTCGGCATGTTGTTGTCATAGGCCTTGTCCATCGCCAACCGGAGGCGCGGATTGGTGCCGGCGTCGCCGCCGCCCAGTTTGGCGGCAACGGTGATTTCCTTGATCAGCCGCGTGAAGATCTTTCCCCGCTTGGCGTCCTGACGGCCTTTCCGGTGCTGGATGTTGGCCCATTTCGAATGTCCTGCCATGTTGCCCTTCTTGACTCGATTTCAGCGTTTTCCCTGACGGGAATTGCAAAAACTGCGCATGCACTTCACAAAGTGCAATGTTAACATTCACTCACCGCTTTCTCCTTCGTCCACCCTCACTTTCCCGGCCATGGCAGACCCCTTGCTGATCGCGAAAACCAGCGACAAATCCCATTCGGAATTGACGCTTCTGCCGCAGATGGCCAACCGGCATGGCTTGATCGCCGGGGCGACGGGTACAGGAAAGACGATTTCGCTGCAGGTGTTGGCGGAACACTTCTCCGGCATCGGCGTGCCGGTGTTCATGGCCGATGTGAAAGGCGACCTCACGGGGATTTCCCAACCGGGGAAACCCAACCCCAAGGTTGAAGAGCGGGTCAAACTGCTGGGGCTCACCCATTCGCCCGCAGCCTGCCCGGTCACGCTTTGGGACGTATTTGGTGAACAGGGCCATCCGGTGCGCGCGACAGTCTCCGAGATGGGGCCGGTGCTGCTGTCGCGAATTTTCAACCTCAATGACACTCAATCCGGGGTACTGAATCTTTCCTTCAAGATTGCGGACGACAATGGCCTGCTGCTGCTTGATCTCAAAGACCTGCGCGCCCTGTTGAGTTGGGTCGGCGAAAACGCCAGTCAGTTCACGACCGACTACGGCAACATCTCAGCCGCCAGCATTGGCGCGATCCAGCGTTCGCTGCTGACACTTGAACAACAAGGCGGGGACAAGTTCTTCGGCGAGCCGGCGTTGTCGTTCGACGACCTGATGCAAACCGTCGATGGCAAGGGCGTGATCAACATCCTCGCGGCTGACAAGTTGCTATCCAGCCCCCGCCTCTATTCGACCTTCCTGTTGTGGATGCTTTCGGAGTTGTTCGAGAACCTGCCGGAAGTCGGCGACCTCGACAAACCCAAGCTCGTGTTCTTCTTCGACGAAGCGCATCTGCTGTTCGACGACGCGCCG
>JBGAUM010000162.1:0-4318 GCA_044228625.1 Usitatibacteraceae bacterium | reverse complement strand
GAGACGCCCGATCCGGTGACTTTCTTGCCCCAGCCCCAATCGGCGTGGGCAGCCATTGGAATCATCGCCATCGCCAATGTGGCGGCGGCAGGCGCAATCCAGCGAACAAAGCGGGAGGAAGTGTCAAAGTGGGTCATTGCGAACTCCAGGTTGGGGACAATGCCCGTATGACGCCGTCAGCGCCGGTTTTGGATTCAGCCCCGAATGCCGAGTTCGCTGCGGATTTGCTGCGCGATCGCCAAAGCGCGTGCAGGGTCCTCGTCACAAATCGTCACATGCCCCATCTTTCGGCCGGGTCGGGCTTCGCGTTTGCCGTAAAGGTGCAGGTGAGCGCCCGGATGCTTGAGCACGGCTGACCAGTCGGGAGACTGGGTGTGATGTTCGCCGCGCCAAACGTCCCCCAGAAGGTTCACCATGACGGCGGGCGTATGAAGAGAGGGATCGCCCAGCGGCAAATCGCACAATACGCGCACTTGCTGCTCAAACTGCGACGTGCGGCATGCATCAATGGTGTAGTGGCCGCTGTTATGGGGCCGCGGCGCCATCTCATTGATGAGCAGCCGGCCGTCCTTGAGTACGAAGAATTCAACCGCCATCACGCCGACGTATTCGAGCTTTGTCGCAAGTGACTCGGCGATGGAGCAGGCGTCTTTTGCCAACGATTCAGGCACACGCGCCGGAGCGACGGTGATGTCGAGAATTCCGCTGGCGTGCTGGTTTTCGGCCACCGGGAAAGTGGCGATCTCTCCACGGGAAGAACGCGCCAGGATGACCGAAATTTCCTTGTCCAAGGGCAGGAATTGCTCCAGGACGCACATGGCGCCTTTCCAGGATTCAAATGTGGTGGCGAGTTCTCCGTGGGTACTGATGCGCGCTTGTCCCTTGCCGTCGTACCCAAAGCGCGCAGTTTTGAGCACGGCCGGGAACGTGATGGCCTTTGATGCAGCCTCCAAGTCCTCCGCAGACCGGATGACATGAAATGGGCCTACCGGCAATCCGTGGTCCCGGAAGAAAGACTTCTCCAGGCTGCGATCCTGCGCAATGGCGACCGCGGCGCCCGAGGGGCGCACGGTGGTGTGTTTGGCCAGCTCGATCATGACTGACGCAGGTGCGTTCTCGAACTCGGTGGTTATTGCCGCACAAGTTTTGGCCATTTCTTCAAGCGACACCGGGTGCGTATACGCCGTATTCAAGTGTCCGGTCGCAAACTCCGCAGCCGGCGAGAACGGGTCCGGATCCAGCACCGTGACGCGGTAATCAAGGTTGCGCGCCGCCATGGTGAACATGCGCCCGAGTTGGCCGCCACCGATCAAGCCGAGTGTCGAAGGAGGGAGGATCATTCCGTGCCTGGCAAAAGACAGGGGTCGAACGCGGGGCACTCAGAGCACATCGGGCAACTTCATCGCCTCGACCGCTTCCTTGAGCTTCTCGCGATAGTCGGCAAGGCGCGTCGCCAGCGAGGCGTCTTCATTGGCGAGCAGGCTGACCGCGAACAGCCCCGCATTTGCCGCACCCGCCTCGCCGATGGCGAACGTGGCCACCGGAATGCCCTTGGGCATCTGCACAATGGAATAGAGCGAATCCTGGCCGGCAAGATGCTTGCTCGGCACCGGCACACCCAGTACCGGCAACGTTGTTTTGCTGGCGATCATGCCGGGGAGATGCGCCGCGCCGCCGGCCCCGGCGATGATGCATTTCAGGCCGCGCTCGCGTGCGGTTTCGGCGTACTCGAACATCGCATCCGGCGTGCGGTGTGCGGACACCACCTTGTGCTCGAACGGCACGCCGAAATCGCGCAGCACTTCCGCCGCACGCTGCATCACGTCCCAATCGGAATTGGACCCCATCACCACGCCGACCAGAATGTTGCTCATGCCGGCCTCTCGGTCAATGCGAGCTTGATGCCGACGCCGACGAACAAGGCACCGCAGGCACGATTGAGCCACGCGGTGATCGCAGAGCTTCCGCGCATGCGTGCGCCCATGCGGGCAAAGAACCAGATCAGCGGAACCATGGTGACCATGCTGTTGAGGATGAAGATAAAGCCGAGGATCACGAATGCGAGCGCGCGGTCGGGCGTGTCGGCATGGATGAATTGCGGGAGGAACGCCAAGAAAAACAGCGCGACCTTCGGATTCAGGGTGTTGGTCCAGAACCCTTGCAGGAACACCGTGCGGTGCGATATCGAGGCCATGGTGCCGTCGAGCCTGAGGGCATTGGCCGACTTCTCGCGCAACATGCCGACGCCTACCCAGATCAAATACGCCGCGCCGACGAGCTTGACGACCAGAAACGCCTCGGCGGACGTCATGAGGATGGCCGACAGCCCGAGCGCGGCCGCAACTGTGTGCACGAGGCACCCGGCACACACCCCCATGAACGCGGCCAGTCCGCTTTTGAATCCCTGGGACGCCGCGCGCGAACCGAAGAACGCCATGTCCGGCCCGGGCGTGAGATTGAGGAGGATGCCGGCAAGGATGAAGAGGGGGAGGTCGTGCATTTCAGATTTCAATCATCAGGGAACAGGTGGCGGCGCGGACTTTAGTTCACCAGATCCCGCGCCTCTTCCAGCTCCTTGCGGTAGTGGTCGAAGATGGCGCGCAGGGCATCATCCATGTTGATCTTCGGCTTCCATCCGAGATCCTTCATGGTGTTGGCGATCTTGGGAACGCGATTCTGTACGTCCTGGTAGCCCTTGCCGTAATACTGCGACGAGGTCGTTTCGATCATCTTGACCTTGGACGCCGAACGCTTGTATTCCGGATATTCTTTGGCGAGCGCGAGCATCATCGTGGCGAGTTCCCGCACAGAATAATTGTTCTTTGGATTGCCAATGTTGTAGATCTGGCCGCTGGCCACGCCATCCTTGTTGTCGATGATTTTCACCAGCGCGGAAATGCCGTCATCGACATAAGTGAAGGCGCGTTTCTGCTTGCCGCCGTCCACCAGCTTGATCGGCTCGCCGCGCACGATATGGCCAAAGAACTGCGTGATGACGCGCGACGACCCTTCCTTCGGCGTGTGGATGCTGTCCAGCCCCGCGCCGATCCAGTTGAACGGCCGGAACAGTGTGAAGTCGAGTTCCTTGCGCGAGCCGTAGGCGTAGATCACGCGGTCCATCAGCTGCTTGGAGCAGGAATAGATCCAGCGCTGCTTTTCGATCGGGCCCAGCACGAGGTTGGATGAATGCGGGTCGAATTCCTCGTCCGTGCACATGCCATAGACCTCGGAGGTCGAAGGAAAAATCACGCGCTTTTTGTACTTCACGCAAGCGCGGATGAACGGGAGATTCGCCTCGAAATCGAGCTCGAAAACGCGCAACGGGTCTTGCACATAGGTGGACGGCGTCGCAATGGCCACCAGCGGCAGCAGCACATCGCATTTCTTGATGTGGTACTCGATCCATTCGCGGTTGATGGTGATGTCGCCCTCGAAAAAGTGAAACCGCGGATTGTCCATGAACGGCTTCACGCGGTCGCTGTTCATGTCCATGCCGTAAATCTGCCAATCAGTCTTTTCCAGGATGCGTTTGGACAGGTGGTGGCCGATGAAGCCGTTGACGCCGAGGATGAGGATTTTTTTCATACGGAGAGAGTCGAAGTGGGGACTTTTGCGTTTGCACGTTCTTCCGCCTTGCGGCCAACAATGCCCGCGAAGCCCATAAACATGAAGGCCATGTTACCCGCTAAGGGCAAAACCATCGCGATGGCGACACTGACCACGCACAAGGCCATGAGCAGGGAAGTCCTGCCGCGGGCACCCGCCAGCTCCCCTGTAGTCATGGGGTGGCTGCAAAGTTCCGGATGGCGATGGATGTAACGCCATATAAGTTGCGCAAAAAACGCGGCGCAAAACATCGCGGTGGCATACACGATCTGGCTTGCGAGCGCGCGGGCATATTCGCCCGTCAACGCAGAGGCAAACGGCATGAAGCTCACAAAGCCGAGAAAGGCGATGTTCAGTGCGATCAGCCGGCCGTCGACATGGCGTACCGCATTGAACGCGCGATGATGGCCCCACCAGAAAAAGGCCAGCACCATGAAGCTCACCACCCAGCCAACGAACTTCGGAATCAGGTGAATCATGGCCTCGATCAGCTGCACGTTGTTCTTGACGTGCATGGACTCCGGAATCTTGAGTTCGATGACCAGCAGGGTCATGGCCACGGCAAAGATGCCGTCGGTCAGCGCGTCGATGCGGTGCTTGGACATGTTGGTGGACGTCGCACTCATAAGGCAAAGCGTCCGTTGCCCAGCCGAACGGCCAGCATCAATTCGTTGTGCGGCATGCCGTCGATCATCGCGCCGGTGATGCGCAG
>JBGAUM010000161.1:0-4348 GCA_044228625.1 Usitatibacteraceae bacterium | reverse complement strand
GCCCACAGACGACGTCCTGCAGATTGGCGGTCAGCGCGAGCGCGTAGCGGTCAATTTCCAGCCAGTGTGCGACGGGCAAAGCGTCTTTGGTGGCGTCAAAGTCTGCGGTGTTGGCCAGCAGAAAGCGGAGCGTATTGCGAATCCGCCGGTAGCTTTCCACCACGCGCTTCAGGATTTCGTCGGAGATGGACAGCTCACCCGAGTAGTCCGTGAGGCCTGCCCACAGGCGCAGGATTTCCGCGCCCAGTGTTTCGGAGATCTTTTGCGGCACGACCGTGTTGCCCAAAGACTTGGACATCTTGCGGCCTTGGGCATCCACGGTGAAGCCGTGCGTCAACAGTGCCTCGTAGGGCGCCCGGCCATGCAGGGCGCATGACACCAACAGCGAAGAATGAAACCAGCCGCGGTGCTGATCCGAGCCTTCCAAATAGAGATCGGCCTGGCCGGGTTTGCCATCCGTCGAGGGCTTCACCAATTCAGGTGTGGCGGCCATCACGGTATTGAACGTGGCACCCGAGTCGAGCCATACGTCGAGCGTATCGTTGGCCTTTTCGTAGATTGCGGCATCACCGCCGAGTAATTCTTCCGTCGTGACCGATTGCCATACCTCGATGCCGCTTTGTTCCACGCGTTGCGCCACTTTTTCCAGCAAGGCGAGCGTGTCAGGATGCGGTTCCTGCGTTTCCTTGTGCAAGA
Source organism: Usitatibacteraceae bacterium (assembly GCA_044228625.1). GTDB lineage: Bacteria > Pseudomonadota > Gammaproteobacteria > Burkholderiales > Usitatibacteraceae > UKL13-2. Next base: position 3,652 of record JBGAUM010000161.1, on the reverse strand, counting down.
AAAACGGAATCGGCGTGCCCCATTTGCGTTGTCGCGAAATGCACCAGTCGGGACGGTTGGCGATCATGGCGTGCAGCCGCGCCTTTCCCCATGCCGGATAAAAGCGTGTCGCTTCAATGGCGTCCAATGCGCGCTCCCGCAAGGTCTTTGAATCGCCTTTGGCCTTCAAGTCCATGCCGATGAACCACTGCGACGTGGCGCGGTACACCGTCGGCGTCTTGTGGCGCCAGCAATGCGGATACGAGTGCTGGATATTCGATGCTTGGAACAGGCATCCGGCCGCCTCAATGGCTTTCACAATTTCCGGCTGCGCTTTCCAGATGTTCATGCCACCGAACAGCGCCAGCGAAGATGCGTATTGGCCGTTGCCCATCACCGGATTGAGGATGTCCTCATTCGTCATGCCATAGCGGCGGCAGGAATTGAAGTCGTCCACGCCATAGGCCGGCGACGAGTGGACAATGCCCGTACCGGTGTCGAGCGTGACGTAGTCGCCAAGGAAGACGGGCGACGCGCGGTCGTAGAACGGGTGGCGAAATTCGATGCGCTCCAGCGCTTGGCCCTTGCACTCGGCAACGACATTGCCTTCGAGCTTGTAGGCGGCAAGACAAGCCCCCACGCGCTCCTTCGCCAATACCAAATAGCCGCGTCCGGTCTTGACCAGCGCATAGTCAAACTCAGGATGGGCATTGAGCGCCTGATTGGCTGGAATTGTCCATGGTGTGGTCGTCCAGATCACCGCAAACACGGGCCCATCCGGCAGTTGGTCGAGTCCAAATGCACTCGCCAATTTGCCGCGCTCGGCTTCCGCGAGGGGGAAACCCACGTCGATAGTGGTCGAGGATTTGTCCTCGTATTCGACCTCAGCCTCCGCTAGTGCCGACTGGCAATCGAAGCACCAGTTCACCGGCTTCAATCCTCGATACACCAGGCCGCTGTCGAACAACTTGCCCAGCGTGCGGATCTCCGCCGCTTCAGTGGCGAAGTTCATGGTCTTGTACGGATGGTCCCAATCGCCCAGCACGCCCAGGCGAATGAAATCCTTCTTTTGCAGCTCGATTTGCGATTCCGCATGCGCGCGCGCAAGCGACATCAGCTTTTCCGCCGGCAGATTCTTCCCATGCTGCTTTTCCACATAGATCTCGATCGGCATGCCGTGGCAATCCCAGCCCGGCACGTAAACGGCGTCGAAACCGGCCATTTGCTTGGACTTGACCACCATGTCCTTCAGAATCTTGTTGACTGCGTGGCCGATGTGGATGGCCGCATTGGCGTATGGCGGGCCGTCGTGCAGGATGAACTTGGGGCGTCCCTTGGATTTCTCACGGATACGCTCGTAGAGCTTGCGCGATTGCCAATCGGCTACCCACCCCGGTTCGCGCTTGGCAAGATCGCCGCGCATGGGGAAGGGGGTATCCGGAAGATTCAGCGTACCCTTGTAGTCAACTTTGGTGTCCATCTTGATTCCGTCCATCAATCGTCCGCAATATGCCCTTTGCGCGCCTCGCATCGTCGTGCATTTGCACCACGAGCGCATCGAGGCTCGCCAGTTTCAGTTCGTCGCGGATTTTTTCGATGAATGTGACCTCCACGCGCTTGCCGTAGAGATCGGACGAAAAATCGAAGAGGAAGACTTCCAGATGCTGGCGGTTTTCTGAAGAAACCACCGGATTGGTGCCCAGGTTGGCGACCCCGTTGAGGATCGTTCCACCCAGTCCCGCCACTCCCTCGAGCCCGCGAGTTACTAAGCGACATTGTACTGCAAACACACCCGCCAATGCCGGAGTCCGGCCGGACAACGAGACATTGATGGTGGGAAAGCCCAGGGTTCGCCCCAGCTTCTTGCCGTGCGTAACACGACCTACGATCGTGTACCGCCGCCCCAACATGCATGTCGCGTCGTCGAGGGCGCCCTTCGCCAAGGCCTCCCGTACTGCGGTGGACGAGATGCGTGTGCCTTGATTCACCACGGCGGGCAGGGTTTCGGTGGCGAACCCCAACGAGGCACCCAGTGATTTCAACAGGGCGGCGTCGCCCGCCCGCCTGGATCCAAATCGAAAATCCTCGCCCGTGATCACCCATCGGACCCGCATGTCTGCAAGGGCCTGTGCGAATTGCACCGGAGACTGCGATGCAAATGCGCGGTCGAATTTCGGCAAAAACAGCGCCTCGATTCCTGCTTGGGACAGTGCAGCGACTTTTTCAGTCACGCTCATCAGGCGCACCGGGATCGGGGAATTTGCCATTCGCGCAAAGGCTTCGCGGGGAAGCGGATGGAAGCTCATCACGGCGGGCTCAATTCCGCGTTCTGCTGCTACCCGCACAGTTTCGGCCAACAAGGACTGGTGGCCCCGATGAACGCCATCGAAATTGCCGACGGCCAAGGCCAGTTCTCGCGTGCTCGTGAGCACCCGCGACAACCTCATGGCGCGGCCTTCTTGGCCAATTGGTGAGGGCGCATTCCCATGATCCAAAGCGAACCAAGATAAGTCCCTGCTCCGATCAGGACAAGCCATGTCAGATGGATGACCTTTGTCCATAACGTCATCGCGAGCCATTGTTGCTCCGAGCCCATGGCCCACCAAAGCGCGCCCCCCATGACATACAGGGCGACCAGCAGTTTCATCAGGAAGACACCCCATTCGGTGCCGCGATGGAAAAAACCGTCGCGAACGAGGAAGTAATAGAGAAGGGCCGCGTTGATACAGGCGCCAAGACCTATGGAGAGTGCCAATCCTGCGTGCGCAAACCACGGCACGAAAAAGGCATTCAGGCCCTGCGTGATGACCAAGGTCAGCACGGCAATCTTGACGGGTGTCTTGACGTTCTGCCGCGCGTAGTAGCCTGGCGCCAAAATCTTGACGAGGATGATGCCGGTCAGGCCGACGGCATAGGCAATCAACGCGGCACGCGCCATCAAGACGTCGTTGGCGCCGAACTGCCCGTACTGGAACAGGGTGGCCATCAGCGGCGCGGCCAGGATGCCCAGCGCCAAAGCCGCGGGCAGCGTGAACAGGAGCGTCACGCGCAGGCCCCAGTCGAGCAATCTTGAAAATTCGCGAGTGTCTTCGGACGCATGGCTTTTGGCCAGGCTCGGCAACAGCACTGTACCCAGCGCCACCCCCAGCAATGCCGAGGGGAACTCCATGAGCCGATCCGCCGCTGTGAGCCAGGATACGGAGCCGGCCGGAAGGAAAGAGGCGATCTGCGTGTTGATCACGAGGGAAATCTGCGCGACCGACACGCCAATAATCGCCGGCGCCATCAGGCCGAGGATGCGAACGACGCCTTCGTCACGACGGAATGTCCAAGCCGACAGGGACAATCGCGGCAACATGCCCACCTTCGAGAGCGCCGGGATCTGCAGAGCCAACTGCGCCACACCGCCCAGCAACGTGCCGATCGCCAGCGCCAGAATGGGCGGATTCACGAGGGGCGCAATGAAGATTGCCGAGGCAATCACACTCAAATTGAGGAGTACAGGCGTGAACGCCGGGATCTTGAATGCCCCAAAGCTGTTCAACACGCCCGCTGCTAGGGAGACGAGCGAAATGAACAAGATGTAGGGAAACGTGATTCTGACCATCATCACGGCCAGATCGAATTGCCCGCCTTTGGCCGAGAAACCCGAAGCAGTCGCAAAAATGAGCAG
>JBGAUM010000160.1:0-4380 GCA_044228625.1 Usitatibacteraceae bacterium | reverse complement strand
AAGCCGGAGGCGGATCCGGCAACATTTCCGGCCGTACGTCCCTCGCCCGCGGGGGATTGAATCCGAACGCTGCTCCCGGCGCATCTTACCGGGCAAGATCGACTCATTTCCCAAAGGGGGAACATATGGATTTTGGAACCACTCTCGTTGCCACCAGCGCGATCGTGCTGGGCATCGGCATGCCGGTCGTGCTGATCGCCACCTTCCTCTGGTACCGCGCAAAGCGCACCCAGCTCAATCACGAAACCGCGCTGAAGCTCGCCGAGAAAGGGCAGCCGATTCCTCCGGAGCTGTTTGCCGGCAGCGACGACAGCACGAGCGATCTGCGCTGGGGCATCGTCCTGGTGATGTTGGCCCCCGGGCTCGCCATCTTCATGTACTCGACCAACTCCCCCTGGACATTTGCCGCGATTCCGCTGTTCGTCGGCATTGGCTATCTCCTCGTTTGGAAGCTCGCGGGTGGAAAGGCCAGCAGCGAACGCAATACGCCATAGGCGGATATGTCGCCGTCTGCCGGGACGCCGGCCGGATTCACGGACACCGATCTCATCGCGCGCGTGCTGCGCGACGATGACCGGAATGCCTTTGCGGAACTGGTGCGAAGGCACCAATCAGCGCTGCGTGCGAGCCTTCGCAAGATGACCGGGAATCCAGAGATGGCCGATGACATCGCGCAGGAGACTTTCATCCTGGCATGGAAGAAGATCGGCAGCTTCCGCTTCGAGGCCAAGTTCTCCACCTGGCTCTATCGCATCGCGTTCAACGCCTGGCAATCCGAAGTGCGCAAGAAGCAGGAAGTTCCCCTCGAGGAAGACAGCCTGCAACTGCTCGAAGCCATTGCCCCGGGAGCGGACCTCGCCGGCATGCAGCGTGACCTGGCGCAAGCCATGCGGGTGCTGTCCGAGGCTGAGCGCGCCGCGATCCACCAGTGCTATTACAATGATTTATCCCATGACGAGGCGGCCTACGTCCTCGGAGTGCCGCTTGGCACATTGAAAACACACGTCTTGCGCGCAAAGGAAAAACTGCGCGTCGCGCTGGGCGATTACAAACTTGATCATCGCGCAAACACGGGAGCCGCCGCATGAAACCGACCCCACGCACCATTAAGGCACCAGTGACGCTGGTGCAGGATCCCATCGACGCACTGCTCAAGGCGGATGCGGAGCGCTCGCGCGACGCCTATCTCGACGATGGCGGATTCACACTGGCCGTGATGGACCGGCTTCCCGCGCACCGCACATTATCCCCTTGGGTGCGCAATGGCATTCCGATGGCCTTCGGGGCGGTGGCGGTGGTGTTCGCATTTGTATTTGCGGGCGCCGGAAATTTCCTGGTGGACGCCTCGATGGACTTGGCGACCGGCACGGCCACGCCAGCGGCGTTGGTCTTTGGCGCATTGGTCGGCCTGTTGGCCGGAACGGCGTTTGGGTTGGCGCGCGGAAAATAAGAAGGCGGATCCGCAATTCGCGGCTCCGCCTTGAGGCACGACTGAAATCGGATCTCGTCCTACTTCAGCAGGTGCGCAACGCCCGCGCGCTCTTCCTCGAGTTCCTTCAAGGTCGCATCCATCTTGCCGCGCGAAAATTCGTCGATTTCCAGGCCCTTGATCATCGTGTACTTGCCGCCTTCGCAAGTGACCGGGAAGCCGTACATCACGCCCTCCGGAATGCCGTAGCTGCCGTCGGAGGGAATGCCCATGGTCACCCACTTGCCGTTGGTGCCCATCACCCAATCGCGCACGTGGTCGATGGCGGCATTGGCGGCGGAAGCCGCCGAAGAAAGGCCGCGCGCTTCAATGATGGCCGCGCCGCGCTTGCCCACGGTGGGGATAAAGGTGTTCTTGTACCACTCGGCGTCGTTCACGACCGATGGCGCAGGTGCGCCGCCGATGGTGGCGAACCGGTAGTCCGGATACATCGTCGGCGAATGGTTGCCCCAGACGATCATCTTCTCGATCGAATCGACGGCCTTGCCGGTCTTGGTGGCGAGCTGCGAGAGCGCGCGGTTGTGGTCCAGGCGCAGCATGGCGGTGAAGTTCTCGCGCGAAAGGCTCGGCGCGGATTTCATCGCGATGTAGGCATTGGTATTGGCCGGGTTGCCCACCACCAGCACCTTCACGTTGCGCGAGGCGTTGGCATCCAGCGCACGGCCTTGCACCGTGAAGATGGCGCCGTTGGCTTCGAGCAGGTCCTTGCGTTCCATGCCGGGGCCACGAGGACGCGCGCCCACCAGCAAGGCCACATCGGCATCCTTGAACGCAGTGTTGGCATCCGAATGCGCGCTCATGCCGGCCAGCAACGGGAAGGCGCAATCGTCCACTTCCATCATCACGCCCTTCAGGGCTTTCTGTGCTTTCTCGTCTGGAATTTCCAGCAGTTGCAGGATGACCGGTTGATCCTTGCCGAGCATTTCGCCGGAAGCGATGCGGAACAACAGGCTGTAACCGATTTGGCCGGCCGCGCCGGTGACGGCAACGCGCATGGGTTTTTTCATGGAAGGCTCCAAAGAGGAAGGACTGACGAGGAAAAATACTGCACTGCGTCAAATTATACGAGATCGCTGGAAGACGCCATGCTGCACTTAGGGAATCCCAGCACGCGCCCACAGAACTCCAGCAAGGGAGCGGCTTTCAGGCGGGTTTTGGCTCAAACCCCGCGCCGGTGCTTGGGCTTGGCATTCAATCGAATACCACCACTCTGCCGATAAATCGATACGCGACAGCAGCGATTGGCGCATTGCCGGCGACAAGCGCGCGCCCGCAGAGAACGCATGCCGGTGTGCAAGATCACCTCGGCCCAATGCACCCAATGCATTGTGGGCGAATGCCGTCGTTCAGCCGTGCCCGCCGTCACTCATCCCAACCTGCTGTGCTCCGCAATGCGACCGCGCTACCATCGCGTCACCCTCTCCCCGAAAACACGCACTCCGAAAGCCCCCCTTGAAACGCCTCTTCCGTGTACTGAAATTCACCCTCCTCACCTTGCTCGGCCTCATCACGCTTGCGGCAACTCTGCTCTACTACTTCGTCTACACGCCCGACCCCATCCGCCCGCCACTCACCGGCACGCTCAGCAAAGGCAGCCTACAAGTCGGCGGCCCGGCGGGTGAGATGAAACGCACCTACCAGACCTACATCCCCAAAGTCCTTCCCCGCAGTGCGCCGTTGGTGCTGGTGATGCATGGCTCGGGCGAGAGCGCCACGCAGATTCGCATCGGCACCGGCTACGGCTTTGAGCGCCTGGCCGACCAGCATGGCTTTGCCGTGGTGTACCCCAATTCCGCCAGCTTTGACTGGAACGACTGCAGCAAGGTGGGCGACTTCAAAGCGAACGGCGCCGAGGTGGACGACGTGGGCTTCCTGACCGCGCTGGTGGACAAGCTCATCACCGAACATCGCCTCGACCACAGCCGCGTGTTTGCCACCGGCGTCTCGGCAGGAGGTTTCATGTCGCTGCGCCTGGCGCTGGAAGCCCCCGCGCGCTTTCGCGCCGTGGCCGCAGTGGCCGCCAGCGTACCCACGCCGGACAACTTCAAATGCACGCACGCCGCAGCAGGCACGGGCGCCACGTCCGTGATGATCATGAACGGCACCGACGACCCGCTGGTCCCCTTCGCGGGTGGCGAAGTCAGCCTGCTGGGCCTGTTCTACAAGGGCGGCAACGTGCGCTCGTCACGCGACGCGGCCCAATACTTTGCCGACCGCAACCAGCTCACCGGCGCGCCGGTCATTGCTGAAACTACAGTGGCCGATGGCGTGCGTGTGGAGCGTGTGCGGTGGAGCAAGGATTCCCGCGGGCGCGACAGCAGCGTGGAAGTGGAACTGGTGGCGATCCACGGCGGGGGGCATGGGTTGCCGCAGCCGTACTACAAGCGGATGCGGTTGTTGGGGCCTTCGCCGATGGGGCCGGATGGGACTGCCGAGATTTGGAAGTTTCTGGTCCGCCGAGGGCCTGCGGCTCAATGATCCAAATTCGCAAGTCTCAACGCGCCCATCCTACCAATGCAGATTTCTTCATCAAATGCACTCGGGACCTGAAGTCGACAAATAGCATCTGATGCCATTATTGCGGTGTGGAGCGACGGGGATGAGTGTGGACGTGCGACATGAATCCGAGCGCCATGCAGGGCGCGAGGTGGGATGGCGATAGCCATGGCTGAAGTGAAAGCGATTCCTCGATTCAAGCGATTTAAGGGTCAGAATCGAGTCGTTTTCACATCATGCAAAAACAATTCGACTCTGAGGTGTCCCGGTTTTCACGGACGGTTTAGTTAAGCACCACGATACAGCTTCTCGTATTGCTCGGGGGTGCGATAGCCGAGCGATTGGTGAATCCGGATGCGGTTGTAGAAGCGCTCGATGTATTCGACGATGAGCGC
>JBGAUM010000159.1:0-4443 GCA_044228625.1 Usitatibacteraceae bacterium | reverse complement strand
CGAACAGGCGATGGCCTTTTGCCTCGAACCATCGAGTGCAATCGGCATACAGTGCTAGAAACACATCCCGCATGAACGCAGGACGGCGGCAAACACGGCGCACCACTTGCGGCAGGAGTGTTAAACCCGTGCCGCTCAACATCGGCGCCAACCAGTTTGCGTTTCGAACAAGTCCCGGACGGGACGAAGAGAAAGGCGGGGGAGGAGACGATGAAACCGCGCCGAATCGATCTAACCCCGGCGCGAGGGGCGAACTATACGCGAGGATGCCCGAATAGGCCAGTCAATTCGTGTTTCGAATGAAACAATAGCCTTCGACAAGCAAACCCTAGGTCCGGCGCGGCTTTCAATGATTTTTTGCCGCAAACACCGCACCAGTACTGGAGTTTGAGATGTCGCCGGGATACAAACGGGAACTCGTGCGATCACGCAATGCGACAAAGCGATTCGGCGTCAAACTGACCTTACTTCGCGCGGGTCCTCGGCTTGGCTGATGCTTTTGCTGCCGGCTTCTTTCCGGCCACCTTCGCGGGCTTCTTCGCCGATGTAACTGCCGCCGTATTCGCGGATGAGGCCATCGGGCACACGCCGAGCCCACGGAGGTAACTGTCGATCATCTTCTCCGCATCGCGCTCGAAGGAGAAGTATTTCGGATCCAGCAGCCAATTCATGATCAGGCCGTCGATCAGCGCGTGCAATCCAATGGCGGCGAGTTTGGGATCCATGGTGGACGGCAAGCATCCCTTGCCGATCGCCTGGCGAAATCCCTCCTCGATGTGCCCCAGGCACTTGCTGCGCCCCTCGAGGTGGCGATCCTTCAGCGGCGCCATGTCATCGACGTACTCACACTTGTGGCTCACGATGTCGAAGACGCGTTGCATCTGCGGATTGCGCCCGAGGTCCTTGAGGATGGATACCGAACGATCGCGGATGTTGGCCACCGGATCCGCGGTGAGTCCATCGGCGAATTCCTCTGTCACCTCCTCCACGGGCAGAATCACGCGTTCCATCATCGCGTTGAACAAATCCAGCTTGTTCTTGAAATGCCAATAGATCGCGCCGCGGGTGACGCCGGCCGCTTCGGCGATTTCGGCCAATGACGTGCGAGACACCCCGCGCTCGTTGAACACGACTTCCGCGGTGTCGAGCAATCGATTGCGGGTCTCCAGCGCTTCCTCTTTTGTCTTGCGAACCATGCTGCTTCTCCAAATGCTGCGGCGCGAATCGGGTTTTCGTGATGTCGTGGACGGCGGGCCTTTTGCGGTAACCGCTCACGATCCTCGCAATCCAGTATCCCGTTCCCGCGCAGCGCCCCTCTGATGCGCGTCAATCGCGGACCCTGCCGCCCATTTCTCAGCGGCAAAAAAAGCTTATTTACATACATTCGTGTATGTATGTAGAATGTCATTCTACGCATAACCATTGATCCCTGCCACCAGAAAACAAAGGCCGCGCGGCCGATGTTGTTGCCCTGGCGGCCCGCCGAAAGGAATCGCCCATGTTGTTCCGCCGTCCCTCCATCGCCTTTTCTTCTTTCCAACAACGCAACGCCATCCTGGCCACCGCCCTGGTGTTGGCCACTACCCTTGCCGCATGCGGCAAGGCCGGACCCGGTGGGGGCTTCCACGGCATGCCACCTGCGATGGTGACCTACGAAGTCGTCGTGGCGCGCGACGTTCCCGTCGAACGCGAATATGTGGGGCAGACCAACGGATCCCGTGAGGTGGAGATCCGCGCCCGGGTCAACGGCATCGTCGAAAGGCGCCTGTATGAAGAAGGCACCGTGGTGAAAGCGGGGCAGCCATTGTTCAAGCTTGACGCCGCCACCTATGCTGCCGTCGCCGCGCAAGCGGAAGCCGCCTTGGCCACCGCAGAGGCCAATTTCAAACTCGCGGAACGCGAAGTCGCACGCCTGAAACCCCTCATCGACGCCAAGGCGATCAGCCAGAAGGACTGGGACCAGGCCTCCTCTTCCCTCGAGGTGACCCGTGCCCAAGTCAAGCAGGCGCAGGCAGCCTTGCAAGCCGCACGCGTGGACCTGGCTTACACCGACATTCGCGCGCCCATTTCCGGCGTGATGGGACGGGCCTTGAAAGTGGAAGGCGCACTGGCCAATGCCAGCGGTGACAGCCTGCTGGCCACCCTCGCCCAGACCGATCCCATGCATGTCAATTTCGCGATGGCTGATGCCGATCGCAACGGCGCCCAGGCGGACATCGCTGCAGGCACGTTGAAGTTGCCCAAGGGGGGGTACGTGGTCAAACTCAAGTCGTCCGAAGGCGCACCCCTCAAGGGCGTCGGCAAACTCGACTTCAGTGATTACAAGGCTGACGCCAATACCGGCGCCTATGCGGCGCGCGCAGCATTTCCCAATGCCGATGGCTTGCTGACCCCTGGGCAATTTGTCCGCGTCGTCTTGACCGGTGCGACCCGGCCCAACGCGATTGCGTTGCCACAACGCGCCGTGCTCGATGGCCCGATGGGGAAATACGTGTATGTCGTCGGCAAGGGCCAGGACGGCAAGCCAGCTGCAGAGCAACGCGCGGTGGTGCCGGGTGAATGGGTCACGCTCGAAGGCCAGAACGCCAATGCGTGGATCATCAAGTCCGGCCTGAAACCGGGTGACCAGGTGATCATCGACGGCATGGCACGCATCTTCGCGCCGGGCCAGCCCATTCAACCGATGACGGCGGAGGAAGCCGCAAAGGCTGCGGCGGCCCAAGCTGGCCCAGGTGCCCCGGCGGGTGCCGCACCCAAAGCCGATGCCAAAGCCGACGCCAAAGCGCCAGCCGGCGACAAGAAGTAAGCGAAAGGACAACTCATCATGTTTTCCCGCTTCTTCATTGACCGGCCCATCTTTGCCTTCGTGATCTCGATCTTCATCGTGATCGCCGGCCTGGCCGCCATGCGCGCGCTGCCCATCGCGCAGTACCCGGAAATCTCGCCGCCGGTGGTGCAGGTCATCGCCACGTACCCCGGCGCATCAGCGCAGGTGGTCGAGCAGACCGTTGCCGCGCCGATCGAAAACGCGCTGACCGGCCTTGAAGGCCTGATGTACATGTCCTCGACGTCAACGTCCTCCGGCGTGGTCACCATCCAGGTCACCTTCGAGATCGGCACCAATGTCGACAAGGCGGCCCAGAACATCAATAACCGCGTAAAGCAGGTCGAAGCCAAGCTGCCACAGGAAGTGCGGCGCCAGGGTGTCACCGTGGAAAAGGGATCCTCCGCGTTCCTGCAAGTGGCGGCGTTCTATTCGCCCGAGAATCGGTTCAGCGATCTGTTCATCTCGAACTACGTCACGCTCAATGTCCTGGACAACCTGAAGCGTGTGCCGGGCACCACCAACGTGCAGATCTTTGGTGCGAAAGACTACGCCATGCGGATCTGGCTCAAGCCCGATCGCATGACGCAACTGAAGTTGACCGTGGACGAGGTGGCGCGCGCGCTCAACGAGCAGAACGCGCAGTTCGCAGCGGGCAAGATTGGTCAGGCGCCCAACGGCGGCGGGCAAGACATGGTCTATACGGTGACCACCAAGGGGCGGCTATCCACCGTGGAGGAATTTGAAAACGTCATTGTCCGTTCCAACGCCGACGGCAATGCACTGCGCATCCGTGACATCGCGCGCGTCGAGCTGGGCTCCAAGGACTACGATTTCATCGGCCGCATCAACGGCAAGCCGGCGACGCTGGTCGGCATCTTCCTGCAACCCGGGGCCAACGCGCTCGACGTTGCTGCCGAAGTGAAAAAGACCCTTGCGGCGGCCAAGGCCAAGATGCCCGAGGGCCTGACCTACTCGATTCCCTACGACACCACGCGCTTCGTGGAAGTCTCGATTCGCGAAGTGGTGAAAACTCTGGCTGAAGCGATGGCGCTGGTGTTCCTGGTGGTGTTCCTGTTCCTGCAGAACTGGCGCGCAACGCTGATCCCGTTCGCCGCAGTGCCGGTCTCGCTGATCGGCACCTTTGCGGGACTCATGGTGCTGGGCTACTCGATCAATACGCTCACGTTGTTCGGGATGGTGCTGGCTATCGGTATCGTGGTCGACGATGCCATCGTGGTGTTGGAGAACGTCGAGCGCATCATGCACGAGGACGGCCTGCCGGCCCGCGAAGCCGCGCTCAAGGCGATGCAGGAAGTGACCGGTCCGGTGGTTGCCATCGTGCTGGTGCTGGTCTCGGTGTTCGTGCCCATCGCGTTCCTGGGCGGCCTCACGGGAGAGCTTTATCGCCAGTTCGCCGTGACGATTTCGATCGCCGTGGTGATTTCCGGGGTGGTCGCGCTGACCATGACGCCGGCGCTGTGCGTGGTGACCCTGAAAAAGGCGCATCGCGGGCCGGGCAAGTTCTTCACCGCGTTCAACCATTGGTTTGCGCGCGTCACGCACCGCTACACCAGCGGCGTGTTGTGGATGATCAAGCGGGGTGCGCTCGGTGTGAT
>JBGAUM010000158.1:0-4507 GCA_044228625.1 Usitatibacteraceae bacterium | reverse complement strand
GACGCATTTGCGTCATCACATCAGCCCCAGCGGTTACTATCGCGGCAAGAAGGTCGTCAAGACCAAGGCCGACGAATAATCTTCCGCCTGCGTGGCGCGAAGAACAATAAGTTTGATCCCGTAGTGAAATCGTCCTGGGAGGGGACATTTCACAAATGATGACCACGCTTGCCATCGATGCGATGGGTGGCGATCACGGCGTTTCCGTGACGGTACCTGCTGCGTTGGATTTCCTTGCGCGACGACCCGAGTGCCGTGTGGCGCTGGTCGGGCGCACGGAGACGATCCGCGGCGAGCTTTCGCTAAAGGCCGCACAAGCCAACGAGGCCGAGAAATCTGGCCGGCTGACAATCGTTGATGCGCCGGAAGTCGTGGGCATGGACGAAGACATTCGTTCGGCGATTCGCAACAAGAAGCATTCTTCAATGCGCGTCGCGATTGATCTCGTCAAGAATGGTGAAGCCGACGCCTGCGTGTCCGCAGGCAATACCGGTGCCTTGATGGGCACAGCCAAGTTTGTCCTGAAAACGCTGCCGGGTATTGACCGCCCCGCCATTGCTGCAGCACTCCCGACCAAAAAAGGTGTGGTCTATACCCTGGATCTCGGGGCGAATGCCGATTGCACGCCTGAGCACTTGCTTCAGTTTGGAATCATGGGCGCAATGCTTTGCACGGCGGTCGAGGGCAAGGAAAGTCCCACGGTAGGCCTGCTCAATATCGGCTCGGAAGATATCAAGGGCAATGAAAACGTCAAGGCGGCCGGCGAACTGCTGAAAGCCAGCCACCTCAATTTTTACGGAAACGTCGAAGGCACCGATATTTACAAGGGCACCACCGACGTTGTCGTGTGCGACGGGTTTGTCGGCAACGTAATGCTCAAGACATCGGAGGGCATGGCCCGCATGATTGCCGATACATTGAAGTCTGAATTCAAACGCGGCCTGTATGGCAAGTTTGCTGCGCTCGTATCGATCGGGGTATTGAAGCGCTTCAAACATGAACTCGACCATCGCCGGTTCAACGGCGCCGCATTGCTCGGGCTGCGCGGCGTGGTCGTGAAAAGCCATGGTTCTGCCGACGCAGTGTCGTTTTCCTACGCACTGCAGCGCGCGGTCAGCGAGGTTGAACACGGATTGCTCAAATTGATCACGACGGAAATGGAACGCCTGCATGCCGAGGGCATGCTCGCGCCCCGTTCAAACGGTCAGGAGGCTTCGTGATCTACTCGCGTATTGTAGGTACGGGCAGCTATTTGCCTGAACGTGTGGTGACCAACGCGGACCTCGAAAGGCTCGTGGATACCAGCGACGAGTGGATCGTTTCGCGGACCGGAATTCGTGAGCGGCATTATGCCGCGGACAATCAGGACGCCAGTGATCTGGCGCTGGAAGCGTGCAAGCGCGCGCTTCACGCCGCGCATGTGCGCCCGGACGAGATCGACATGATTGTCGTCGCGACGTCGACGCCCGACATGGTCTTTCCCGCGACGGCCTGCATTCTGCAGGACAAGCTTGGCATCAAGCATTCAATCGCTTTCGACCTGCAGGCGGTCTGTTCTGGATTTGTCTTTGCGCTGGCCACTGTTGATCAGTTTGTACGTAGCGGCAGCGTGCAATGTGCGCTCGTAGTAGGCACTGAAGTGTTCTCGCGCATTCTGAACTGGCAGGACCGCAGCACCTGCGTGTTGTTTGGCGATGGCGCCGGTGCAGTGGTGTTGCGCGCATCCAATGTGCCCGGTGTGTTGACGACCCACATGCACACGGACGGCGGCTACCGCGATGTCCTCTGTACGCCCGGCACCGTGGAAAACGGCAAGGTCCGAGGCTCTCCTCTGCTGACCATGGAGGGCGGTGCGGTTTACAAGTTCGCCGTCAAGGCGTTTGAGGAGGTCGCATGGGAAGCGCTCAACGCCAATGGACTCCAGCCGGATGCGATCGACTGGTTCATCTGTCACCAGGCCAATCAGCGGATCATCATGCACGCGGCAAAAAAGCTCAATTTGTCCGATGAAAAGGTTGTGGTGACGGTCGATAAGCACGGCAACACGTCTGCAGCGTCCATTCCGTTGGCGTTGGACGCGACGGTTCGCGCTGGCAAAATCAAGGCGGGTGACAACGTGTTGCTGGCAGCTTTGGGTGGAGGCTTTGCCTGGGGTGCGGCATTGATCAAGTGGTGATGAGTTCATGAAAAAATTTGCCGTCGTTTTTGCTGGGCAGGGTTCGCAATCTGTCGGCATGATGAATGGGTTTGCCGACTATCCGGCCGTGAAAGCCACGTTTGACGAGGCCTCTGGCGCTTTGGGACAAGATCTTTGGTCCTTGCTGGCCGATGGTCCAGCAGACGTCTTGAACCAAACCGTCAACACCCAGCCTTTGATGCTGGTGGCAGGGGTCGCCACATGGCGGGCCTGGATCGCTGCAGGCGGGGGCATACCGGCGTATTTTGCAGGGCACAGCCTCGGTGAATACACGGCCCTTTGTGCCGCGGGAACGTTATCGCTGTCCGATGCCGTGCGACTGGTTCGCCAGCGCGCAGAGGCCATGCAAGCCGCCGTTCCGGAAGGGGTTGGCGGCATTGCGGCGATCCTTGGGTTGGAAGTGGAAGGGGTTCGCGCCGTGTGTGCAGATGCCTCCCAAGGCGAGGTGCTTGAGGCCGTGAATCTCAACTCACCCAATCAGGTCGTGATTGCCGGACACCGAACCGCTGTCGAGCGAGGAATGGCGTTGGCCAAGGAACGCGGCGCAAAGCGGGCGCTGATGCTGCCCATGAGCGTGCCTTCGCACTGTGCATTGATGAAACCTGCAGCTGAGCGTTTGCGGGAAGCGATGCACACCATGGCTTTCAAGGTGCCGGCCACTCCCGTCGTGCAGAACGCGGACGTCAAATCATTTGGCGAGGTCGACGGGATCAAGCATGCACTCTATGAACAGCTGTTCCGACCAGTGAGATGGATTGAAACCGTGCAGTCCTTTGCCTCCCATGGAGTCACACAGGTCATTGAATGCGTTCCGGGCAAGGTGTTGACGGGATTGAATTCGCGAATTGATGCCAGTCTTCAATGTCTGGCCGTTCAGGATGGCGCGTCGTTGAAAGCCGCCGTGACCGCTACACAATCCGCTTGAGGAGCAGAGCGTGGCAAATCTCGACAATCAGGTTGCATTGATTACCGGCGCATCCCGTGGCATCGGCGCGGCCATTCTTCAAGCACTTGGCAAGGCAGGTGCCGCCGTTGTTGGGACTGCAACGAGCGAGTCTGGTGCTTTGGGGATCCAGTCGGCCATTGACGGGGCGGGACTGAAAGGCCGCGGCATGGTTCTCAATGTGACTGACGGTGCGCAGTGCGAGGCGCTGCTTGCCCAGGTGGAAAAGGAATTTGGCGCGGTCGGCATACTTGTCAACAATGCAGGCATCACCAAGGATACGCTGATCCTTCGAATGAAAGATGAAGATTGGCAGTCAGTGATCGACACCGATCTGACGTCCGTGTTTCGGCTTTCCCGTGGAGTGATCCGCGGCATGATGAAGGCACGCGCAGGACGGATCATCAATATCGGCTCCGTGGTCGGTTCGATGGGCAATCCAGGGCAAGTGAACTATGTGGCGGCCAAGGCGGGCCTGGTCGGGTTCACCAAATCCCTGGCGCGCGAAGTCGGCAGTCGCGGAATCACGGTCAATTGCGTCGCGCCAGGGTTTATCGAGACCGACATGACCAAGGATCTCCCGGAAGCGCAGAAAGCTGCGCTGGTGGCCAATGTGCCCTTGGGCAGGCTGGGTTCTGCAAGCGATATCGCCGAGTCAGTCCTGTTTTTGGCCTCGCCCGGTGCGGCATACATCACGGGTGCGACCTTGCACGTCAACGGCGGAATGCACATGGAGTAGATGGCAA
The DNA here is from genome assembly GCA_044228625.1 of Usitatibacteraceae bacterium. GTDB lineage: Bacteria > Pseudomonadota > Gammaproteobacteria > Burkholderiales > Usitatibacteraceae > UKL13-2. Next base: position 621 of record JBGAUM010000158.1, on the reverse strand, counting down.
CCGGCAGGCCAAAGGCTTGCGCGGCAATTTGTTAAAATAGGCAGGTTTTTCTTTATTCCCTTGGAGGAAGCAGCAAATGGATAACATCGAAGCGCGGGTCAAGAAGATCGTCGCGGAACAACTCGGCGTCGCCGAAGCCGACATCAAGAACGATTCCTCGTTCGTCGAAGACCTGGGCGCGGATTCACTCGACAACGTCGAGCTCGTGATGGCCCTGGAAGAGGAGTTTGAAACCGAAATTCCTGACGAAGCCGCCGAGAAGATCACCAACGTTCAACAAGCGATTGACTACATCAACGCCAACCTCAAGAAGTAATTCCTGCGTTTGCCGCATACCTGCGGCAGACAGTTCGGGCGGCCGGATCGGGCCGCCCGGTTTCCCTCTTTCGCTCAAGATTAGCTATGTCTAAACGGCGCGTCGTCATCACGGGTCTGGGTATCGTTTCGCCGGTCGGAAACGGGATCCAACAGGCTTGGGACAATCTCATCAACGGGCGTGGGGGCATTGGCCCCATCACGCGGTTTGACGCCTCGGTGCTACCCACGCGCATCGCGGGGGAGGTGAAGAACTTCGACCCCGCACAATGGATGTCGCCCAAGGAAGTCCGGCGTATGGACACC
>JBGAUM010000157.1:0-4578 GCA_044228625.1 Usitatibacteraceae bacterium | reverse complement strand
TATCGACTTCGGCTTCAGCTACGCCGACAAGTTACCCACCGGGTGGGGTAGCTACAACGTGACGATGAATGCCACATTGTTGCAAAAGGCCGAGAGCGAACCGATCCCTGGCGGTGGCTCTTACGACTGCAAGGGCCTCCATGGTCCGACCTGCGGCGTGCCGGTTCCGAAGTGGCGCCACAAGGTTCGCGGTTCCTGGACGAGCCCGTGGAACTTTGACTTGGCTTTGACGTGGCGTCATATCGACAAGGTGGCCAACGAAGCAACGAGCTCCAATGTGTTGCTGAATGGTGCCTTGAACGACATCAACCGCACGTTCCCGAAGCGCGATTACTTCGATCTGGCAGGTTCCTGGTCTGTCACCAAGCAGTTGACGCTGCGCGGTGGTATCAACAACCTGTTTGACAAGGATCCGCCGATTGCCGATTCCACCACGCTCGCCGCGGTCTTCGGTAACGGCAACACCTATCCTCAGGTGTATGACGCCTTGGGTCGTCGCGTGTTCATCAACGCCACCTACAAGTTCTGATCATCGGACTTGTGAATGGCAAAAACGGCGGACTTCGGTCCGCCGTTTTTGTTTCTACAACGGGATAATCGAGGGCATTGCAGCCGCCACACATTCAATTTGAACGAATATCATTCCCATGGAAATGCCTTCCACTTCCGCCAGCCTGGAAAACAAGCTGCGCGCCGAGTTCTTGGCGCACCCGGAATGGCCGGGGCCAGCCGCGGCACTGGCCGACTTTCTCGCCACCCATGGCAACGCCGAAGAAGCCCTGCTAATCACGGAGCGTTTCACCCATGCGGGAATTGCGACGCTTGAAATCTGGACGGCACGCGGCCTCGCATTCAAGCTCATCGGCAATCTGCATGACGCGATAGAGGCCTATCAGCGCGGCATGGCGTCCGCCCCGCAAAGTGGCATTGCCGAACACAATTTGGCGGCCGCACTTGGAGACGCCCAGCGATTTGAAGCCAGTGAATCTGCCGCGCGCCGCGCGATTGCCAAAGGGGTGGACGCGGCAGAGACATATTTGGTGCTGGGAAGAAGCCTGACCGGGCTGGGTCGATTCGATGAAGCGGCCACTGCATTTCGGGCCGCCATCCTTCGTCGTCCTGACTATTTCGAAGCGCATGCCGACTTGGCATTGTTGCTTTGGATGCAAACGGAAGATATTGGTTTGGCAAGCGCAGCGCTGGATGCGGCCATTCGCGCATTTCCCAACGCGCACATGCTTTGTGCAACCAAGGCCAGGTTGTTGGATCACGCGGGGGATCCAGACGGCGCAATTTCGACCCTGATGCCGCTGACCTCATTGCGGGGTATCGATCCGGAAGTGATGTTGCGTGCCTCTGAGTTGTTGACGCGGCGTGATCCTGAAATGGCCCTTGAGCTTGCTGTCCGCGCGGCAGAACAACTGCCTGACAACGCGACTGCAATCAGTAAACTCGCCGAGGCGCTGCTGGCTTGCGGGAAGCCTGAGGAGGCGTCACGCACGGCCCACCGCCTGCTGGGTTTCGCGCCACTCGAACAATACGGCATGGCGCTGGTGGCGACCGCATGGCGGATTCTTGGGGACCGCAGGTACCAGGAACTCTACAACTACGACCAGTTGGTAAAGGAGTGGACCATTGATGTGCCATCGGGCTGGGCGACGTTTGATGATTTCTTGAGGGACCTCAAATCAAGTCTGGAGCGACTCCATCCGATGCGCGGACACCCGCTCAACCAATCACTGCGCCATGGGACCCAAACGCTCCAGGGATTGGACAAAGTGGATGATCCCGTCATCCGGGCATTTTTTTCGGCAATTGATGGTCCGATCCGTCGGCACATTGCATTTCTGGAAGCCGGTCTCGGAAAATATCGGGACCCGGTGCGGGCGCGCCTCACTGGGGGGTACAAATTCAACGGCGTGTGGTCTGCGCGCCTTCGATCCAGCGGTTACCACACCGACCACGTGCACCCCATGGGATGGCTGTCCTCTGCGTTTTATGTCGCCTTGCCGGATGCCGTGGATCGGGGGCGCGAAGGTTGGATCAAGTTTGGTCAACCTGGCGTCGCAACCTCACCTGCACTGGAGGCAGAACACTACGTCAAACCGGAACCGGGTAAGCTGGTGCTGTTTCCTTCCTACATGTGGCATGGCACCGTGCCGTTTCATGCCGACCAGGAGCGCCTGACCATCGCATTTGATCTCGTTCCAGATTGACTATTTGCGGGCCTCAGGCGATGTCGGTACATGAGGCGAAACGCCAAACCCACGCAATGGCGGGGGTTTCCACGTGAAAAGTGCTGGAAACCCGCGCCCGCATTGACCCTTTGCTTTTGCAACGCCCGGCTAGAGGTCGAATCCCCCAAACTCGCCGGTAAAGCGATTCAATCCTTCCGACAACGCGGAAATCATCCGTTGCTCGGCTTCGCTCAACATCGGGTGCCAGATGTCAAAAATCAGGACGACCCGCAGTTTTTCGCTGTCGTTCCAGGCTTCGTGCTCAATGGTGTCGTCGAATACAAATGCGTCGCCGGGCGTCCAACCCCGGGTCTGGTTTCCACAGCGAAACCCGCAAGAATCCGGAACGATCAGCGGCACGTGTGTCACCAGGCGCACATTGGAAACGCCGGTATGGGGCGGAATCCTCGTCTTGGGTTTCAACAAGGAAAACATGGCGGCAGGCGTTCTTCCTGCCTGTTTCGGCTGAGGCGCAGTGTCCAGCAACGCCATGGTGTCCGGACAGCGCGACGCATTGGACTCGAGCCGCTCACCCGCCTTGAACAAGTGGAATGCGCTCCAGCGGGGCGAGTTGTTGAGCTCGACCCATTGATTGAGCGGCAATCCTTCGGGATAGGAGATATATGGCGTGAAGCCCTCTTCGCTGGCGAGAACGTGCAGGAATTCGTTCCGGAGGGCATCGGTCGCCGACTCGAACGCCGGCAACCATGGAAAAAGGGCTTTGTCGAAGAATTCAATGGCCGGTAGGCCGGGGTAAAAATAGGCTAGGGGGAGTGAGTCGAATCGCCGTTTTCTTCCCACCATGATATCGACGGCATCGCGAAACCGATCAAGGCGCTCACCTTTGCATTCCGCATACGCCGCCGACAGATGTTGGTCGAGAAACACTGCGCACTGGCGATCGTATTCATCCTTGTAAGACAACGCGTGCAAGACTGTCGGACGCAGATCCGGGGTCAGTTGGTCCAGCGGAGGTGCCACCGCAACTGCAGCGCCAAAGGCGCGGGCAGCCTCGTGGCGGTTGCCGCGTCGCTCATGCAAATTTCCCTTCAACAAGAGCGCTAGCAGGTCACCTGGGTCTGCTTTGAGGGCCTGCACAATCGACGCTTCTTCGCTTTGTTCGTCCTTTAACTGTTGATACGTCAAAGCCAGATTGATCCATGAGCGCGAATCCGTTGAATTGCTGTCCGCGACCTGTTTAAAGTAAGTGAGCGCTTGCGGGAACTCGCCGCGACGGAAATGTCGCTGACCCATCGCAGCCAAGGTCCTGGCATGACGCGGGTCCAATTCAAGGATCCTTTTCCAATACCCCAGCATTTCCTGCTCGCGCCCGCTTCGGCTGGCCTGCACGGCCATGCTTTCAAGTTGGGCAATCGTGCCGAGCAAGGTTTCGTAATTGCTTGCCATATGAATTCAGATCTCCCACCGCGGTGGCGCGCCATTGCGGACGTCAATCGCCTTGAACAACGCCAAAATGGCCGTTCGTTCGGCATCGCTCAATTCGGGACGCCAAATCTCGAACAGAAGAATGACACGCGTTTCGTTGCTGTCATTCCAGGCTTCATGCTCAATGCTGTCATCGAATACCCAAGCCTTGCCTTCACGCCATTCGCGCGTCTCGTTACCCACGCGAAATCCGCAACCGGGCGGGACAATCAATGGCAAATGACAAATCAGGCGCGTGTTGACCATGCCGTTATGCGGCGGAATTCGCGCGCCGGGCAACAGGCGTGAAAAGAGTACTGACGGCGCGCGCCCGGGCATTACGCACAACGGTATGTTGTCGACGACTTCAGCGGTTTCCGGACATCGCGCCAGGTTTTCCGGAATTGGCTTGCCATCTTTCCAAAGATAGTAAGCACTCCAGCCGGGATTGTCCGCCATGCCAAGTTGATCATCGTGGGGCCTGGCCGGATCTTTCTTGACATAGGGTTCAAAGGCGCGATCCTCCTGCATGATCTTCAGCACTTCAGCACGAATCGCGTCAGTCGCATTCTCCACGTCGTCAAGAAACGGGAATTCAGCGCGCGAAAAAAACTGTCGATGCGCTAGCCCAGGAAAGAAATAATATTTGGGGGCCTGAAAAAAGAGTTCCTTGCGCTCAAACAACAGTTCGACGGACTCCGCAAATCGCTCCCCCGCAGCCGCCCCTTGGGGATCAAGGCCGGCGCGAATGAATTCCGTCGCCAGAATGGATTCGATTTCACTGGCTTGGCGGAGACAAAATGCTTCTGTCCGTTGCAATTCGTTTCTGATTTCAATCGGCGCATTGGGGTCGTTTCCCACCAGCGCCTTGGCGGTACGGTAGTGCCGAACCGCACCTTTGGAATTGCCTTCGGCC
>JBGAUM010000156.1:0-4830 GCA_044228625.1 Usitatibacteraceae bacterium | reverse complement strand
TCTTGACCGTTTGCTCGCCGATGAACTTGCCCATGCCGTCGTTGATTCGCCGTCCGGACAGGATGACTTCGGGGTGGTGGCCGAATTTTTCAGCCTGGTAGGTGAGGTAATACGGGTCGACGCCGATGCAATGCCCGCCCACCAAGCCAGGCGTAAATTTCAGGAAGTTCCACTTCGTGCCCGCTGCATCCAGCACCTCGCGCGTGTCCAGGCCCATCTTGTTGAAGATGATGGCCAACTCATTCATGAACGCAATGTTGATGTCACGCTGCGAGTTTTCGATCACTTTCGCGGCCTCGGCGACCCGGATGCTGGAGGCCTTGTAAATGCCGGCATCGACGACCTTTCCATAGGCGGCGGCGAGTCGCTCCAGTGTTTCCGGGGTGTCGCCCGAAACAATCTTCATGATTTTGCGAAGCGTGCGTTCCTTGTCGCCCGGATTGATCCGCTCTGGCGAATAGCCAACCCAAAAATCCGTCTTCCATTTCTTTCCGGACAGCCGCTCCAGTTCCGGAATGCAAATCTCTTCCGTTGCGCCGGGGTAAACCGTGGACTCAAAGACCACAATCGCGCCACGCTTCAGGAACGGGCCGACGGCCTGACAGGCGGAAAGCAGCGGTCCAAAGTCCGGCAGACGCGCTTCATTGACAGGCGTGGGGACCGCCACAATCACGATGTCTGCGCGGGCAAGGTCTTTGGGATCGGTGGTGCAGGCCAACTTGGTCGCGGCCTTCAAATCTGTGGTGCTGACCTCGCCGGTGGGGTCGACACCTTCCCGGTAGGACGCGATTTTGGCGGGAGAAATATCAAAACCAATGGTTTCCAGAGACTTGCCAAATTCAACTGCCAGCGGCAGGCCGACATACGCCAAACCAATTACTCCGATGACGTCAGCCATGCTGCTCCCTTGCTTTGCCTGGATTGCTGTCAGTTTTCGGACCGTAGTTTACCTGACCGGTGCCGGTCTTCCTGGATTGAAAGGGAAAACACCGTTACCTCTATATTTGGCGCGGCACTCAAGGCATTTATGCCTTGAAAGCCTTGTCAGTTCTGGAGTTTTACTTACGGGCGCAGGGCGCAAATGCCCCGCAGATAAATCTGACTAAAAACGCGGATATCTATACTTGACACAATCGGTCGGGTTTATCCCGATCCGCTTGCGTTGGAGACCGCATGAGACTGACCACCAGGGCGCTTCGCCGTCACCGCCATGTTGGATCTGGCCCTTCATTCAAATGGGGGCCCGGTGGCGCTCGCCTCCATCAGCGAGCGTCAAAAAATCTCGCTGTCCTATCTGGAACAGTTGTTTGGCAAACTCAGGCGCCATGCGTTGGTCGCCAGCGTGCGCGGGCCGGGCGGCGGATACAACCTCGGAAAGCCGCTGGAGCAATTGAGCGTGGCCGATATCATCATTGCGGTCGAGGAGCCGATCGATTCACGTCAGTGCGAGGGTAAAGAGAATTGCGCCGGCGACCGCCGCTGCTTGACCCATGATCTGTGGGAAAGCCTCAACGATACGGTCATCGGCTACCTGGATGGCGTGAAGCTATCCGAGCTGGTTGAAAAGGAACGTGCGCGCCAGCAACTGACAGGTACGACCAACATCGTGCAGATGAAACACCGAACTGCCCCCTCCCAATGTCCATGCCGCGTGAAACCATGAGCAAGACGCCCATTTATCTCGACTATTCCGCAACGACGCCGGTGGATCCGCGCGTGGCAGCCAAAGATCATTCCGTACTTGACCGAAACCTTTGCAATCCTGCATCGCGAAGCCATGCATTCGGCTGGACGGCGGAAGAGGCGGTGGAGAACGCGCGAAGAAATTGCGAAACTGGTGAATGCCGACGCCAAGAAGATTGTATTCACTTCGGGGCAACGAATCGGTCAATCTGGCCTTGAAGGGCTCGGCCCAATTCAACAAGTCCAAAGGGAAGCACATCATCACCGTCAAGACGGAACACAAGGCGACGCTGGACACCGTGCGCGAGCTAGAGCGCCAGGGATTCGAAGCGACCTACCTTGACGTCAATGAGCACGGATTGCTCAGCCTCGAAGTGATCAAGGCGGCCGTGCGGCCAGATACCATCCTTGTTTCCGTGATGATGGTGAACAACGAAATCGGGGTCATCCAGCCGATCGCCGATATCGCGGAATTCTGTCGGTCCAAGGGCATCGTATTCCACGTCGACGCCGCGCAAGCGACCGGTAAGTTGCCGATCGACCTGCAAGCGCTCAAGGTCGATTTGATGAGCTTCTCTGCACACAAGACCTACGGGCCGAAAGGTATCGGGGCGCTGTTTGTAAGGCACAAGCCACGCGTGCGACTTGAGGCGCAAATGCACGGGGGCGGGCACGAACGCGGATTCCGCTCCGGCACGCTGGCCACCCACCAGATTGTCGGCATGGGCGAAGCCTTTCGCATTGCGCGGCTAGAAATGGCCGCCGAATGTGAACGCATCCGCATGTTGCGCGACAAACTGCTTGAGGGCATCCGCGGCATGGAGGAGGTGTATGTCAATGGCGACATGACCCACCGCGTGCCGCATAATCTCAATGTCAGTTTCAATTTTGTCGAGGGTGAGTCGCTCATCATGGGGATCAAGGAGTTGGCCGTATCGTCCGGCTCCGCCTGCACGTCTGCATCGCTCGAGCCTTCATACGTGCTTCGGGCGCTGGGCCGCAACGACGAATTGGCGCACAGCTCGATCCGCTTCACGATCGGCCGATTTACCACCGAAGACGATATTGAATATGCAGTGAAATTGATCCGAGAGCGCATCCAGAAGCTCCGGGACATGTCGCCCCTGTGGGAAATGTACAAGGATGGCGTGGATATTTCGAAAGTGCAGTGGGCAAGTCATTAATAAAACGGCCAAACGTGGATAACCGCTTTTGGCCGGGTGAGTCAGGGCAAGTCGCCGGCGCCGCCGGACGAACTGCATGTATGTAAAACCGTTGGAGGCAACATGGCCTATTCAGACAAAGTCATCGATCACTATGAAAACCCGCGCAACGTCGGCTCGTTCGGCAAAGACGAGGCAGGTGTGGCTACTGGGATGGTAGGCGCGCCCGCGTGTGGCGACGTCATGAAGCTCCAGATCAAAGTGGGTGCCGATGGCGTCATCCAGGATGCAAAATTCAAGACATATGGATGCGGCTCGGCCATCGCGTCGTCTTCGCTGGTGACCGAATGGGTGAAGGGCAAGACGCTCGACCAGGCGGGCGAAATCAAGAACACGCAAATCGCCGAGGAACTGGCGTTGCCGCCTGTGAAGATCCACTGCTCGATTCTTGCCGAGGACGCCATCAAGGCGGCGATTGCCGATTACAAGGCCAAGCACGACCTCAAGGCGGCGGCCGACTAGAGAAAGATTGCGCATGGCCATCACATTGACCGAACGTGCTGCCACGCATGTTCAAAATTACCTGACCAAGCGTGGGAAGGGCATTGGCGTGCGCTTTGGCGTTCGCACCACGGGCTGTTCCGGCATGGCTTACAAGCTGGAGTTCGTCGATGCCGCCGACGACGCAGACCACGCGTTTGAATCGAATGGCGTCAAGGTGTTTGTCGACCCGAAAAGCCTGGTTTACATCGATGGAACTGAACTCGATTTCGTCCGTGAAGGATTGAATGAAGGATTCAAGTTCAACAACCCGAACGAGAAGGACAAGTGCGGGTGCGGCGAGAGTTTTAACGTCTAACCCAATCCCCTGCCTGTTTTTGGGGCAGGGTCCCGGGGCGGCGCAGCCGCCCTTTTTTGCGTGATGAACACCGATTTTTCAAAAGACCATTTTGCGTTGTTCGGCCTTCCCGCCTCATTTGACGTGGATCTGGCCGCGCTCGACCATGCGTATCGCGACTTGCAGCGTGAGGTCCATCCGGATCGGCATGCGCAAGCCAGCGATGCGGAACAACGGGTGGCCGCACAGTGGTCCACCCGGCTCAACGAGGCCTATCGTACCTTGAAGTCTCCGATCAACCGTGGCCGCTACATCCTCCAATTGAATGGCGTCGACACCGGCGAGGAAACCGACACAGCCATGCCGTTGGAGTTTCTGACGGCGCAAATGGAATGGCGCGAGTCCGTTGAAAATGCGCGGCGGAGCCGAGACGAGGCTGGCCTGAACTCCCTTGCGATCGAGGAACGTGCCGTGCGCAGCGGCTTGACCCAGGCATTAAGGAACCAACTGGCGTCTATGGATTGGCCCGCCGCGCGCTTGAGTGTTCGCAAGCTCCGGTTTATCGACAAATTGGCCGAGGAAATCGACCTCGCGGCGGAATCGATGGAGTCCTGAGGCATGGCCCTTCTGCAAATCGCCGAACCCGGTGAGTCAACCGCGCCACACCAGCACCGATTGGCGGTCGGCATTGACCTCGGAACCACCAATTCGCTGGTGGCCGCCGTGAGAAGTGGTACTGCGGAAGTGCTGCGCGATGGCGATCAGCAGCAGCTTCTCCCGTCGGTCGTTCGGTACCACGCGGATGGCCGCGTGGTGGTGGGCCGTGAGGCCAAGGCCACGCAGGCGGACGACCCGGAAAACACCATCGTGTCGGTCAAGCGATTCATGGGGCGCGGCTTGGCGGACGTCGCAAAATACGGGGCCTTGCCCTATCGCTTCGTAGATGCTCCCGGCATGGTTCGGCTGGAAACCGTTGCCGGAGTCAAATCACCGGTCGATGTTTCGGCCGATATCCTGAAGGTCCTCAAGGTGCAGGCCGAACGTGCGCTGCTGGGTGACGACGACGGCGAACTCGTCGGCGCGGTCATTACCGTGCCCGCTTATTTCGACGACGCCCAACGCCAGGCCACCAAAGATGCCGCAAGG